>BNTT01000020.1 GCA_025996815.1 Bacteroidia bacterium
GTCGTGGGAAATGTATCCAAAATAAAGGTGAACAGCAGGAGGGTGTGGTGACTACTACTTCTGTCGTAGAGTCTGAATCTGTTGAAAGAGAGGAAGAACAGGCAGCGGCACCGGATAACAGAAGCGGGAAAGAAGAATGAAAAAATGGAGAAAAAAGAAAGTAATAATCAGCAGAAGAACGGTGGGTTAACACCTCATGCGAGAGGGTCTTGTGGTGTAAATTCGCATTCGCGGAATGCGTGCAGCTCAATGCGAGCATCAATTTTGCGCAGTTACTAATTGAAAACTTACGGCGCGATTAATGGGGTAGAAAATTTCCGCTAAAGAATTTCCTGCAAAGGCAATTCTTCGCAGGCATTAGGCGCGCAAATGTGCAGGATTGACGACACTGTGGGGGCAATTTCAGTTACCTTGATGGTGCGTGAGATTTGTTTGTGCCTGATGCGGTTGCCCCAGATGATTAGGGGCGCGAGGGTGTTGTTGTTGCGCGAATGGGCTTGGGGCTTGTTGGGGGCGTCCATTTCCAGCCAGCCGGGTTGCAGTTCTATGGACAGGTCGCCGCTCACTTTTTTGTGGATGCCGATGGCGTTGGGCATCTGCGTGGTGATGGCGCAGGATTGTACGCCTGAAAATTGCTCCACGAAATCGGCGGCGTTTTGGAGGAGTTCCTGCCGGTTGAGCTTTTTTTCTTCTACCAATTTTGGATTGAGATAGATTTGGTGGTCGTGGCAGGCGGCTACCCAGTTGCCTTCGCCGTAGACTGCCATAAGGTACATATTGAGGAGGGCGATGCAGCGTTCGGGGTAAAACTCGCCCGCGGCGGGCGTTCTGTTCAGTTCGTCGTAATAGCCGGTGGACGAGAGCACTATCAGGACGTTTTTCAATCCCACGCGCTTGTCGAGGTGCTCCAGCAGTTTTTCCAACTCCGCATCCAACCGATAATAGATGTCCTGCACCTCAACGCTGTATTCTTCTGCCTCTTTGCCGTATTTGTAATTGCCTGCATAGTAGGTGATTGCGAAAAAATCGGGGGCATCCACCGCGCGGAAGGGTGCCTGGTCAATCATATAGGTCGCCAATTTGGTCACTTCCATATTGACGAGCGCGGATTGCTTGAAACGGCGAAAATTCCCCTTTTCGGATTTTTCAAAGGTGTATAAAAACGGCGATGTGCGCTGTGTGTAGGGAAATCCCGCGTAGTTGGAATGCGACTGTTGCCACATTTTTTCGGGGAAATTTGCCGGTGCGTCCTTCGCATTGTAGCGGTCGATGTAGTTCGGAAAATCTCGGTAATAGGTGCTCGTTGCCCATTGTCCGTTGCTCTCGTCGAGCCACAGGGCGCAGGTGGCGTTTCGCCCGCCCGACACAATCGCGGCGGCGGCGTTGGGTGCGATGGCAAACACTTTGCTCTTGCCGCCGGTTGCCTGCCGCAGTTCGTCGCCGATGGTGGATGCCAGCAGCGGCATAGGCGAAAAGCGGTCGGAGGTGTAATTGCCAAGAAATTTGCTGTCGGTTACGATGGGCACCACGTGATTGGTTGTCCAATCGTATCGGGTGTCGCCCGTGATGCCGTTTTCGGAGGGGTAAGTCCCCGTATAGATGCTTGCCACGGAAGATGCCTCGCTCTTATGCGGTATGCCAAAATCGACCGAGCGATAGACTAATCCCTCGTTCATCAGCCGCTTGAAGCCTTTTTCGCCGAGTGAGGGCAAAAAATAGTTCAGATAGTCGCCCCGCAACTGGTCAACCACGATGCTGACGACCAATTGCGGCGCACTTGCCGACTGCTGCGAAGATGCCGACTGTGGCGTGAAGCCACCGACCGCCATCAGCAGCCCGCCGGCAGCGAGCAGCAGCCAATGCCAGCCGTGCTTTATTTTCTTATTTCCCACTTAGCAGTTTTGTGTATTCTTTGTTGTTCCCCAGCAACTCAACGGCTTTTTTCAGCGTTTGGTTTTCGGCGTTCAAAATTTCGTACTGCTCGGAGGTGTTCCACACGTCGCGTGCTATCAATGCCTTGATTTGCATCTTGATGAGCGACTTGGATACTTCCAGTTGCCTCATATCCTCGCCCGTCAGATGGGTCGATTTGTGCGCCTCTCTGCCGTCGGAAACAATCATTTCAAAATTTTCCTTTTTCAGCACGTCAATCAGGTCGTTGAGCATCGCATCGGTCACTATCGGCTTGTTTTTGAAGTCTTTGAACGACGATTTAAGATAACTCTCCCGATTTGTTTCATAAACGGTCATCACATATTTATATATCACGCCACTCGCCAGCAGGGAGCGGTGCATATCGGTGTAGCGCGTGGTGTCCATCGGCACAAAATAGTCGGGCATGATGCCGCCACCGCCATAAACGGGGCGTTTATTGACTAACGTGCTGTATCTCAACGAGTCGGGGAAGTGAATGCTGTCGGCACTCGCCATTTCGCCGCGGTTGTAGCGTTCAATCATATCGCGGTTGTAGGATTCGATGTTGCCGTTTTCGTAGGGTTTTTGGATGCAGCGACCGGTGGGCGTGTAGTAGCGCGCGGTGGTCAGTTTAATCATTGAGCCGTCGGGAAGCGGGATGGGGCGTTGCACCAAGCCCTTGCCAAACGAGCGGCGACCCACCACCACGGCTCTGTCCCAGTCCTGCAACGCGCCGGTCACGATTTCGCTCGCCGAAGCACTCACCTCGTCGATGAGCACCACCACTTTGCCTTTTTCAAACGAGCCGCGCATATCGGCTTTGGCATCGTCGCGACTTTGGTGGACTCCTTCGGTGTAAACAATCAGGTTGCCGCGCTGCAAAAATTCGTTGGCAATCTGAATGGCTGTTTCCAGATAGCCGCCGCCATTTTCCTGCAAATCCAAAATCAGGTCTTTCATTCCCTGCCCCTGCAATTTCGTCAGGGCAGCCTTAAACTCGTCGTAAGTTGTTGCAGCAAAGCGTTCTAACTTGATATAGCCGATTTCCTTATTTATCATATAGGCGGCATCCAAACTGTAGAGCGGGATAACGCCGCGCACGATTTTGAAGGACAGCAGATTGGGATTGCTGCCGCGCTTCACCTTCACATTCACGGTGGTGCCTTTCACGCCGCGCAGTTTTTTCTGCACGTCGGTGTTGCGAATGCCTATCCCCGCCACGAGCGTGTCGTCAATCATAATGATGCGGTCGCCGGCGAGCAGCCCCACTTTTTCGGACGGTCCGCCGGTGATGACCTGCACAACATAAATCGTGTCGGTCAGCACATTGAATTGCACGCCGATGCCGTCGAAATTGCCTTGCAGCGGCTCGTTCATCGCCCTCACCTCTTCGGGGCTCATATAAGCCGAATGGGGGTCTAAACTCTTCAAGAGCGCAGTCACGGCATCGTTCGCCAACTTGTTTTTATCGACATTATCGACATACATATTATCGATGACTTCCATCGCCAAAATAATTCTCTGCGCAGCAGGGTCAAACTTTGTCCGCTGCCCATAAGAACAGGAAGTGCTCAGCAACATACTCGCTGCCAACAAGAGAGAAAAAACAGAGTGTTTCATTGTTGTTATACCTTTAATTAGTTTGTAAAAGAAAGCGCAAAGGTAGTAAAAATTTTATCGCGAACGATACTTTTTGCCAAAAAATGGGTTAATTCTTTTTTTGAGGTACTATTTCCACAAAAAAAAACAGCAGAGTCGAAATCACTTCGCCTCTGCTGCACAATAGATTTATTTTTTATCAAATCTTCACTAACTTCAATGCTTTTGTGCCAATGCGCACGATGTAGATACCTTTTTGCAATTGGCTTACCGGAATAACTTCCGTAGAATTTGTCGCTTTGCGCGTGAGCACTGTGCGACCGTTTGCATCATAGAAGCGTATCGTTTCGTTGCCTTGCAAGCCGGTGATTGTTACACTTTCGATTGCAGGGTTGGGATACAACTTCACTGTTGCAACTTCTTCTACGTTGTTGATGCCTGTGCCTGGGTCTACTGGGACTGTTGGGTCTTCCGGTGTTACAGATACAGAGGCATCCGAGGTCAGACTTGGGGTGGCATCGGCAAAGTTCACTGTTACCGTGAAAGTGTAGGCTATGCCGTTGGTCAAGCCTGTCACTTTGATGGGGCTTCCCGCGCTGGTCTGTGTGTGGCCTTCGGGGGTGGACACTACCGTGTAATCGGTAACTTCCGCGCCATCGTTATCGACGTCGAACGTTATCGTTGCCTCACCATTGCCTGCTGTAACATCTGTGATGGTCGGTTTCTGCGGGTTTGGTACTACTGCCGGAGGAGCCAGAGGCGTTACCGCAGGAGTGGAAGCGGCAGACACTATACTCGGTGCATCGGAAAAGTCTACCATTACCTTGAAGGTGTAGGAGATGTCGGCGCTCAAGCCGTCCACTGTGATGGGGCTTCCCGCGCCGGGGGTTGCCTTGTTACCAGGAGTTGATATCACCGTGTAATTGGTAGGTGTCTTGCCTGCATTGTCGGTGGTGAACTCTACCGTTGCATTTTCAACGCCTGGAGTAACACTACCGATGGTCACCGTCGGTGTTGCCGGAGGTGTTGGAGGTGTTACCGGAGCCGTAGGCGTTACCGCATTAGAAGGGGCAGAAGGGACACTTGTGCCGTCTGCGCTTGTCGCCGTCACCGTGAAGGTATAAGACGTGCCGGCAGTTAAGCCTGTTACTGTGATTGGGCTTGCCGCTTCTGTGGCTGTCTGTCCGCCGCTTGACGTTACCGTGTAGCTTGTGATGGCACTGCTGCCCGGGTTTGGTGCAGCGAACGCTACCGTTGCTTCTTCAACGCCTGCTGTGGCTATGACTGCGCTAATTTGACTCGGTGCTGTAGGTCCTGCAGGTGGTGGTGTCGCTCCCGCAATAGGTGTTACACCTGCAGAAATCACCGATTCAGGACTCCAACCTACGGCGTTTTTAGCCGCTACCGTGAAAGTATAGAGCCGGTCGTTGGTCAAGCCCGTTATTGTAATGGGGCTTTCCGTTCCGAATGCTGTAAAGCCATCGTCTGTCGTTACCCTGTAAGACGTAATGTCGTCAACGGCGGTAGTAACACCATTATGGTCACCTATTCCATCATCGGTCGGAACAACGAAACTTACTATTGCCTGTCCGTCATAGGGATCAGCAACAACGTCTGTCGGTGCGCCGGGGACTTCGTACTTATTGACCTTCAACGTACCATTAATCACGTTCCCGTTCACTAATGTTGGTAGCAAATAGTTTGCGGCAATGGGTGCGTACGTGCCGGTGGTCTGCAGATTTGGGGCTGATACAAAGGTAATAGCGCTGGTTCCCCAGTTACTGGTAGTACCGGCAAACTGTGCTACGCCTCTCAGATTCAGCGCGACGGTGTCATCCCAAGTCACAAAGCCCTCGTAAGTCCTCGTCGCCGCATCAAAATCATCACCATTGAGGGTTACGTATGTCTGTGTAATGACCGGAAGGGTTTCGTTCTGATTGAGGGTTGTATCCTTTATCGTTATTTTCAACGGTCTTTTCGCAATAGTGTATAGGTATTCCCTTGAGCCGACGTAGCCTGTGCCTGTGGGTGTTACAAGCACTTTGTAATTGCCAGCATCTTTCGGTGCACGTGGTAGTGCAGGAACAGTGCCTATCTTGTAGTACACAGTATCAAACCCTGGCACGGAAACAGGTGTTCCGTCGTTCGCTTTGAAAGTCGGGGAAGTACCATCTCCATCTGTGAATGTTGGAACGTATGGGGAGCCATTATACACGCCGCCGTCCATGGTCACACCTGAAATGTTCACAGGGAGCTGGCCGGAAACTGCCACAGAAAATTCGAAAATTATGGTAACGTCATTATAATTATCACTTGAAGCTTTCACGGTAATTGTTGATGCACTTGTTCCATCGACAATGGAGGCAATGGGGGTTATATCCACCAGCATCGGGGACGTCACAGTAGAATCCGAAAACGAAGGAGTAGCTGCACCAGCCGCACCGTTAAGTATATCTCCTCCACCACCTCCTTCGGCGAAAGCTGCTCCATAACGCACGGTACCATAGGCGGCGGGGGCGGTAACGGTTGGCAACAGGGCATCCAAATCAATGGAGAGGTGTTCACCTCCTGCCACGATGTAGGGCACGGTAATATTAGCCGGAGTTGCTGTGGCTTTGCCGATGGCGAAATTCGTTTCAAATTCACCGCAAAAATTTCCAATACCGGCAATTCTCGCCTTGGCTTGTGGTCCGGAGGTTACATCAAGAGCATCGGTGTACCACAACACATAATCCCTACCCTCTACCATAGGAGTAGGAAAATTACCGGCGGGATTAATAGCAACCGAAGTAGGCCTCACTCTAACCGTATCTCCGGTATATACCTGTCCGGTAACTGCGCCAGTCCAACGGACTTTTGGAGCCACGTTCACGTCCTTCGGGACGATGTTGAAAGTTGCCTGCCCCGAACTTCCTAAGTAATTGCCTTTACCGGTAAGAGTCACGGTGACTTCTCCAACGTTTGTATTATTTGAGGAGTAGGCTACGTCGTAATCTGTGCTACTTGACAGCGCGCCGGTGAGGGGGTTAGCGGGGTCGATGGTGGGGGCTTTGACAACAAGCGCATGCGTTTGAGCTGCACCGGAATAAATCTTATCCGGGATGGAAGCCACGTCGAAAGTTAGTCCTGATGCCACAGTGATGTTAGCAGTCAAAGCAGCAGGCTGCTGCAGATCATAGTTGCCACTACCACTACCTGTGAGAGCATAACTGCCTGCTGTAAGGTTGATGCTGTAGGGACCCCCCACCACTGTATTGCCAAAAGTAGCACCCGTAATCGGACTGGGATTGATAAAGTGCACGTCGGGGTTCAGATCAAGTGTAGGTTCACGATCTGAAAGGACAAGCGACCCATCCACACTCGAGATAAACGGCTCGCCGGTGGGCAGTGCTGCGACGTTGGTGCCATCGAATTTTTTATCTGCCACAGAAATGCCGCCGACATATACAGTTTTTTTGTTAATAGTCGCCGTCGCCACTTTGGTATCTCTTGCCGGCATCACAGAGTTGATCTCGTAATTGCGCGCAGGCAAACCGGTAGAAAAATCTATTATCTCGACAGTATTCAGATAAACGTCGCTAGTTCCGACATTTCTATCTGATAAGGTGCCGGTGGCGACGAGACGAAGACCCGAAGCATCCGCAGTGATAACTTTCCCTGTCGTGGTTGCGGCTCCTGTTAAAACAGCCGCATTACTAGCACCGAAACCGGCAGTCAGATTAATTGTATTGGTGCCATCATACACTTTTGGCGCCGTAGCAAATTCTGCATCAGGAGTTAAAACTGTAGGGAGAACGACGTTAACGGGTCGCTTACTAATTGCACCTGTAGTGTGATAAAGCTGCGGGGTGTAGTTACCTGCTTTAGGACCCGAAACTGTCCAAGTAATGGTTACATCATCATAGGTGCCCACCGACTTCGCCAGCCCTCCATCATTAGGAGGGCCCACAAATGTCACATTTCCTGTAAAAGTATTGAACGTTACATCACCCTCATCACCAGGCTTCAGTCCATCAAACAACACCGGTAGTGTAACAGGAGGTGCTCCGGAGGCGACAGCAATGGTGTTTGCAGCGTTATACACCTTATCTGGAACAGCACCAATGCCATTACCACTACCAGGCCGTATGAACAGCGGTGCCGGGGTAATCGTGTAAGTCTTATCAACGGAGCCAGAGTAGGCAGAGAGACCATCGCCGGTGACCCTGATTGTAACAGTTCCGACATCTGTTCCGTTACTGCCAGCACTCGGGACAACAATGATGTTGACGCCGCTCGTAATAGCGTTACTTCCATCGTCCTCAATCGTCAAATCAGTGATATCCGGTATCTGTGGCGTGCCATTGTAGACTACGGACGTACCCGATACTCCATTTATGGAGTTAATGGTAACAGTGGTGATGGTATTGGCGGCAAACGCGGGCAGCGTAGCCGTCGTCAACATCACTGTTGCAAAGATGAAACGCCCGAAGCGTTTCGCTCGACTAAGTATCCCGTGGGATACTTCTTGTAATTTCTGTTTCATTTGTTTTTTTATTTATTTGTTTAACTAAATTGGTTTTTTGTCCTTCAAGGATACACACATAAAAAAAACGCAGACAAAACTCTTAGTTCTATCTGTTCTTGAGGCCCTAGTCTGCCGTTTTGGCAAATAAATCCGAGTAATGCCCACGCCGTATGGCGTGAAAGTTTCACTCTAATCTTGCCAATTCTGAAATTTACTAGGTTTCAAGAACAAGAATCGAAGCTGAACGCTTTTTCCAACTTAAAATGTGTGCATTACTGCATTTACGTCTTCATAATGATAATTTTTTAATTGTTTTTACTAATTGCTATTAAATCACGGGGCAAAGGTAAGCATTATTTTTTAAACTACCAAATTTTTTCGATAACCCCGTATAAGCGGAACGGAGGCATCACCACCGGCTGCTACAACTTCGCCGTCGGCTTACCCTCATCCTTCATCCCGGCAGAACAGCGCGAAAGGAAAGCCCGCCTCCGTATGGAGGGCGAGCTTTCATTCCAATCCGAAGCCTTTCAATTCTTCGGGGGAGAGTCCGGTGATTCTAATGACCAAGTCGAGGGACATCCCCTCCCGAATGCACTTTTGTGCAATTTCATACGTGGTTTGCTGCATGCCTTGCAGTATGCCTTGCTTCACACCTTGCTGCATACCCTCTTGCAAGCCCACTTCACGACCCTCTTGCAGACCTTCTTCACGGCCATCTTCACGAGCACACTCGCATTCATTTCGCACATCGTTGTACTTTAACAGATTTTTTGTGTACGTTGTCATATCTTCTTCTTTTAAATTTTCAAATTCTGCTAACTCAAACAGTTCATCGAATACTTCTCCTTGTATTGCAGCCGGCTGCTCCTGCAACTCGGCTAAGTGTCTTAGGCAATATAGCCATTTATCAATGTCTGTCACTAATTCGTCCATTGTTTTGCTAAATTTCTTTAACTCCACCGTGATAAACTGCAATTTGTCGCTTGACTTTGTCAATGTGTCTTCGTCCATCAGCGAATGGTAACTGATGCATCGGTCATCATTCGGGCGCAAATCGAAATTTACGATGGAAATGATGTACAATGGCTTCAATTCAAAATCCCAATTGCCTTTTTTGGCTTGCTCCAAGATGGCTCGTGCCGCATAAGAGAGGGTTCTGTCCAGGAAATGCTTTTGTTTACCCACTTGCATCTCAATCACGAACTGCTCGCCCGTTTCGTCTACGCAATACAAATCAAAAAACGCTTTTCGGTCTCCTTTGCGGCGACCTAACTGTTCCACATTGAGATAGTCGATGTCAACTATCGTCTTTCTCCCCTTAAAAAGTGCATTCAAAAAGCTGATTAACAACACTTTGTTTGCAAAAATGAATTTGAATGCAAAATCATTTTTTAAATCCAAATAACGCCCAATTTCTACTGTTTTCATTAAAAAATATAATTAAATGTTTCAGCTTATTTAATCGCTTTGACTAAATAAATCGGTGCAAAGGTACGAAAAAGTTATGAATTATGAAAATGAGGAAAAATGATTTTTTCCGCAAAAAAAATGAATATTTGTATTTCATAATTCAAAAAAAAGTATTACCTTTGCAGCCGCAAACGCGAAAGTAGCTCAGTTGGTAGAGCACGACCTTGCCAAGGTCGGGGTCGCGGGTTCGAGTCCCGTCTTTCGCTCATCCACAGAAATTTAAATTTGAATGTTTAGCACCACCTCATCCGCCGCCATTTTCCCACTGCGGGCGGAGAGCGTGTTTTTGCCGGCGGCGAGCGTTGCGTCCCATGTGAAGATGCCGTGGTCGCCGCGGCGTTTGCCCAGCGAGCGACCGTTCAGCAGCAGTTCCACCTCCGGCTGGTTGGAATAGACTTTGATTGTTTGCTCGGCGGCGGTGCGGCTTGTGCGGCGGCGTTCGGCTATGTAAACAAATGCGTCGGAGGTGTTCCAGTTGGCTTTGTAGAAATAGTAGGCATCTTTGCGGATGTGGCGGTCGAAGGAGACTAAACCCTTGTCGTTGATGCCTTTAATCTCGCCTTCGGTGCGGTGGGCGGCTCCAAAATCAAACATATTCCAAACGAAAGTGCCCCAAAGGAATGGGCGACCGGCGATGGCTTTCCAATGCTCCTCGTGGTAGTAGGTCTGCCAATTTTCGGGGTGCCAATAACTGCTTGGGTCGGGCTGGCGGAGCGAATCCTGCTGGTGGTAGATGCTGGCTCCGGCTCCGTATTCGCTGATGCCGATGGGCGTGTGGGGATATTCCTGATGCGTTCGGTCTGCCCACGTGCCGATGCTCGACGGTTTGCCGCCGTACCAGCCAAAATAGTTGTTCCACGCCATCACGTCGGTGATTTTGTTGAGTTCGGCGGAGATATTCGTTGCCGCCGTTGTCCGCCGCGAGGGGTCGGTGGCGTGCGCCAAATCGTTCAGTTCGCGAATATACGCCACGGGGTTGTCGCCGCGCTCGTTCAACTCGTTAAACAAGCCCCAGAAGCAGATGGAGGGGTGGTTGTAGTTTTGATGAATCAGTTCCAAAAGTTGCTGCTTGCCGTTGTCTTTGAACGACTGTTGGTCCACAAAACCCTTGTCGCGATAGCCTCCCGGACCGATGAGCGGGATTTCTGCCCACACCACGAAGCCATATTCGTCGCAGAGGTCATACATCGCCCTGTCCTGCGGGTAGTGCGACAGGCGGACGGCATTGACGCCCATCTCGCGCATAATATCCATATCTTCGCGGTGGTTTTCGGGATACAGCGCGTTGCCAATCATCGCGCGGTCTTGGTGGCGACACACGCCATGCAGCGGCGCGTGCTCGCCATTGAGGAAAAACCCCTTGTCGGCATCCACGGTGTATTGGCGGATGCCCAAACGCTCGGTCACGCGGTCAATCTCTTTGCCGTCGCGAACGAGGGTCGTTTCCACCGTATATAAATAGGGGTCGCGCGTGCCTTGCCAGAAATGCGGCTTTTGAATGCTAATTGGGATATTCACCGTCGCCGTCGTCATCATCGCCGCCGTAGAGACGTGGCGCGCCGCGTCTCTACAATCATCTGCAACGACCTTATGTTGTGCATCGTAAACCACCACGCGCAACTGCACGTCCTTCTGACCCGTCCAAACGATTTTTGCATTCACCACCGCCTCCTCTTTGGTGATTTTTTCGGGAATGAGATACACGCCCGACGAGGCATAATCGGTCAGTGAGATATGCTCCGGCTCGGTTACAATCAACTCCACGTCGCGGTAGATGCCGCCATACATATTGAAATCGCCCAGCAGCGGCAGCACGTCTAATTGGATGGCATTATTGACGCGCACCATCAGCGTATTCGCCTTTCCGACAGCCACATACGGGGTGATGTCGAACACAAAAGCGGTGTATCCGCCGCGGTGTTCGCCCACGTGCTTGCCATTGACAAACACATTTGCCACGCTGTTCACGCCCTTGAAGCGCAGGTAGAGCGTTTTTCCCTCCCACGCGGCGGGGATGTCGATGGATTTTTCGTAATTCATCAGCCCGCGCTCGTAGTCAGCCTTGCCGCTCAGCGCGTCCAGATTCCAAGTGTGGGGGAGATTAACCTCCGTGAACACGTTTTTACGCACCTCATAGCCGGGCGTGAACTTCCACGACCGGTTGAGATTTACCACTTCGCGTGCCGATGCCTGCATCGCCACCGTTCCCCAAAGGAACACAATCAACAATTTTTTCATCTTATACGAAATTTATCTATTTTGAATGCTTATGATGCGACCGAAAAGTTTCCAGCCTTCGGCGACACTGTAGTAGCCTATCGCCGATGCAGGCACACGGAGCGTGATGTTGTCTTTATTTACGTCCTGGAAGACCTCGGTTGTTATGGGTTGCGGCACAGAACTTCGGTTGGTCACGGTGGTAAGACGGCTGCAACCGAAAAAAGCATAATTTTCAATGCTGGTAACATTTTTGGGGATGGAAACGGAAGTGAGACCGCTACACTCATAAAAAAGCCCAGCCTTAATGTCGGTGATGCCATAAGGAAGAGTCACGGAGGTAAGCCCGCTGCATTCCTGAAAGGCATAATCATCAATGAAGAGTATGCTCAGAGGAAAGACAATGGAGGTGAGCCGGCGACAACGCGCAAAAGCCCCATTGGCAATGCTCTTCACACCATCGGGAATGGTAAAAACACCCGATTTTCCCGCCGGACAAAATCGCAATACGGTCTGAATTTTGTTGTAAAGGACTCCCTTTATTGAACTGTAATCCGCATTGGAGTCATCTACATTAATACTGGTAAGATGGTTGCAAGACTGAAAAGCAGTCCTGTCAATGTGGGTGACGCTGCCGGGAATGGTCAGGGAGGTAAGCCCGGAATAAGAAAAAGCATAGTTCCCTATGCTGGTAACGCTGCCGGGAATGCGCATGGTGGTAATATTGGTGCAATGGGAAAAAGCATTATTTCCAATGCTGGTAACCCCATAGACGATGATTATCCTCTTAATGTCGTATCGGGAATAATACCAGGGGGCGTCACTGCTGTGATGATAATTCCCCATTGCCCCTGAGCCGCTGATGGTGAGGGTGCCATCGACGGTTAGTCTTGCCATGGTTTCGCCGGAAATCCACTCGTTTGTTATTTGCGCAAGGGCAACATTTGCGCCGCCGAGCAGCAGTAATGCTGCTCCGGCGCAAACGCTAAACAGTTTTCCCTTTATTTCTATCATCATTTCAGTTGAATTTCTTTTTCCGGAATTCGCATTTTATAGAACGAACGCCACACAAAATACAGTCCTAAAATCAGGAACGGGATGGCGATGTAGGCGGAATAATCCGACAGACCTTCGCCTAATTTCATTTCGATACAGATTTCTGTTGCCAGCAATCCAAACAGGGTGGAAAACTTGATAATCGGGTTCAGCGACACCGACGAGGTGTCTTTGAACGGGTCGCCCACCGTGTCGCCGATGACTGCCGCCTCGTGTAGCGGGGTGTTGTGTTCGCGCAGTTCCACTTCCACAATCTTCTTGGCATTGTCCCAACTGCCACCGGCATTTGCCATATAAATGGCTTGGAATAAGCCGAATACGGCGATAGAAATCAGATAAGCCACAAAGAAGTTGGGGTCGATGAACGCGAATGCCAGCGTCAGGGAAATGAGTGCGAGAAAGATGTTCCACATCCCCTTTTGGGCGTATTGTGTGCAAATCTTGACCACCGCTTTGGAGTCTTCGATGTCTGCCTCTTTTTTGTCCATATTAAATGTGTTCTTGATAAATTCCACCGTGCGATAGGCACCGGTCGTAACGGCTTGCATACTCGCGCCGCTAAACCAGAAGATGACCGCTCCGCCGCATATCAAGCCCAGAATGACCGGCGCGTCTGTCAGCGAGAGGCTGAGCAAGCCCACCCGTTCGAGCAGGAGGATGATGGAAAAAATCATCGTTGTGGCACCCACCACCGCCGTGCCGATGAGCACGGGCTTCGCTGTTGCCTTGAACGTGTTGCCCGCCGAATCGTTGGCTTCGAGGAAGTATTTGCCTTTTTCAAAATCCGGTTTGAAGCCGTAGTCCCTTTCGATTTCTTTTTCTATGCCGGGGATTTGTTCGATTTGCGAGAGTTCAAACACCGATTGCGCATTGTCGGTTACGGGTCCGTAACTGTCCACCGCGATGGTTACCGGGCCCATACAGAGGAATCCGAATGCCACCAAGCCGAACGCGAAGATGCTGGCGTGAGGTCCCAGCACGTCCGTCAAACCGGTTTGCGAGGTGAAATAGGCGACCGTCATCAAGGCAACAATCAACATTCCCGTCCAAAATGCGCCGAAATAGCCGGCAACGATGCCCGACAGGATGTTGAGCGATGGACCGCCTTCGCGCGATGCCGTCACAATTTCCTTGACGTGGGTGGATTTTGAACTTGTAAAAAATTTAGTAAATTCGGGAATCAGCAACGCCGCCAGCGTGCCGCAACCGATGATGATGGCTAATTTCCACCACAAAGTGGGGTTTTCCAAGTCGCCCAGCAGGAGGTAGCTCATAAAGAAACTTGCCGAGATACACAAAACGGCGGCTATCGTAATCAATCGCATCAGGGGCGATTCAAAGTCGAAATCTTTTTTGTTGGCATACAACTTTTGAGAGATGCCCTGATTGATAAAAAAGGAGCATCCCGACAGGAAGTCCATCAGGAAGCGCATCCCGAAAATCCAGACAATCAATTTTGCTTGCATATCGGGGCTGGGCACTGCGAGGGTGATAAAGGTTATCAACGCCACGCCGGTTACGCCGTAAGTTTCAAAGCCGTCGGCGGTGGGACCCACGCTGTCGCCGGCATTATCGCCCGTGCAGTCGGCAATCACGCCCGGATTGCGGGGGTCGTCTTCCTTCACTTTAAACACCACTTTCATCAGGTCGGAGCCAATGTCGGCAATTTTGGTAAAGATACCTCCGGCAATGCGTAAAGCACTTGCTCCCAGCGATTCACCGATGGCAAACCCCAGAAAACAGATACCCACAATATCGCGCGGCACAAACAGCAAAATGAAGACCATCAACACCAATTCGAGCGAAATCAGAAACAAGCCGACACTCATACCGGCTTTCAGCGGGATATTAACCACATCCAACGGTCGCCCCCGCAGTGCCGCAAAAGCCGTGCGGGCATTGGCAAAAGTGTTCACGCGGATGCCATACCAAGCCACGGTGTAAGACCCCGCCATCCCGATAACGGAAAAAAACAGCACCTGAAGCACCACGCCGACCGATTTCCCAACCAATCCAAAGAAATAGATGCACAACACGATGGCTACCAAGCCAAAGAGCATCAAAAGGAACTGCCCCTGCTGTGCCAAATAGGTGCGACAAGTGGTATAAATCGTGTTGGCGACCCTCAGCATCGAATCGTGCGCAGGCAGTCGCTTCACCTGAAAAAACAGGAGTATGCTGAAACACAACGTTCCGGCAATGATTAGCGCACCGCAAAGCAAGAAGTTCCACGACGAAACATCGCTTCCAAACAAATGGAAAGTCCCCACGTGAAGGTCAGGGATTGCCAAATCCGCCTCGTTGGCGTATGCAGGCAGGCTAAATCCTAATAACGAACTCATTAAGAGTGCAACATTTTTTATTTTTCGCATGACATCGAATGAATATAAAATTAAAAAATCGCGCAAAGTTACAAACATTTTATTAGATTATAATGATAATTTCAAAAAAAGCGAGTTAAACTTTGTTAAAGTCGTTTTTTTTTGTTACTATCCAAAATAATTTTGTACCTTTGTGCCCGAATTATTGAGTTTGTTGATTTTTAATACACTATTTATGGATATTTCACACATTGAACATCTCGGAATCGCCGTTAAGAGCATCACCGAAAGTCTTCCCTATTACGAACAGGTATTGGGGTTGAAGTGCTACAACATTGAGGAAGTGGCAGACCAGAAAGTAAAAACAGCCTTTTTTAAGGTCGGACAGACCAAGATTGAGCTGCTGGAGCCCACCTCCGAAGAGTCTACCATCGCCAAGTTTATCGAAAACCGCGGCGAGGGCATCCACCACATCGCTTTTGCCGTCCCCGACGTAGCCGAGGCGTTAGCCGAAGTAGAGCCAAAAGGTGTGCGGCTCATCGACAAAGCCCCCCGTGGCGGTGCCGAGGGCTTGAAAATAGCCTTCCTCCACCCGAAATCAACCGGCGGCGTCTTAACGGAATTATGTCAATAGAATAATATACAGATTATGAGTACACAGACAAATAAAGTAGAAGAACTTATCGAGTTGCGAGCACAAGCCCGCCTCGGCGGTGGCGAAAAAGCCATTGAAAAACAGCACGCGCAGGGTAAATACACTGCGCGTGAGCGTATCACGATGCTGCTCGACGAAGGCAGTTTTGAGGAGTTGGATATGTTTGTGCAGCACCGCAGTCACAATTTCGGCATGGAAAAGAAACAGTTCCTTGGCGATGGCGTGGTAACGGGTTATGGCACCATCAACGGTCGGCTGGTGTATCTTTTCGCGCAGGATTTCACCGTGATTGGCGGGTCGCTGTCCGAAACGATGGCTCTGAAAATCTGCAAGGTCATGGACTTGGCGATGCAGATGGGCGCACCGGTCATCGGCTTGAACGACTCCGGCGGTGCCCGCATCCAGGAAGGCGTGAACGCGCTGGCGGGCTATGCGGAGATTTTCCAACGCAACATCCTCGCTTCGGGCGTGGTGCCGCAGATTTCGACGATTTTGGGACCTTGTGCCGGTGGTGCGGTTTATTCACCCGCGCTCACCGACTTCACCATCATGGTGCAGGGTGCAAGTTATATGTTCCTCACGGGTCCGAAAGTGGTGGAAACCGTAACCCACGAGGTGGTAACGCAGGAGCAATTGGGCGGTGCCGAAGTGCACGCAAGAAAATCGGGCGTGTCGCATTTCTCCGTTGAGAAAGAAGAAGATGCCATTGATTTGGTGCGCAAACTGCTGAGTTTTCTGCCGCAAAACAACATGGAAGAAACCCCCGTGAAGCCGACCAGCGACCCCATCGACCGCTTGGAAGATTCACTGAACGAGATTATACCCGACAACGCCAATCAGGCCTATGATATGTATGAAGTGATTGGAGCCATCGTCGACGACGGCGAGTTTTTGGAAGTTCATGCCGATTATGCGAAAAACATCATCGTGGGTTTTGCCCGCTTCAATGGACGCTCGGTGGGCATCGTTGCCAATCAGCCGAAAGCCCTCGCCGGTGTGCTGGACATCAACGCTTCCCGCAAAGCCGCACGGTTTGTGCGCTTCTGCGATGCGTTCAACGTCCCCCTTGTGACGCTGGTGGACGTGCCGGGATTCCTTCCGGGAACGGGTCAGGAATACGGTGGCGTGATTGTTCACGGTGCCAAATTGCTCTACGCCTACGGCGAAGCGACGGTGCCCAAAGTGACGGTAACGCTGCGCAAGTCCTACGGTGGCGCACATATCGTGATGAGTTGCAAGCAGTTGCGTGGCGACATGAACTACGCATGGCCCACTGCCGAAATCGCCGTGATGGGCGGTGCAGGTGCTGTGGAAGTGCTGTATGCGAAGGAAGCCAAAGAATCGAGCGACCCTGCAAAGGTGTTGGCTGAAAAAGAGGCTGAATACAACAAGGCATTCGCAAATCCTTACAATGCAGCGAAATACGGTTATATCGACGATGTGATTGAGCCGCGCAACACCCGCTTCCGCATCATTCGCGCGTTGCAACAGTTGGCGACGAAGAAACAGGTTAATCCGGCGAAAAAACACGATAATATTCCTTTGTAAATTACGAATTAAAAATTAAAAATTACGAATGATGGAAGGAATTAAAAAATTGACGGTGAATTTGTTGACGGTGGGTTTGTTGCTGTTGTGTGCCGTTTTTTCGGTGCAGGCGCAGCGGACAAGCTCGCTCAAAATCAATGAAATCCTCGTTATCAATGAAACGAATTTTCAGGATGACTACGGAACACAACGCCCTTGGATTGAGATTTACAACTCTTCTGCGGGAACGGTTAATATGGCCGGTTGCTATTTGACAATCAATGCTACGGATGCTCGTTTATATCAAGCAGACAATAAATTGACGCTGCGGGATATTTACGGCAGCAACGACCCGCGCATCTATCCGGTGCCCAAGGGTGATGTTTTGACGAAAGTGAGACCCAATCAGCACCTGCTTTTTTGGGCGGACGGGCAACCTACTCGCGGAACTTTTCATCTGAGTTTTATGCTGGACACTGAGCAGCCAAACTTCATTGCACTGTTTGATTCGGACGGACGGACGTTTATCGACTCCGTGACCGTGCCCGCAGGACAAGTGGCTGACATCAGTTACGGCTTGGTGCACGACGGTTGGAATGCCAAACGATTGGAAGACGAAATTCGTTTGAATCAAAGTTACACCGGTGGCAACAAACTTTGGATACCCTTTACGCAGGTGACGCCGAGTTCCAATAACTTCATTTTGGACAAAAGCGACAAGGTGGACAATTTCAAGAAAAACGATGCGAGTGGTGCCGGTATGACGGTTACGGCTATGGGAGTGGTGTTTGTTGCACTGCTTGCGCTTTTTCTCTCGTTCAAATATGTCGGCAAAACGGCAGTTAGAATGAGCAAAAAGCGGGCGATGCAAACATCCGGAATGACCGAAGAACAGGCATCTGTTTCGACCGGCATGTCGGGCGAACTGTTTGCCGCCATTGCGCTGGCGATATACGAAGCCACAGAATTGCACGATGAGGAAAACACCATCCTGACCATTCAGCACACGGCGCGTAACTATTCGCCCTGGAGTTCAAAAATTCAAACATTAAGAGAGTTACCTATTAGAAAATAAAAAAATATGAAAAATTTTAAATATATAATTAACGGCAACATTTACAACGTTGAGATAAACAGCATTGAAGGCACCATGGCAGACGTGGAAGTCAACGGCACACCGTATAAAGTGCAAATCGACAGACCTACTAAAACGCAGGTCGTAACAGTGAAACGTCCCGCACAGGCAGCTGTGGCACCGGTTTCCAAACCCGTGCAAGCCGCTTCGGCAGGTGCGTTGAGGTCGCCGCTGCCCGGCATCATCCTCGACATCAATGTCAAAGTGGGCGATGCGGTCAAAAAAGGGCAAAAAGTGCTGGTGCTGGAAGCCATGAAAATGGAAAACGCCATCAATGCCGACCGCGACGGAGAGATTAAGGATATAAAAGTTAACAAAGGCGAGTCTGTGCTGGAAGGTGCAGAACTCCTCGTAATCGGATAAAATTATGGATTTTCTATCATTCATTGGGGATAATTTACAGATTTTCCTCTCTTATACAGGCTTTGCAAATGCCACTTCGGGACACCTCATCATGATTGCGGTGGGCTTGGTGTTTATCTATTTGGCGATTGCCAAAGAATTTGAGCCTATGCTGTTGATTCCGATTGGTTTCGGTATTTTGATTGGCAATATCCCGTTCAAAGATGCCGGATTGCAGTTGGGAATTTATGAAGAAGGCTCGGTGCTCAACATCCTGTATCAAGGGGTAACTTCGGGGTGGTATCCACCGCTGATTTTCCTTGGCATTGGGGCGATGACCGACTTCTCGGCGTTGATTTCCAATCCCAAACTGATGTTGATTGGTGCTGCGGCTCAATTTGGTATTTTCGGTGCCTATATCCTGGCACTGCTTTGGGGCTTTGACCCTTCTCAAGCGGGTGCAATCGGTATCATCGGCGGCGCAGACGGTCCAACGGCTATTTTCCTGTCGTCCAAACTCGCGCCAAACCTCATGGGAGCCATTGCCGTGTCGGCGTATTCTTACATGGCTCTGGTGCCGGTAATTCAACCGCCCATTATGCGCCTTTTGACTACCAAAAGCGAACGTGTCATCCGCATGAAACCGCCCCGTGTGGTTTCACAGACGGAAAAAATCATTTTTCCGATTGTGGGATTGTTGCTGACCTGTTTCTTGGTGCCATCGGGTTTGCCCTTGCTGGGAATGTTGTTTTTCGGTAACTTAATCAAAGAATCGGGCGTAACCCGTCGTTTGGCAGAAACCGCTCGCGGTCCGCTGATTGACGTGATTACCATCTTGCTGGGTATCACCGTAGGTGCTTCCACGCAGGCAACGCAATTCTTGACCTTGAGTTCGCTGAAAATCTTCGGTTTGGGAGCGTTGTCATTCGTTATTGCAACCACTACGGGGGTTTTGTTTGTCAAATTTTTCAACATCTTTCTGGGGAAAGACAACAAAATCAATCCGCTGATTGGTAATGCCGGCGTTTCGGCAGTGCCCGATTCAGCGCGTATCTCTCAGGTTGTCGGCTTGGAATATGACTCCTCCAACTACTTGCTGATGCACGCCATGGGACCGAATGTCGCCGGCGTGATTGGCTCGGCGGTTGCCGCCGGGGTGCTCTTGGGCTTTTTGGGATAACTCTTAATAAAAAGAGGCACGAATTACGGTTGTATCAGCCGTAATTCGTGCTCTTTTTTAATCAACAAGGATTACAACACCTTGCCCATTACTTTGATTTGAAAAGCAATCGTCCAATCTCTCCAATCCAAAGAACTATCGACGTTGCCGCAATAATTATTCCCCAATCGTGCAGTGCAAGTGGCACAACATTGAACATCTCTCCGCCCAAGGTTACAATGAAATATTGACCGGCGATGATTATCAGAGCGACTAAGCCGAAGCCTGACAGACTTTGTCGCATCTGATAAAATGCGCTTCTGCCGGTGTTGAATGCTTTGGCGTTGAACATATTCCAAAATTGCAGCATCACAAAAATGGTGAAAAACAGCGACAATTCGTATGGCGACAATCCATTTCCGGCACTGAAATCGAAGAAACTGCGTCCGAAATCGGCTGCGTTGAATTGACACAAAGAGGTGATGTCGGCGTGTTTGAAATACTGGATTAAGCCAAACAAGAGGGCAACAAAAATCAAACCGACACTTAAAATGCTCTTTGCCATCGGTTTATTGATGATGTAGGCATCTGCCTTGCGTGGTTTGTCTTGCATCACCTTTTCGTTGGGCGGCAAGGATGCCAATGCCAATGCGGCAAACGTATCCATAATCAGATTTACCCAGAGCATTTGCGTTACCGTAAGCGGCGATTCCGTTCCGAGAAAGGCACCAATCATCACGATAAGACACGCTGCCACGTTGATAGTCATTTGAAACAGGATGAAACGCTGGATGTTTTGATACAGGGAGCGTCCCCACATCACAGCCCTTGAAATGCTGCTGAACGAATTGTCAATGATGGTGATGTCGCTCGCTTCTTTGGCTACGGATGTGCCGTCGCCCATCGACAAGCCGACTTGGGCGGCATTCAATGCCGGAGCATCGTTGGTGCCATCGCCCGTTACGGCTACTACCTGATTTTTTTGCTGCAACAGTTTCACCAACCGTTCCTTGTCCAATGGTCGGGCACGCGACAGTATCTTCAAATCCAAAATTCTGTCTAATAATGCTTTATCCGACATTTTTTCAAATTCAACCCCGGTCAGGTGGTTTTTATCCGTATCTTTATCAGTCCATAAGCCAATTTGGCGACCAATTTCTTTGGCTGTTCCCGGAGTGTCGCCGGTCACAATTTTTATGGCAATACCTGCGTTTTGGCATTCTTTCACGGCTTGTGGCACTTCTTTTCTCACGGGGTCGGAAATAGCAACTATTCCCAAAAACGTCAGATTGACATCGCTTAATGTCCCGTCTTTGATATGTGCTTTGCCGTCTTCAATAATCTGATAGGCAAAGCCTAATGTACGCATCGCTTGTCGTTGGTATTGAGACAGTTGTGAATAAATGCCCACCATTTATTCATAAATGTTTTTTTTGTAACGGAATGACCAAAGCGAACACGGCAAAGACCGCTGAAAAGGGTGGGCAAAAAAAATACTCCCCGCAGCGCAGCAAGGTGTGGAGATTTTTTTTTAAGCCGCTTGTCAACCCTTGCAAGTATGTTTTTTCCTGCCTAAGTGAATGAGGGAGGAGTACCGCTTTACCTGCGTTGTTTTGTGCGGAGGCACTTAGAAAATGATTTATACCGCTATTTTTTTGTAATTTTGCAGTTCAAAATATTAGAGAAGTGGATATTTGGAGTAAAGAAAAACGGTCGGAATGTATGTCAAAAATTCGGTCGAAGAATACAAAACCCGAATTGAAATTGCGCAAAGCCCTTTTTGCAAGAGGCTTTCGATATCGTGTGAATGATACCAAGCTGCCCGGAAAGCCCGACATTGTTCTGCTGAAATACAAAACGGTTATTTTTCTGCACGGCTGTTTCTGGCACAAGCATGAGGGTTGCAAATACGCCTACACCCCAAAGACAAACACAAAATTTTGGGTTGATAAAATCACTTCCAATGCTGAAAGGGACAAAGTTAATTTTCAGAAACTCACGGCGTTGGGTTGGAATGTTTTAACGGTTTGGGAGTGTGAAATAAGGCACGAGTATAAATATGACCTTACGCCATTGATTGACAGGATTGAGGCGGCTTTGCTCGCACAAATTCCCCCAAAAATGAGTGTGAAATTTTACGAGGAACGCGAAAATGAAATTTTAATGGTTGCCGAAGATATTGTTGAGTATCAACGCACACCGAAAAATAAAGTTTAATCTTCTGTAAAACCGTGCTGTTTCAGCGTTTTAAGATTTTGTTTGCAGCCCCACGCCAAACGGTCATTTAGTGGCTTTGCCCCTGAAACAATATCATTCATTACATGCCATTGCCAATCTTTGAGAATGTGCCGCCGCTTATCCCACGCAACCATTTTTTGTACCAATTCAATAGTTACTCCGTGGTCGGTAGTTGTGATTGTTGCTTCCTCTACTTTTGGCTGTTCTGCGAGTTCGTCCGCTTCTGCAAGTAAATCAATGTTGTGTTCACATACTATTTCGTAAATCCGCATTGCTTTGTTGCGGTTAATGTCAGTGATTGCACGATTAAATTTTACCGCGTTTGCCATATCAAAACCTGCAAATGACTGTTGGCTTGTACTCAAAAATACTGTATCTTTCCCCCATCCTTCTATTTTCTTCCAAAGCGCATAAGGAATTGACTGCAAAAGTGATATTTCATATTCCTTTTTGTTTTGTTCTTCTGAATCATTACTTGCTTCAATAATTTTTCGTTTTGGTGGATTATTTTCGTCTATTAAGTCAGATTTAATGCTATCCAAATCGTACTTTAATTGGATATTATCTCTAACTGTTTCCCAAAAATCCTGTTTTTTTGCTTTTTCAGATTGGTTTACATTAGGAAATTTATCCAAAATGAATTGATTTACCTGTTTCATTAAATCATAAATCAAATCGGAAAAAGCCTGCGAAATCTGCTGATTTTTCCATATTTTATACAAGTCAATACCGCTTTCTTCTTTGCTTTTATCCCTTGTAATTATGTCTAACAGCGATAAAGTATATGGTACTACAACTTTACGCATTTCGCCGATTTTGAATGACTGAGTACCTGTGCCATAACGCTTTTCGGCTGTTTTAAAAAGAATACATTTTGCAATAGCATCTTCATAATAAACATTGTTTATTTTCTTTACATTTTCAGGTAAATTATATTTGATAAAAAAAGGATAATTGCCATCTTTACCCTTTACTGCAGTATGAGGACCAATAAGCAATTTATTCCCTTCATAAATTTCAGGGAATGAATTGATATACAAGCCTAAAAGTTCTTTTGTGATTCTTTGTTCTTTTGGGTATTGTAAATCGAATTTGCGCTGTAAAGCAGGAGTGAGACGACGGCGAGCATTATCAAATTCTCCCCTAACTCTTTCAAAAAACCAATTTTTAATTAAACCGTTTTCAGTTTTGGGCATTATTATTGAGCGAGAAATTTCCTTAATTTTTTTCAGAGAAGCATTATTTGCAGAAAAATCCGCAGTATTAACCTTATTTTGTGTATTTGCATATTTTGATATATCTGAAACAATATCGGCAAATTGGTCTTTTGCATTTATTACAGATAATTTCATTTGAACAAATATATTAGATATGTCTGCCTTGATTTTTTTGTCTTTCCAGGAATGATAAATTGAAGCAGTTGTCTGCCCACCGTTCACAATTTGCAGATTGCTGATTTTTTTAATAAAATGGTTCGTTTCGTCAAGTTCTATGTGGTCGGCAGTTGCAGTAATACCGTTATTATATGCTAAAAACATATATGGCTTTTCTACGATTGTGTTACGAATACCAACATTTACACTGTTTTTACCCTTAAATTGCAGGAAAGAACGAACATTTTGCTGCAATAATCTTTCGTTGTAAAGTTCATAAAGGGTTGTTAAACAAGCACCCGGAACGATAGCGACATACGCCTGATAATCCTGCGTGTTTGTATTAGCCATAAGACAAGGTACACTGAAACTTTTATCGTCGAGGCAATCAAAATCAATTTCTATGGGTACACCTGACTGTTCAATTTGATACAGGTAGTTTATATCAACAATATTGTATATAATTTTACAGCCACAAATTTCTATACTTTGTATTGGTTTTCCCTTGTATTCTCCATTGGTCAATATTGTAGCATATATTCTCAAAAGATTATTACGCAAATTTTCCTGTATAATTTCATCGTTGGCAACAGAATGGGCAAACTGAAAAATCTCTGACGATTCTTCTATCTCGTTGGCATAATCATTGTATATCGCTTTTCTAAAAAAGTTTGTTATGCGGGTTACAGCCCTTTCTATTTCACTTGTTGGTGTAGTTTGCTTTTCATTTGGACTATTGATAAAAACAGAAATAAACAAGTTTATGGTTTCACAATCTTCGTCAATAGCATATCCGTTTATTTTGTGTTGATTGCGTGTTCCCAATGCTTTTTCGTCATAAGCAACAGAGGCATCCGCAACTTCATTATTAACAGACAGCAAATCAAGAACTTTACGGGTAAATGTCTGTTCCTGCGTGTCGCCCTCCTCGCTGCTTAACTGCGAAGAGATAACATCTTGCATAAAAGATTGATAGTATTTGTCTATGTCTGTCATAAATTATTGATTTTGTCAAACACTGTATTTTCGGAAATTAAATACTCGTTGCACTGCGAAATAATGATTGAGTATTTTACATCGCCTACGCCGTTGCGGATTTCCTTTTCCTTAATGCGTGGAAAATCGCCGTCTATTTTGTAGTAGTTTTCATCGCGAATCTGATAGCATTTTTCTTCGTACAAGTGCGTATGTTTCTCAAAATAACCAACTTCCAAAAGTTTGTTGTTAAAAACATTCAGGGCTGAAACATTGTCCTGCAATGTTTCGCGGATTGCATTAACTTTGGCGTTCAAACTCTCGCCGTTTTTCTTGGCTGCCTCAACCGACAAATGAAACAAAAAAAGGTCTTCCAAAAGGGTTTCGTCAAGTTGCCGCTCGCTGCTGATACTTACTTTCTGGTGATTGTTGCCTGTGGTGGTTTTGACTTCTACCGCCCAATCGTTATATTGGAAATCGCGCACTTCTTTATCTGTTCCTACCCACGAATTTAAGACGGCGACAAAATCCTGTTTGGCAAGGTATTTTTGCAAAAAATGCAGTTCGCCGTAAAGTCCCTGCTGTTCTGACGAATTAAGCCCTTCACCTTTCAGTTTTTCAAAAAGTGCCTGCCACTTTTCAAGTTGGTTTATGATTGTTCTTACAACCTGTTTTTCGGAACGCAAGCCCAAAACGGACTGTATCATATTTTCGCACATCACAGCAAAAACATCACGGCTTTGATAATGTACAAGTTTGATAACAAGCAGGTTATTGTTAAGAAACGAATTGTCGTTTGTAAGAACAACCTGCAAATCACGCAGATTTGAGAACGAAGAAACATCAATGCGAATGCTTTTGTCGAATGACAAAGCAATTCCGCAGTGGCGTTCAGGGTTTTGAAAAACCGCATAAATATACAGTTCAGAATCGTTTGTATATAACCGTTTCAGCAGCCCTGTTTCGTTGGACTGTTCTATGCTTGACCATATTTCCAAAATATTGTTATTCATCATCTTCTAAATTATCGTCGTTATTATCAAAATCAATTTCAGATTGATAAAATTCGTTTGCCAAAGCGGTGTTAATAGCAAATTCTACGGTAAGTTCCGTGTCGCTTTTCGGGAACACTATTGCAAAACCGATTATTACATCATCTTCAGCTTGGAAAATAACCTTTTCCTGTATCGGGTTACCGTTCTTGTCTTTTGGATTTGCACCCAAAGGGTCAAGCGGGTAAATAATCAACAATGGATTATTAACATTGCGGTATGATTCACGAACAAGTTTTGGTTTCGGGTATGTTTTTTTCCAATCCTTGTCCTGCCTTGAAATTTGTAGTGCCTCGTTAAAATCAGCGTTATCCAAATCAATAAATTCATCTGTCGGATTTCCAACAATGTGATTTTTCTTGATTATATAGGTATTGGTATCGCCTGCGGTGTTTCTGGTAAAACAGCCCGAAACAATCTGTCTTGATAAAGTAAATTTCTTTGTCGCGTTGGCTTTGTTCATCAAAGCGACACGCCACGAGCCAAGTTCGCCTGCCTGATTAAGTTTGCGAATAAAGTTGCTGATTAGCGTTAAATCAACTTTTGCAAGTTGCGGCGCAACCGTAAATTCAGAAAAGAATTTAAGAATGTCTGCGGGCAAAACATTTGACCAAAGATAATCTTTGCTGTCCTTGACAACAAGGTTTCCAAACTTTGAAAGAAAATTTTGCGTTGCAATAAGATTTTTACGGATTATGCCTTTGTCGGTTGGCAGTTGGTAAGTTTCGACCAAACGACCTGACCACGATACTTGTATTCTATCAACATTACGCATTTTTGTAATTGCTGTAATTTGCAGTTGTCCGGGGTGGGTACGCACTTTCAGGGCGTATTTTTCGGGCGTGGCTTTGGCGTTCCACATTGCATCAAATTCTTCCCGCAAATCCTCGCTTGCCATTGTAATATGCCTAAACCACTCGTTGAGTTCGCTGCTTGTGAACAAGCGACACAAATCTACATAACCCGGTCGGTAGCCAAACCAACGCCCCATTTGCATAAGTGTATCGTACATCTTTGAGGCACGCAAAAAGTAACTTACCGATTTTTTAGGCAAGTGCAGATGACAAAATGGTGCAATCGCTTGTAATGCGGCTTAAAAGATTGCTATCATCTGTTGGCTTTTCCAATGCTAACCATAGAAAATCGTCATTATCATTTGCACGATAAATTTTCCCATTAAGCAATCGAAAATATTTTTCGACAAATTCTGACATGTTATTTGGTGCTATTTTGTAGAAATTATACTTTAACTTGAAAACAGAAATTAAATCGTCACGAAAAATCTTACGCACTTTTTGTTTGAATGATTGATTATCTGAATTTGAAACATAAGCAGATAAAACAAACAAAAAATTAATGTCGTATTCTTGTAAAATCAAAGTGTCTCTGTCAAAAAGTCTATTTTTGAAATGAACATTTATGGGATTTTTGACGGTTTCTTCTTTGTGTAATTTTACTTCATTCATTGAAAAATCATCTTTATCTACAACACCGCGAATAAAAAAGTTTGGTGTAATATTATAACCTTCAGTTAATTCATCGCGATAACGCAACGGCTCAATATTTTTTCCGTCATTAAATAAATCAATGTTAAATTGAATTACATTTTTTGCGTATGTAAATTGCTTATAGATAGAATGTTCACCAATCTGATTTTCCTCTTTGTAATATTTGCTGTCCCCAATAAAATAAATCAAATTTTGCTCATCAATCAAAGATTTATCTTTGTAAATATGGTCAATCTGCTTGCCGTCTTTTTGTTCTTTGAGTTTTGCCGGTAAATCTTTGTCCCCAATTAGTTGGTCAATCATATCTTCAAAAACAATATTGAAATCCTTTACCAACAACAATTCTTTGTGCTTTTTTCCCTTATTGTAAATTTTTTCGGCTTTATCGAAAAAAACAAACAGCAATTTCCACAACAAAACTAATTCATCGGTGTAATATTTTCTGCGGATTGAGCGCAAAAATCTTCTTCCTTTTCCGTTTTCTATCATACTTTCAATTTTGTACGTCGGAATAAGCGCATAATTCAGATTACTGGCCGTTTTGAAATTATATTTGTTTTTCAAAAAATCCAAAACTGAATAAAACAATACAATTATTTCTTCGTCAAAATTGATTGATTTGTTTTTATTCTGAAAATCAAAATAGAATGGTTTATTGTTGTGTATTAAAGGATTGCATTTATTTATTGTTTTTGTCCAATGAATTTTATTGTTTCCACTTTGATTTATAATGGAAATGTAGGTAAACAGATTTTTGTATTCCTTATGAAATAGCAATAACTGCAAAATAATATCTAAATAAGTTTGTGCATCATCGCCTTTGTACGAAAATACATTTTGAATTTGCTCGTTTTGCACAATCGTAGAATATTGATTGCGTTTTGAATATCGGGCAATCGACTGATAAATCCAAATGGAAAGATTATAAATAATTGCTTTAATATTTTGATTATAAATCTTTTGCACATCAATAATATCCTCGGGCTTATATTCTCCAAAAGCCTTACCGTTGATTATAAAAACTTTGGGAAGAATAAAAACTGAATCTTTGATTTTTGGGTTTGAGTTATAGAAATATCCAACATACGGAATTTTCGCCTCATTTTTAGTGAGTTTTACCGTAAAATATTGTTCATCGATAAATTGTTCTATCAACGAGCAGGGATAAATATATTCCTCAAACAAAATTATCATCTTCTATTCAATATTTTCAGCAGGTTTTATTCCCAAATATTCAAAAAACTTTTGCAAAATATCAGTTCCGTTGCTGTTGCTGTATAAATCGTTGAACGAAAACTCTTTTTCTTCATTATGGTTGTTATACCTGAAAAAATTATTTTGTGTTCCGTATTCTTCTTTGCAAATTTCACTCCACAAGTAAAACATCACTTTATTTTTAAACTCGCTTTCATCAACGCTTGCTTTTATGAAAAAGTTTCCCATTTGCTTATCTTCCGAATCGGTAACGGTTTTTATTTGCTCGTTAACCGTTTTCAAAAAGTCGTGCCAACCGTATTTAGTTTCAGCAACTGTAATTTCAAATGTCTTTGACACTTCATTTTCATAATCAATCGGCACATATTCCCACGCCCAACGGCGTTTGAAGGCACTGTCTATCGGGAATAACGATTGGTCGGAAGTGTTCATTGTGGCAAGAATATGTAAATTTTGAGGAAGTTTTAAATTATCGTCTTTGATACCGTAATTTTCTTTGCCCAATTCTTTTTTAAGAAAAACACCAAGGTCGGTAGCGGCTTTTATGGAATATTCGCGGTCTAAAAGTTGAAACAAATCGCCGAAAATCTGTGAGCAATTTCCGCGATTAATTTCTTCGATTACCAAATAATACGGTGTTTCCGTATTTTTCCACGCTGCAACATAAGCATTTGTAAATGCTTGCGGAACAAATTCATAAGTCAATGCGTTGCCTTTTTTAGTTGGTTTGTATGAGCCGACAAACGCGGCATAATCGGTATCGGGGTGAAAAGTTACGCGGGTACAATTTTGTCCGTTTACAATTTCATTGACTTTGTAAGATTTTCCACTTCCGGGTGTGCCAAAGTAGATTGACTGAAGGAAACAAGTAGGGAAATTAGAAGTTGTTGCCTCCAATGTATCTAAAAAAGTGGTATACTGTTTGAACGCAGCGGGAATATTTTTAATATAATACTCTTCCTCTTTTGTTTTATATTCTGCAAACTTTTGTACGCATTTTTCAATTTTTTCACCAGAGAGCCGAATATTGAATGAAAAAACACTTGAAAAATTATTATTTGTTACCTCATTAACAGCCTTTATTGTTGTTGGTTTTTTCAACACTCTAATATAGGTATCTATTGTTGTTTTGCGCTCATCAAATTGTGTTCTCAGATAATTACGGAAATCCTCCTCTAAGTTCTTTTTAGAGGGAATAAAAATATTTTTCAATTCTAAAAATTTTTGATATTTAGACAGTGCATTAGAGTATTGCCGATTTCCTTTTTCATCAAAATCTGTGTTTTTAATTTCTTCAATCCAATCAGGTATATTTTGTTCATAATTGGAATCAAAAATATTTTCAACTTTCAAATACTCTTTTATTCGCTTGAAATCCAAATAATTCTTCTTCGATTTAGGACAATCAATGTCAAGAAATTTTTCGTAAAGTTTTTCGTTGTTATTCATAATAATTAAATCAATTTTTTAAGTTCCAATAAAGTAAAATTAATACTTTCTATCCGTTCACTATACCATGCGTGCTTTGAATAAACTTTTGGCAACACAAGTTCTTCAAAACAATTTCGAAATTTCATTGATAAGATTTCTTTCACTGCTTTTTCGGAAAATTGCATCGGAAAGTTCTTGTTTTGCAGAATCACAACACCGTTTTCATCAGTTCCAACGGTTAATGCGCCGACTTCCACAATAAACGGCGTGTATTCAAGCGAGCGAATACTGATTGTCGAAATGTAATCTTGCAATCGTTGCTCTAGCTCCTGTATCGTATTTTTTATTTCTTCGATATTCATATTTATGCTACTAATTTGTTGTTGTCTATTTGTTTAAATGCTGCGCTTCAGCTGCCCTCGAAATAAAAATCATCGGAGAATGATTGCAGACGGGCGGCTTCGCGTATAGTAATGGAGCGCACATTCTCTATCGTCGGGTTTTTGGTAGGATAAATGTAATAATGACCGTCCTTTGCAATGTGGGCAACAACGGTATGACTGCAACCGTAAGGGTCAACCACTTGAAAACGATTAAGAAATGTTTCCTTGTTTTTGTGGTGTTGCAGGCGGGCAGGGATTTTTGAGTAGTCAATTCTTTTCTTTTCATTCAACCACATATCCACTGCCATTTTATATATTTCACGGTCGTTTTCATTGTTAGGGCGGGCAATGTGCTGTGTAGTAAAATTAAGCGTTCCACGAATGTCTGATTTTTTCAGATATTCCATTTCAGGCAGCGGCTTAGTGTATTCTATTGGAGTACATAATTGTCCTTCGCCGTGTTTCCTTTCGGGTAAATCGGAAAATAAATCTTGCAATACTTTGTACGGATTTTCTTCTTTCGCTAATTCAGGATAATGAAAAGTGGTTGGATTGCCGTTTTCATCGTTTATTTTCCAGCCTACAATAATAACACGCTGCCGGTTTTGCAAAACGCCGTGGTCGGAAGCGATTTGAATTTTCAATTCCATTTTGTAGCCCGTCTGTTCAACTAAACGGATAAGGTCTTTTAAAGGCTCGCCGTTTTTGGCGGTGCGAATGCCCAAAACATTCTCAAACACAAACATTTCGGGTTGATAACGTTCCAAAAATTTAACATAATATTTGTAAAGTTCGTTGCGTGGGTCGTCTTCTACGGCTTTGCCCATTCGTGCGCGACCTGCAACGGAATACGCCTGACAAGGCGGACCGCCAACGATAATATCAACCTGCTCGTTACCAATCAGATTATCAACCTTTTCAAAAATTCCTTTAATAGTTTCTTCGCCGATTGTGGCTTGAATAACGGTGTCAATTATTTCTTTGGGGACTTGTTCCCAAAGTTTGCTGCCGTCTTCTTTTTCCTGTTTTTCGAAGAGGTATTTTTTGTACTTCTGCAGTTGGTTATTGGTTTTCAACCAATGAAAAGCGGCGCGGGTTTTCAGCGTGTCGCAGGCATAATTATTCATTTCGATATGCGCCAAAGGCGTATAGCCCGCCCGAATAAAGCCTTCGGACAAGCCACCTGCACCTGCGAATAAGTCTATAAAATTCAATGCCATACTTTTATGTAAATTTTGCGGTGCAAAGTTACACCTTTTTTTCGAGAAAACGTTTTTTTTTCTTATTCTTCCACGACAACGCCGTCGGTTTGCAAAATGTAGTTTGCTCGTAATAGCTTTTCGCAGTTACTAATTGGACTTGCCAAGCAAATAGGTGCCGTCAGGCTCATATTTTACAATCGCCAAAAGCCAGATATGTTAAAATTTCATTAAATCAGACATTTTAACACTTTTCTTGTTGTTTATCAAAAAAAAAATACTACCTTTGCCGCGATTCTCGCGCAAGTTGCTATGTTTTTTGATTTTTATATTGCAAATCATGCAAAAGTCTATTTAACATGATGCATATATGCGCCGAGGCACGAAAATGAGGTTAAATCATATTAAAAAAAAGATATTAAATGGATTTTGAAGTTTTAGTGCCCGCCATAGCATTTATGACGTGGAAACATTTGGTGATGATTGCCGTAGGGCTTACTTTGATTTGGCTGGCAATCAAGAAGGGCTATGAGCCTACGTTGCTTTTGCCAATCGGGTTTGGTGCCATTTTGGTGAACATTCCCTTTACGGCGGCTCTCACGCAGACCGACCCTGCCGGCAACGTGGTTGTGGGCGCACTTGATGTGTTGCGAAATGCCGGTATTAGCACGGAACTGTTTCCGTTGCTGATTTTTGTTGCCATCGGGGCGATGATTGATTTCTCGCCGATGTTTCAGAAACCGACCTTGCTGCTGTTTGGTGCGGCGGCGCAGTTGGGTATTTTTATCACGATGCTTTTGGCTGTGGCTGTGGGATTTAGCTTGCCCGAAGCGGCGAGTATTGGGATTATTGGTGCTGCCGACGGACCCACGTCTATCATCGTGTCGCAGCAGTTGGCACCGCAGTTGCTCGGACCAATCACGGTGGCGGCGTATTCCTATATGTCGCTCGTGCCGCTGATTCAGCCGCCGGTAATTCGGGCGTTGACCTCCAAAAAAGAACGTTTGATTCGTATGAAAACCGATGCCAACAAAAAAGTGTCGCGCACGACGCTGATTCTTTTCCCTATTATTATTACGGTTTTGGCGGGAATAATTGCCCCTTCGTCTTTGGCGCTGATAGGCTTTTTGATGTTCGGCAACCTGATTCGCGAATGCGGCGTGCTCAATTCGTTGTCGCAAACGGCACAAAAAGAGTTGGCTAACCTCGTGACTATTCTGCTCGGTATCACCATTGCAAGCACGATGACCGCCAACGAATTTGTGAACGTGGAAACACTGATGATTCTTGGCTTGGGAGTCTTCGCTTTCGTCTTCGACACGGCGGGCGGTGTGCTGTTTGCCAAATTCTTAAACCTGTTTTACAAGGAAGGCAACAAAATCAACCCGATGGTTGGGGCGTGCGGCATCTCGGCATTCCCAATGTCGGCGCGCGTGATTCACGGGATGGGCTTGAAAGAAGACCCCAACAATTATCTGTTGATGCCTGCCATCAGCTCCAATGTGGGCGGACAAATCGGCTCGGTAATCGTGGGCGGATTGATATTGATGTTAGTTCCATTATTTGCGTAACCCTAAAAAACAGAATAAAATGAATATATTAGAAAACATACAGGGTGCAGATTTTCAAAAAGCATTAGAGATAACGGGGCTTGGACTTGCCGGCGTGTTCATCTTTATGGCGGTCTTTTTGGCAATCATCGTGGGAGTGGATAAACTCTTCCCCTACAAGCCGGAAGCCGTGGATTGAGATTTATAACTCTTCCGCAGGCACGGTCAACATTACCGGTTACTTCCTCACAAAAAAACAGCAGAGTCGAAATCACTTCGCCTCTGCTGCGCAATAGATTTATTTTTTATCCATTAAAACTTCAAATCTTTACTAACTTGGGCTAATGGACAAAATTCAGGCTGAAAGTAGTGATAACTAATTGAAATACATAACTTTGCAAGCATTTAGAGAAATGAGTAAAAAATTTGCATTTATTGCGGGTCGAAAACGACCAAGAAAAACGG
>BNTT01000021.1 GCA_025996815.1 Bacteroidia bacterium
CCGGCGCGCCTCAAAACGCCGCGAGAGCGTGCCCGCAGTGGGCTTACGTGCCCCGGACGACCCAAATCTTCGGGCGTTGTGGCGCGCCGGGCACACCGAGGCGACCATCGACCTGGCGCGATTGGCAGGGCTGTATCCCGCCGGTGCGCTCATCGAAATCATCAATCCCGACGGCACCATGGCGCGTTTGCCGCAGTTATTTGAGGTTGCCAAAAAATTCGACATTAAAATCATATCCATCGAGGCATTGATTGCCTACCGTCTGAAGCAGGAATCGCTGATAGAACGCGGCGAGGCGGTGAATATGCCCACGCAATACGGACATTTCAAACTCATTCCGTTTCGCCAAAAAGCATCGGGCTTGGAACACATCGCCCTGGTGAAAGGCGAATGGAAGCCCGATGAGCCGATTTTGGTGCGGATGCACTCCAGTTGCATGACCGGCGACATTTTTGCATCCATGCGCTGCGAATGCGGCGAGCAGTTGCACAAATCCATGCAAATGATTGAACAGGAGGGTAGGGGGGCAATAGTCTATCTCAGTCAGGAGGGCAGAGGAATAGGCTTTATGGAAAAAATGAAAGCCTACAAACTGCAAGAAGAGGGCTTAGACACGGTGGATGCCAACCTGCACCTCGGACACGCCTCCGACGAGCGCGACTACGGCATAGGTGCACAAATCCTGCGCGAAATAGGCGTATCAAAAATCCGCCTGATTACCAACAACCCCGCCAAAAAAGCAGGCTTGGAGGGCTACGGCTTGGAAATCGTGGAGAATGTCCCCCTCGAAATTGCGCCAAATCCATACAATGAGGTGTATATGCGGACTAAGAAGGAGCGGATGGGGCATCAGTTGAAGAATTTGAAATGAAGATGTTAAAAAATATGAATTATGGAAAAGAAATCGACGGAAATATTTACTGAGGGTGCTTTCGGTGGTGGATATACCGAGGTAGTGAATGATAAAGGGCTTTCCATTGGGACAACGCTGCAAGCGGGCAAATATACCGTTGAGCACGTGATTGGTGCCGGTGGGTTTGGCATCACCTATTATGTGCGGCACAATGCGCTGGGGAGCCATTTTGCTATGAAAGAGTTTTTTATCAACGGCTATTCTACGCGCCAGACGGAGCATACCACCATTGCGCTGCAAGGGCTAGACAAGGCTGTGTATGACAAATATCTGCAAAAATTCATTGAGGAGGCACAAACTTTGGCGCGGCTCAACCATCCAAACATCGTGAAAATAGTGGATGTTTTTCAGGAAAACAACACCGCCTATATCGTGATGCCGTTTGTGGAAGGGCAAACGCTTCAGCAAATAGTGGCTGGTCGGGGCAGACTGAACTATGAAACCGCCCTCGATTACATCACGCAACTATCGGAAGCCGTCGATTACATCCACCAACGCGATATTCTGCACCGCGACATCAAGCCGGAAAACATCATCATCACGCCGCTCAACAAAGCCATCCTGATAGATTTCGGCTCAGCGCGCGAGTTCATTCAAGACAAAACGCAAAGCCACACCACCATCCTCACGCACGGCTACGCACCGCTGGAACAATATTCGCCCAGCAGCCGCAAAGGCTCTTACACAGACATTTATTCGCTGGGCGCAGTATTTTATTTTGCCCTAACCGGAAAGAAGCCGATGGATGCCACCATGCGCACGATGCAAGCGATGCCGGAGCCGAAAACACTTGTGCCGAATATCCCCGATGCTGCTAACTATGTGATTATGAAAGCTATGCAGTTGCAGCCGGAATTGCGATATCAGAGGATTGGGGAGTTTGTGGGGGAGTTGCTAAATAGGAGAAAAACGAGGGAAAAGAAGAAAAAGAAGAAATCAAAGTTTATATGGATATTCGTAATTATTTTATTGCTTATAGGTGGAGGTCTTGGCTATGTCAAATATCAACAAGAACGGTTAGTCCAAGAGCGGATTGAAAAAGAAAAAGCAAACGAAAGAGTAAAAGAAAAAATTAGACAGGAACGATTGGCTCAAATTGAACGAAGAGAAGAAAAAAGACGAAAAGAAAAAGAAAGAGCAGAAAGGGATAGACAAGAAGAATTACAAAGAATTGAAAAAATTGAAAAAATTAAGAAATTTGAAGAAGCCAAGAAAAATGGTAAACTATATAAGCACGGAACTATAATAAGGAAAAGGGAAATTGGACCTAAAGGAGGTTTTTTTGTAGAAGCGGTTGGTGATGACACGGGCTGGACGGTTCCAGGTTATTCTTATGTTACTTTCTTACAATCTGACGATAATTGGGAACAATCATCCATGGTTTATACGCGAGATTTTAGAGGAGAAAAAACATGGACAGGTTATTACTATGTGCAATGGTATTCTCCATGGGGGATGTTGAAAAAAGGATTTGTGAGATTAAACGATTATGGTTTAGGCATACCATAGAAAACAAGGTAAAAATACAAAACAATAAAGATAACGATGAAAGCAGTAAAGGAAACACTTAGTGAGTTACGAGGATTGGAACTTTCCTCGTATCCTTATTTTGAGGTTCAAGAATTGATAAGAAGTTTGGGTAAAAGTAAATTTCTGGGATTTACTTTGCATCCGGGAAAATATCTGATGAGAGTCAGATATGGTGCGAATTACACAAAAAAATCAGAATTGACATATTTACCCCAATACAAAAACACTAAATGCCAACGAGCGAGCACACCTAATAGTACAATGTTTTATGGCACTATTGTTTCTAACGAACAAGACTTGGACGAAGCACGAATGATTGCCGCATGCGAATGTTCTCCTTTATTGAGAAAAAAACAAAAAACATGTGGGATAGAAAAAATTACTTATGGAAGATGGCGAGTTACAAAAGACATCAATTTGGTTGTTATACTTGATGAGAGTATGTATGCTGGAGTTTTCAACAATTCACTATTGACAGAATTGAAGGAGGCTTTTGATGGATATATAAAATCAGCCCCAGATATTGAAGATAGCTGTAGACAAATTTCAAAATTTTTCTCAGAAGAGTTTTCCAAAGATAATATTAAACATGATTACGATTACTTTTTATCAGCTATTTTTACAGAAGTAATAACAAATGACTTAGGTTTTGATGGTGTTATGTACCCGTCTGTTCGGGCTGGAGGGCAGTTAGGTTTCAACGTTGCTATAAAACCCAAAACAGTAGACGATAGTCTAGCATTAGACATGGCGGCAGAGTCTACTTTGTACACAAAGGACGGAAAGTTTTTTAATTGGGTGGATAAAATTTCAAAATTAAATGCTGAAGACTATTCGGAAATAACCACATGGGAGTATGAAAATTATCCTCAATTAACAGATGACGAAAGATTGGAACAATTACAGATTAAAAATTTTGATGAACTCGAAAAATAAAAAAAAGATAAATTTATAACAAATTGATATGAAAACAATTACAATCGGACGTGACCTCGACAATGACATCATCATCCACGACACAAAAGTATCGCGCCATCATTTGCAAATTATACAAACGGGTGCAGACAGTTTCCGCCTCGTAGATTGCCATTCCACTAACGGCACATTTGTGAACAATCGAAAAATTGATAGCGAAACAACACTGTTGCCAAATGATAGCGTGCGGATTGGTAATTCAACGCTACCTTGGCAGAGCTATTTTGCAAACAGCAAGCCAATTGCATTGCCTCAATCGCCCAAATCCAATCATTCATCAGGGAGGGTTTTTAGCGTGGTGGTGGCGTTGGTGGCGGTTGTACTTTGCGTTTTTGTGGTCAATCACGATATGTCGGATGTTTTCAATGTTGGGCAGCCCAAACCCGTTGTTGTGAAGATGCACGAAAAGAATGGGGTGCGCTATATTCCTATGAAAATCAATGGGCAAGAGCTTGATTTTGTGTTCGATACGGGTGCAAGCAGTATTTGCATCTCCCTGTTGGAAGCACGCATTTTGGTGAAAAACGGTTTGCTTTCAAACGATGATGTGATTGGCGAAGAACAATTTAGAGATGCAACGGGGCGACTTTCAGTAGGAACAAAAATCAACCTCAACACCGTAAAAATCGGTGATAAAGAGTTGTACAACGTAGAAGCCACCATCATAGACAATTATGGTGCGCCCTGCCTGCTGGGGCAAACCGTCCTTTCGCGCTTCGGCACCTACAAGATTGACAACGCCAAGCAAGAAATTGTGTTTGAATAAAATTTCGTACCTTTGCCCTCACAACTCAACAAATAAAGAAATAAATTATGATAAAAAAAATTATTATTCAAGATTTTTTTTCTTTTAAAGGGGAAAATGAAATCGAATTGAATCAAGGAGTTAATATTCTCCTTGGGATAAATGGAAGTGGAAAGACATCGTTTTTAAATGCCTTTCGATTATTGTATGAAGGAATATCCGGTATTGGTTTTTACAAGCTATTTATAGGACAATGGGAAGGCTTTGATAAAGTTGCCAATGTAAACCAACACCAAGCTCCGTATATTCGATTGACTTATGTTTTTGACCATGAAGCATTATCAAAAATCAATCCGTCTTCGCCTTTTGATACGGATGTTTTTTATCGTATATCTATTTATCCGGCAGGAGCGACAAGTTATACTATAACAGAAACTCTTTACTCTGAAAATCAAACATACTTGGATTTTAAAAATGGGGTTGGGAAACTTTCCATAGGAAATGATGTTGATTATAAAGACGGAGATGTATCCGGTCAGGAATTAGTTTTACGGCAGATTACAGACCCTCAACGATTACATACGCATACTATCAAAAAGGCAGTTGAGAGCATGTCTATTTATGACTCTTTTGACACAAGTAGTTTTAGCCCATTAAGAAGACCTACAAATGAATTTGCAGGATTAACTAAATTAAGAAAAACAGGTGACAATCTTACCTCATTACTCAATTATCTTAAAAATAACAGAAGTTTGACTTATGATAATATAGAAGAAAATTTAGCAAAAATCAATCCTGTATATAAAAGCATTGATATTTCACTTTTCGGGTCACAACTGTATCTTTCATTAAAAGAAAAAAACTTGGATAGAACAATCGGTGCATTGCATTTATCTGATGGCACCTTGCGCTATTTATTGATGATGTCAATTTTCTGCAATCCGGACAGAGGTTGTTTCGTCGGAATTGACGAGCCTGAAAGCGGCTTGCACCCCGATATGATAAAATCGGTGTGCGATATGATGAAAGAGGCAGCAAAAGATTCTCAGATAATTGTTGCAACACATTCTCCATCATTATTAAATCATTTTGAATTGGAAGATGTTCTTGTTTTTGAGAAAGACGAACAGAATAAAACCGAGGTGAAATACGATTTAAGCGAAGATAATTTCCCCAATTGGGAGGGCGAATTTCTCGTTGGACAAATGTGGGTAAGAGGGCAAATAGGGGGCAAAAGATGGTAGAAATAACAATAATGATAGAAGGTGGTGTTTTGGAACATGAAAATATTGATGTTGCAACACGTGACAATTCCGAATCGTTGAGGCAATCGTTCCATAGAATTTTTACAGAACTTTTGGGTAGTGAAGTTAAAATTATTGTCCAACCTTTGGCTGGTAACAAAAACGCAGCTCGTATTTTTGCTAAATCATTTGATAGCAATGCTTTCTTATATACAGATTTAGATGATATAAAAGCTCATATTGACAATTGGTTCAATAAATTAGAAATAGATGAGAAGCCCATTATTTTTGGTGAATCAAAAAAAGAAAAGATTTTCTTCATGATTCAAGAAATGGAAGCGTGGATATTAAAACAACCGGAAATAATTGAATTATGGGGTAAAAACAATAACTATAAAAGAACCAATCCAGACGAGATTATCAGTAACCATTCTTTAATTAGCAGAAAAGATATAGAATCTATAGAAAAACCTTCAACAGCTCTTTCTACTATTATTAAACACTTTTTCAGCCGAAATGTAAATGGGCAGTTCAAAAAAGTTCGATATGGAAAATTAAAAACCGCGCCAAATTTATTGGATTGCTTGGATGTAGAAAAATTGAAAAACAGCGATTCTGAAATAGATAGATTTTATCAATATGTAAAAGGAAATTTAATAAGAGAACGTATTGTATCAGATAATAGACATTAATAAAGACATACTTTCCTGCAAAGCCAACGAAGATAATATGGTTTTTACCAAAATATATAGAAAAGTTTTTTTGCTGGTTGCGCTATTCGCGTGTACCCAACCCGCTGTCGCCCAATGGAATACGGACGACCGCCAATTGGAAGGCGTGGTGGTGCGCAAAACAAAAGAGAAATACTCCAAAAAAGACAACCCTGCGGTGAAATTGATGGAGGAGGTTATCAAGCGGCGGGGGATGCACGACCCGCGCGACCATGATTTTTATACCTGCGAAAATTATGTGCAGCGGTCGTTTGCCCGCGACAATTTCACCGTTGAAGAGGCGCAGAGCAATTGGGTGTATCGAAAAATGGATAATTTGCGGGATTTTATTGACACTGTGAGCGTTTCGGGGCGACCTCTGTTGCCGCTTTACAGTGAGGAGCGGGTGGAGAAAATCTATTATCGGCGGTCGCCGCAGTCCGAAAAGCGGGTGCTGGAAGCCTTGAATAGGGGAGGGATGATTGATTTTTTGTCCGAGGAGGGCACTACTAAGTTTCAGGAGGAGGTTTTTCGGGAAATTGATTTGTTTCAAGACAATGTGCCGCTGCTTTTGCAGCGATTCGTTAGCCCGCTGGCGACTTTTGGACCTCTGTATTACAAGTATTACCTCTTAGACACGGTGGTGGTGAACGATGTGCGGTGCGTGGACGTGGGTTTTGCGCCGTTCAATTCCGAGTCGTTTGGCTTCGCGGGGCATTTGTATGTTACGGTCGATTCCACCTTTTTCATACAAAAAGCCTCGTTTACGACACCCCGACACATCAATTTGAATTTTGTGAACAGCCTGCGCGTGGAACAGGAATATGCGCGCACATCCGACAGCACGCGCCTTTTGACGAAAAACGACATCGTGGTCGATTTCAATATAATCAACAATGGCAAAGGCATTTACGCTCACTACCTCTCGGAGCGGCGCAATCATACGTTTGAACCGCCCGATGATTTGAAAATTTTTGAGGCGAAGGCTCCCGTCGTCGAACAGGCGGATGCCCGCAGTCAGCCGGAGGATTTTTGGACTGCCAAGCGCGCCGCCGATGCCAAAAAGAAGAGCGCGACCGCTGCGGAACTGATGCAGGCTCTCCGCAAAAAGCCGTTTTTTTATTACTCCTTGCGTGCGATAGATGTGCTTTTCAATGGCTACGTCCCTCTCGTGGGCGATTCTGCGCGGTTTGAGATGGGTCCGATTAACACGTTCATCAGCGGCAATGGATTGGAGGGGATGCGGTTTCGCCTTGGCGGCACCACCTCCGTGCATTTGAGCCGCCAACTGTTTGCCGACGGCTATCTGGCTTATGGCGTGGGCGACGAGCGGTGGAAAGGCAGGTTGCTGCTGGAATATACGTTTGAAAAGCGGAAAAAATACCGTCTGGAATACCCCTTTCACTACCTGCGGGCGGAATACCGCTACGACATTAACCCGATTGGGCAGCACGGCAGCCACGACAACCTCTTTGCGATGATTGTACGCAAGCCCAACCGGATGCTGACCTATATGCGGACGGCGGCGTTGAGCTATTTTCACGAGCACTACAATGGCTGGAGTTATGGCATCACGGCACGCCATCGGACGGAATGGGCAACACCGTTTGTGCCCTTCTTCGACGATTTCAAGGACTACAAGACCGCCGAACTTGAATTTAAACTGCGCTGGGCACACAACGAAGCCTTTTATCAGTGGCGCAACCACCGCACGCTCATTTCGATGGATGCAACGGTGATTGAACTGACCCATACGACGGCATTAAAAGACGTGTTAGGCTCTGATTATCAATATAATAGCACCAAGTTGAGCGTGCGCAAACGTTTCCGTATTTCGCCGCTGGGCTATGTGGATGTGCACGGTCGCACGGGGAAAATCTGGGGCGAGGTGCCCTACACGCTGCAGTTTATGCCCTCCACCAACCTTTCATACACCATCAACTGGTCGGAATCGTTCTCCCTGCTCGACCCGATGGAATTTCTAAACCGCCGCTTCGCCTCGTGGGACGTGCAATACCACCTCAACGGCACCCTCTTCAACCGCATCCCCCTCCTTAACCGCCTGAAATGGCGCGAATTAGTAGCCTGCCAAGGCTGGTACGGCGATGCGATGGGCAACACGCCATATATGGAACTCACCGTAGGCATCGAAAACATCCTCCGCATCCTCCGCGTAGACTATGTGCGGCGACTCACCTATCGCAACCGTCCGGATGTGCCCAACGACGGCGTGCGAGTGGGAGCGGTGCTCACGTTTTGAAAACGCCGGAATTATCAAATATTAGGCAACCGCTGCCTCACGTTGCGCCTTGCGTGCTTGGAAATAAGCACTAATTGCCTCCTCGTCTTCTTTTGTGCAGTGACCGCCGACAATAATGTCGCCGTTTTCCAAATCTTCGAGAAATTTGTCCACTTCTGTGAGTTCAATAACCCCGAACTCCTCGTTCAGGACGCCATACTTTTCCATACCTCCATGCCTTTCCATTCTATATCGTTTTTTCGTATTTGCAAATGTTTTGTCAATTATTTTCAAAACAACGTAGGGACGCTATGCTGAATGGGAGTGCAAAATTCTTCATAGTGTGTGCGGAAAAAATCCTCATCAAATGAAGAAAAATCAATGCGTAACAACTGTTCTATTATATCTTCGGAAAATCTGTAGCGGATGATTCGCGCCGGATTGCCCACTACAACGGCATAAGGCGGTATCGGTTTTGTTACAACCGCGCGAGCACCTATCACTGCACCCTGCCCAATTTTTGCTCCCGACAAAAGAAGGGCATCCGTACCAATCCACACATCATCTCCAACAACAATATCCCCTTTGGAAAGATTGGTATCTGTATCTGTGTGGGTAATCGTTTCTATTGGGAACGTCGAAATCGTATCCATTCGATGATTACCTCCCAAAAGAAATTTAACTCCTGAGGCGATAGAAACAAAATTACCAATAATGAGTTTATCGTATGAATTAAAAACACTTGCATTAATGTGCCCATAAGAAAAATTTCCTACTTGTATTTGTTCACAATCAAAATCACACATGGTTGCATTGTGCATATTCCTTCTCCTCCATTTTTTTCGCTGACTTTTGCGTCGAAAATGTACGTACACAATAGTGTAACGTATTCTGCTCAACAATTTTTCTATTATTTTTCTAACCATAGCATCATCGCCTCCCTGTCCCCTCCGGTTGGCATTTGTAATTTTTTAAAATAATAAAGCGCAGGAACTGTTTAATGTTGTCATTCGCTTTAGAGGTATCCCCATACCTAACTGCACAAATAAACAACAGTACCTGCGCTCTTATTTGTACATAAAATTTATATACAAACAGAACGCAAGCGTTTGTTGCCTACTACTTTTGCGCAGTTTGAAAATTAGGGATTTTCTAAAGCAAAGTAATATCTTGAAACGCTTTCGTTTATCAAATTTAAGACCTTCCGAGGGAGTTTCCAACGCTTTGGGCTTTTCGAAATTGCGACAAAGGTAGCAACTATTTTTGAATTAGCAAAGCATTTTTGGAAAAAATTTATTACTTTTGTACCCGAAAAAATGACAGAGATAAAAAGATGCTCCAAATAGAAGTTAATAATGTTTTTAAGTCGTTCAAGGATGTGAAGGCGGTGCGCGGCATCTCGCTGGCTATACCGGCGGGGCAGTTTGTGGCGTTGCTCGGTCCCAACGGGGCGGGAAAAACTACCCTGGTGGAGATGATGGAGGGGCTGAAAAAGCCCGACAGCGGCGAAATTCTCATTCAGGGCAAAACGTGGCACAAACACGAGCACGAACTCCGCACGGTCATCGGGCTGTCGCTTCAGGAGACCCGTTTTGCCGAGAAAATCACCATCTACGAAACCCTGCGCCTCTTCGCAAGTTTTTTTGAACTGGGCGACGAGCGGGTGAATGAAGTTGTCGAACTCACCGGATTGCAGAGCAAGCAACGCGCGATGACCGGTACCCTCTCCGGCGGACAAAAACAGCGGCTCGCATTGGCTGTGGCACTGCTCAATCGCCCGCAAATCCTCTTTCTGGACGAGCCAACCACCGGACTTGACCCCCATTCGCGGCAGGACTTGTGGCATATCCTTAAATCGCTGAAAGACAAGGGCGAAACGACCCTCATTTTGACGACTCACTATATGGAAGAGGCATCATCGCTCTGCGACCACATCATCATCATCGACGAAGGCAAAATATTGCGGGAAGGCAAATTGGACGATTTATTGGACGAAACATCGCGCAATTTGGACGAATTGTTCATCAATTTGACAGGGAAAAACTTAAATGAAAACATTAAATGAGAGGCATTAAATCGTTAAAAAACAATCAATTATATCAGCTATCCATCACGCAGTGGCTGGAAACCATCCGCGAGCCGGAGGTGCTCTTCTGGGGCATACTTTTTCCCGTGTTGCTTTCCATCGGTATGGGGCTGGCTTTCACGCAAAGTTCCGAATCGAAATTCCGCGTGATGATGGTGGAAGACAATCGCACAACATTGGACTCGCTGCTCGACATCTATGCGCAGCCCAATCCGAAAGATGCGGAAATTTCTATTTGGAGGATTAGTGATAACACGCTGGGCGACAGCGAGTTTTCGTTCATCCGGAGCGATTGGAAGTCGGCGATTGTTGCCCTCAAGCGCGGCGAGGCGGATGTGATTGTGACGGATTCGGCGGGCGGGGTGCACTACCATTTCGACCCGCTCAATGCGCAGGCGCAACTGGTGTATATGAAACTGTCGGCGTTGATGAAATCGCCGATGTCCGGTGATGCGGAGGGTAGGGGCAAGGCGGATGCGTCTATTGCACCCTTGACGTTGAAGGGGACGCGCTACATTGATTTTTTGGTGCCGGGATTGATTGCATTCGGCTTGATGAGTTCCATTATGTGGGGCATCAGTTACGCGATTATTGAGCGGCGGTCGCAAAAACTGCTGCGGCGGATGGTGGCAACGCCGATGAAAAAGTCTAACCTGCTGCTCGCCATGATGTTTGTGCGCACGCTGATGAATATTATTGAGGCGGCGATACTCTTCTTCGCCGTGTGGCTACTGTTCGATATTCAGATTCAGGGCAACGTAGGGGCGTTGTTTACGCTCTTCTTGGCGGGCAATATCGCCTTCACGGGCATTGCCGTACTGATTTCGAGCCGCACCTCCAAAACGGAAGTCGGCACTGGATGGATAAATGCCGTGCAACTGCCGATGATGATATTGTCGGGCATATTTTTCAGTTACCACAATTTTCCCGAATGGAGCATCGGAGCCATCAAACTGTTGCCCCTGACGGCACTGACCGACGGCATCCGCAGCATCTTCAACGAAGGCGCAGGCTGGATGGAGATTATTTCGCCCTCCATCGCCCTCTCCGCGTTTGGGGCGGTCTGCTTCATCATTGGGATGAAGTGGTTTCGGTGGTATTGAGGTAAAGTTGTGCCCTATTAAACCAAAAAGGTCAGAATCGCTTTTCCAATTCTGACCTTTTCTGTCGTAGTGTTTTCTACTTTTGTGGACTTTCGTTTTTGCTGTCCACCCTGCTGAGAGGTCTAATTCTGCCTCCCTGCTTCCTTTGCGATTCGCTTTCATGTAATCGCTCACTGTGCCTTTTGTATTCATAATCGTGTTTATTAGTGACTGCAAAGGTACGAAAAAATTATGAGTTATGAGTTATTTTCTTTTTCATGCTGATATGCTTGATGCCCGCTTCTTCAAATTCATCACCAAACGCACTATATCCCATCTGTGTGTAAAAACCTTTGGCGGTAAGTTGGGCGTGCAGGACGATTTCGGCAAATTGATTTTGTGCGGCAAACGCCTCCACCCGCGCGATGACCTCACGACCGTATCCCTTGCCGCGATGTTCCTTCACGACCGCCATCCGTTGCAAGGTGGCAGAGCCGGAGTGCGCACTATTGGGCAGCAAGCGAGCCGTTGCCACAGCCCTGTCGTCGTCGTTATAGAGCACAAAATAGACGCATTGCCCTTCGTGTTCGTCAATTTCGATTTCCGGCGGCACCTGCTGCTCGTCCACAAAAACCGCTTGCCGGATGCGGAGGGCATCTTCATAGATGGGGCTTGTTTTTGTTGCTGCCGTCGGGGATTTGTGTGTATCTAAGGACTTCATCAATTTAAACCCGCTTAGGCGTAACTTACATTAAAACTCTCTTTGTAGTTACCTTCTACCGAAGTGTTTTCATTTTCGCAATCGTTAATGTGCTCATCAATGACATAGCGAAAGGCATCAGTAAGTGTTTGCACTGTTTCGCCCTCAAACGTAATAAGGTCATTGACGCCCTCTACCTTGCCAAAAAAGACATTGTCTTCGGACGAAAAATGCACCGATCCTAAAAAACCTCTGTAAGTCAATACGTTATTTATTCTATTCATCATCTTTCGTATTTAAAATTAAACCCCTTGCTGTCAATTCTTTAATCACCAAATCCAATTGATAACTCTTTAATATATTGCCCGGATGCGGTTTGTGCAATTTTATTTTATGGTCGGCTTTTGCAAAATAAACCCGCGACCCCGCACCTTGCATTTCTCTATATCCGAACGATGACAGCAGAGTTCTTAACTCGTTGTATGTGAAATCTTTCGGATAAGAAAGCAACCGTATTATTAGCTTATCAATTTTTGGCATATTGTAATTTTTCCGCAAAGGTAATGTTATTTTTGCCAACTTCCAAATATTTTAGCGTTTTGTTGAAAAAAACAGTCATGCTTTATAAAATCAAATCACAATTCCAATCCACATCATTAATTTTCGCACCAAGTTTTTGGTAAAAATCAATCGCCGGTTTGTTCCACTTCGCTACTTGCCAACGTGCTCTGTTACAGTTGTTTGCCTTCCCAAGTTCAAGCACTTTATAGATTAGTTTTGTGCCAATCCCCTTGCCTCGATATTCAGGCTGCACATACAAATCGTCCAAATGAATAGCCTTGCCCGACCATGTGTAATAGCAGAAAAACCACGCCGCATAGCCGATGATTTCGCCGGCATCGGTTTCCGCGATGAAACAGTGGAAAAACTCTTTTTCGTCCGTCATCTTCTCCACCGAATTGCACATCTGTTCGGGACGCTGCTCAAACGAGGTAAATTCCCGAATCAGGCGTATGATTTGCTCAAAATCCGCCGCTTCTGCCGCTCTTATTCTTATATTCATATTCGGGGCGTTTAATGTTCCATTTCAACAAAATTGAGCCAAATGATGTTGCCTTGCTTTACCATACTTCTTGCCCCTCCGGTTTGCCCCATTCTATCTCCATCGCGGATGCATCGGATGCAACTTTTGCGACCACACTGCCGTAAAAGTCGGCAAGCCGCTCACGGGTAGTGTAGTGAATTTTCGGTTTGGCAACAGTTTTTACACTATATGTGCCATACATTTTTTGTTCCGCTTTTGGGCGTTCCAATACCATTGTATCCATCTTGCAACAAGTTAAGTTTCAAAAATTACCAATTACCATATTTACCAATCATCCGCAGTCCATTTGTGCTGACTGGTCGTAATCGTTTTGGGTGCAAAGGTAGTAATTTTTTTGAAAAATATGCAAAATATATGGGCGGATTTTTTCAAAATTCCACCTTGTAACTCAAATTCGGCACAGAAATGGACTGCCTGTCCATCTTCACCTCGCCGGTGTGGTAGTAGAGGAAACCATTATTCTCCTGATAGCCGGTGGCGTTCACCATCTTGAATGCAAATTCGTGGGTGAGTGCCTTTTTGTTGATTTTGAAACTCACGGTGAAATCTACCAGAAATGCCGGCTCCATCTGTGCTTGCATAGCCGCCGATTCGTTGAATATGGGGCGTTGTTCGGCTTGGGATTTTGTCAAGTCGGCAGGCGTGTAGCGGTCGCCGCCTTGATAGGTCAGGCGGATGTTGGCACCCAGCACGTTTTGATTTTGCTTGCCCAGCATCCATTCCTTGCCGTAGAGGGCGTTTGCCATATAGTTGCGGTTGTTGCGCGTGTCGCGCCAGATGCCGTCGCCGCCGCAGTAGCGCGACTCAAACAGCGATGCCGTTGCCATATAATAATACCCATCGGCAAAGTATCGCTCCAACGTGAAATCAATACCGTAATTCTTTCCTTTTCCCTTGTTAACCAATGCTTTATCCAAATACCAATCATTATGGTTGATGATAGAAAATGAGCCATTCGCATCAACCGGCACATCGTACAGGTATTGAAAATAGGGCTCTACTTTGAGGTGCATATTGTCCGAAATGTGCCAATCGTAAGCCGCCACAAGGTGTTGCGCTTTCGCCAAATCAAGGTATTTGTTCACCAACTTGTCGCCCGTGGCAGGGGTGGTGATGAAGTAATAATCCAACTTTTCGTGACGGCTGTGCAGCCCGTAAGCCACTGCCAATGAGTGATTTGCCGCTGCTTTCCATTTCATACCCGCGCGCGGCTCTATCGTGAAATGCCCGTTGAGCATAAAATACTGCGCCGTTGCGCCTGCCTGCACGGTCAAGCGTTCATTGAGGCTGAACGATGATTGGCTGAATGCCGACAGCAGTGTGCTATTGCCACGCCCATCGGCAATCTCGGCAATTGGACTTCCGGCATAAAGCGGAAAATCGGGCGTAAATTGATAGTTGAGGTCATACAGCAACTCCGTAACCGTAATGCCGGTGCGGTTGGTGTGGCGTGCGCTGAATTTGGTGTTGAGAAAAGAATTGAACACGATGTTGGCGTGATTGTTCTTTACCTCAACGAGGGGTATTGGGGGCTGCGCCACATCCGCATCGCTCACCTGCCCCCACAGGTGGTTGAGGGCAAATGTGCCTGCCAAAGTCGTTTTCAGGTAAGAGCGACTGTTTACAAAAATCTTGTTCTCAACGCCCACTGCGCCCATATAATCGTCTGTCCAAGTATCCTTGTCGGAGCTTACATATTCGGCAGATTTATGGCTGTGGTCTTCGTATTTATCTGCTGTGCCGATGCCCCAAACGGCGAATGTGCCTGCCTTTTGGGTAGGGAAATTCAGTTTGAACGACAAATCTTGATAATCTATTCCCTTATTTTCCATCATATCCGGAAATAATTTGCCCACCAATCCCATTGTAGAATAGCGGTAGTTGAACAAATACGATGCCCGTCCGCCTTTTTTGAATGGACCTTCGGAGGCAACATCAATGCCCAAAGAGCCTATCTGAGCCGTGTGTTCGTAGTCCACATTGTTGCCATTGCGCAGTTGAATATCAAACACGCCCGCCAATGCGTTGTTGTATTCGGCAGGAAATGCGCCTGTGAAAAAATCGGAGTTGCCCAGCACCTGACTGCTGAACGCCGTGAACGTGCCGCCGCCAAGCCCTGTAACATCGGGATAATGAGTGGGGTTGGGTATTTCCACGCCCTCCAATTTCCATTGCACAAACTGTGGCGAGTTGCCGCGAATGGAAATGCCATTGTTCAAAATGTTGCCACTCACACCTGCAAACGCGGTAGCGAGCCGCGCGGGGTCGTCAAATCCGCCTGCATAGCGGTTGGCTTCCTCCACGCTAAACATACGTGCACCTGCCAATGCCATCGTGTTCAACGCCTCCTCCTTATTGACTTTCGGGCGAACAACCACCTCGTCCAAAGTCTGTATCTGCTCTTGCATCCTGATTTCCACAAAAACCTCTTTGGCAGAAGAAACCAACAGTTCGCGAAACGTAACCGGCTCATAGCCCACAAACGATGCCTGAATATCATATCGCCCAACGGGCAGATTGCCAATGCGGAACGCCCCATTTTCATCGCTCACCGCCCCGACAGTGCTATTCAGCACCCCCACCGACACGTAGGGCAGCACTTGCCCCGAAGCAGCATCCCTCACCACGCCCCGAATGGAACTGACCGGCTGCCCGTCCTGAGCTAACGCATTGATTGAAAGGGAGATAAACAGTCCCCCAATAAAACTAATTCTTTTCATGCTTTATGTTTAACTTTATTCTCTTATGCTATCCAAATAAATGGTATCCGGACAAAGGTCGGCTTCATTTGACCACTGCACAGTGCCTAAAAATGGCTTCACTGAAAACGGCAAAGGTACGAATTATTTTTTGAATTGCATAACCGTTTTTGAAAAAAGGCTAAATCTTTTTTTGCCGAGCTTTTCAAAAATATTTGGTGAATTAAAAAAAATGTTGTACCTTTACACCCAATGTTTACGAAAGAGAAAGTAAATACGAAAAGGATAAAATAAAAAACAACAATTATGACAAAAGAAGAATTTCTTGCTCTAAAAGAAGGCGACACCGTTATCAACAAGTATAGCGGAAACAAGTTTTGTGTAACAATGATTACTACATGGAGTATGTCTGCCAAAGAAATTGGCAGAAACAATACTGTTTACTTGGAGATAGGTCCAACGATGCAGTATTACGATGTGTAACAATTTGTGTTTTTTAGACATTCCATATCTTGAAGATATGGAATGTCTTTTTTGTTATCCCAACCCCGCCAACTGCTCAATATTCTTGCGGATTTCCTCATCCGGCACGGAATAGTTCGTCAAATCGCCCGCCAAATATTGGTCGTAAGCCGTCATATCAATCAGCCCGTGTCCCGACAGGTTGAAGAGGATTACCTTTGCTTTGCCTTCTTTCTTGGCTTTCAGGGCTTCGTTGACTGTTGCCGCGATGGCGTGCGATGATTCGGGTGCCGGGATGATGCCCTCCGTTTGGGCGAAGAGGATGCCTGCTTTGAAGGAATCCAATTGGTCAATATCCACCGCTTCCATCATCTTGTCTTTGAGCAATTGGCTCACAATTGAGCCTGCGCCGTGGTAGCGCAATCCGCCTGCGTGGATGTGCGCGGGGGCAAAACTGTGTCCGAGCGTAAACATCGGAATAAGTGGCGTATAGCCCGCTTCGTCGCCAAAATCGTAGTGAAACACGCCGCGCGTCAGTTTTGGGCACGACGACGGCTCAGCGGCAATAAAGCGCGTCTGCTTGCCGTCCAAAATGTTGTGGCGCATAAATGGGAACGAGATGCCGCCAAAATTCGACCCGCCGCCGAAGCAGCCAATCACAATGTCGGGATATTCGCCCGCCATCGCCATCTGTTTTTCGGCTTCCAAGCCAATCACCGTTTGATGCAGTGTCACGTGATTGAGCACGCTGCCCAGCGTATATTTGCAGTTCGGCGTTTGCATCGCCAGTTCGAGAGCCTCCGAAATCGCCGTGCCCAAACTGCCCTGATAGGTGGGGTTTTTGGTCAAAATATCGCGCCCCGCCTTGGTGGACATACTCGGCGAAGCAATCACTTGCGCCCCCCACGCCTGCATCAGCGAGCGGCGATACGGCTTTTGCTCATAACTCACTTTTACCATATACACCGCCAAATCCAGCCCAAACACCTTGGCGGCATACGACAACGCCGTGCCCCACTGCCCCGCGCCCGTTTCGGTCGTGATGTTGGTAACGCCCTGCTGCTTGCAATAATAGGCTTGCGCCAACGCCGAATTGAGTTTGTGCGAGCCAACGGGACTCACGCTCTCGTTCTTGAAATAGATGTGCGCGGGCGTATCCAACGCCTTTTCCAGCCCGTAGGCACGCACCAGCGGCGTGGTGCGATACACCTTGTACTGCTCGCGCACCTCGTCGGGGATGGGGAGCCACGCATCCGTCTGATTGAGTTCCTGCTTCGACACCTCCTGCGCAAAAATCGGATACAAATCCTCAGGCGTCATCGCCTGCTTCGTGCCCGGATGCAGCAACGGCATCGGCTTGTTCTTCATATCCGCCACAATGTTGTACCATTGGGTCGGAATCTCCTGCTCGCTGAGCATAAATCGCTTTGTTCGTTCCATGATTTTTTATGTTTATATTTTTATGTTCATATTCGGCACATCCTTTTTTTTCGGCAAAATTACGATTTTATTTTTAAACAGCAAAAAAGTTGTAAAACATTTCCTTTTTTATGAGTGTATCAGCGGGCGGGAGCTATTTTTCCATCAGCTTTTCATACGCTCGGCGCGGATTATTGTCGTACAACACTTCCCCGCAATAGGTGAAATCCAGCGCAGCGAGCATTTTTAGCATATAGAGATTGTCAAAATTCGTGTCTACTCGGAAACTGCGGATGCCTCGTTGCAGGCTTAGTTCTTCCACTTTGCGCATAAACAAGGTTGCAACGCCGCGATTTTTTACCTCATCGGCAACGGCTAAGCGGTGCACCACCACGTAGGGCAAATGGCTGAGCCACTGCCCCTGTATCGCTTCATAAGCCGGCTCGCCGGTAAAAAGAACTGCCCCGTAGGCAATCACATCCCCGTTTTGGCACAGCACATACCCGTCGCCCCGTTCGATGTCTGCCGCGATATTGAGCATCGCGGGATAGCCGTCCTGCCATTGGCGGCTGTTTCGCAAGCGCATCTGCTCTTTGGCTTGCAAAATAATCTGCCAAATCCGCGCGGCATCGGCGGCTTCTGCTGGTCTGAATGTGATTGGGTTGTTCATTGGACGGGTATTCTTATCACTGTTTTCATCTTTGAAACATCCGTTTTTCTTGGGTCGGAGAGATAAATTTCGTGGTGAAATCTTGATTTATTTATGTCTTTAACCAATTGATTTTCAGATATGAAAGCATCGATTAGTTCAAGTGTTTTCGACTCATCGTCAAACGAGCCAATGTGCATACATTGGACACATAAGCCTTCTTTGAAAGGGAACAATACGGCTTTATCGGTTGCTATTTTTTTCTTTTTTACCACTTCATTGCACGCCCAATCAAACACTTTCGCATTCACAAATTCAGGCAACCGTATCATCGAAGTCCAGTTATACGCCGATTTCGATTGCCAATCGCCACCGTCTTCAACCCACCATAATCCCTCCAGCGGCGGCACTACATAATCAAAGTATCCATCGGGAATTTCACTTCCCTTTTTGCACATTTTGATGGTGTAAGAAATAGCATAAAGCAACTCAACGGCTTGTTGATACTCTCCATCCGCATCATTCGGGTTTCCCTTGCCCGTAACCGCCACAAAGTTAATTTCAGGAATGTCAATGAGCGTTGGTGTATTTGGGGGCAAATACAACTGCTTACATTCGTTCTTAAAATCAAATACTTTTCCCATTTTGATGCTCAATTATTTGCTTTCCAATAACTCTTGCCGATAAATAATTGTCTTGTTCGGCACTTCATAGACAAGCGTTTCGCCACCCTGCGCTTCCACCCTGAACTCAATCCGCTTAAACCCGCCAAAATAGGCATAAACTAACACCAGCAATACGATGACGATTGCAATAATGATTAACGCGACTTTCATAATTTTTATCATTTCATTGTACAATTCGGGTGCAAAGATACAAATTATTTTATTATTTTATTGCGTTTTGCGGACATCCATTGACACATATACAGCACTGAATACATTCGCCCGACGTAATGCTTTTTTTGTTTTTAATATAGCCGACAATATCAACGTCCATCGGGCAATTTTTATTGCAGATGCCGCACGCTACACATTCGTTTTCTGTTGGGCGGCGGCGAATGAGGGCGACGGTAGATTGTGCTTTCATCACCAACGACACGGGGCACAAGATTTTGCAAAACGCCCTCTTTTTCTTGAATAAAAATGCCATTGGAATACTTAGAGCGTAGTAAATGCCGTTTCCGACCAAAAACCAAATGAGTTGTCCCTGCTTGGCTGTCTGAAAAATTCCGTCTTCATTCCCCTGCAAATGCTGCCCCACAAAGTCATATCCCAATGCGATAAACAAGACCGGAATGGCTAATGAAACACCAAGCGACAGGTAGCGACATTTGCCGTATTTCGCCGGAATAGAGTTGTTTTCCTTGATGGGCAGCCAATCCAATACGGCAACAGTCCAGCAAGCCCAGCCACAAAATCCCCGCCCCCAGATAAAGGGTCCGGCTATTTTTGCAACAGCATAGTGAATCAGCACCCGCGTAAATATCCCCGTGGACAGAAAGAGGAGGGCATAAAAAACCGTTTCTTCCAATTGCAAATTTTCGTGTTGAATAGCCCCAGAAACAGCAGAAACACGGGTGAGATGAGCAGAATGGCGATTTTGCGCCCCAAATCTTTTTTCATCCCTTTTCGATTCATTGCAACGAGCAGCCCCACAGAGATGGATAAACCAATCCACGAAAAAATAAGCAGAAATCCCCACCACCTCACAGCAAGGTACAGAATTAAACTTATTGCAACGCCGATGCCAAGCGGGATGAGATTGATAAGTATTTTTTTCATGCTTTCAACAATTTTGTCTTTTCCGACTTCAATCGCCGCGCCACTTTTTGCACATCTTCTGCCGGCGGGAGATTTTCCGGTATCAATCCGCGCTCAATCATGATTTTGCGCACGCCTATATTGTTTTCGACATGCTCTCGTTCAATGGACGGAACACCCGACAAATCTTTGAGTTGCACATTTTCAGCAGTCATTGCGGCGGCAAAATCTTTGGCTTTGATGCTCACCGTTGGCAAAAAATCGGCAACCGGACGGTTTTCCGGCACTCCCAACTTCCGCTTCAATTGCCTCGTGTCCAACTGAAAAAGGGCTTTATCGCCTTTTGAGCGAATAATGGCAAACCCTTTGTCGTCCACGCCGCGTTCGAACAACACTTCCGAAAGAATCTTCTCCGTTTCGCGCAATTTGGCGCGAGCTTCCACCCGTTCCAATTCCAGCAAACGTTGCTCTATCAGCTCCGAACGGCGTGTTTGCAGGGCAAAATACGTCTGTGCAAACGCAATTTCCGACTTGCGCGAGTCGCCATTTTGCGCAATCAGATAGCAGGCATAGCGGGTGAGAATAATGTCTTCTCCCTCCTTTTCTGCCCCGTGGGGCATTGTGAACGTTTTGTTGACGTCAACAAAATGTTCACAGATACCTACAGCGGTGTTTTTGCAAGATTCTTTCGCTTTGTCAATAATCTTTAGAAAATTGCGCCATTCAGTGTAACCCAACAAGGATTGCAATTCGCGTGCACTCCAACACTCCAAGCCATTGTATTCGGAAGCAACCGCTTCGAATTGGCTAAATAACTTCTGTACTTCATCCGTTTTAATCATTACAACTATGTTTTATAAGTTTAACTTTTCATATCGGGTGCAAAGGTAATACTTTTATTTGGATAATACACAACAAAAATGCAATTATTTCGCAATTTTATCAAAACGACTATCCATACACGCGCTGATGTCGGTAGTAATGAACTTCCCATTGTAAAACAAACTGAAAATCGTGGCGGGCGAGGGTGCTTCCTGCGCCTGTTCCGTCGTTTCTAACTTCACAACGTGCAACGGAAGATTTCTCTTGCGGGCGGTTTCGGGCAATGAGTTGTGGACGTGATACTCGCTAAACGGGCAACGGTTTGAATAATAAACCGTTATGCCCTCTTTGCACTCACATTCGCCACTCTTTACGGTGTCTTTGAATTTGGGATTGGCGGCTTCGGGGCGAATCTTTTTCACCAAAAGGCTGAAACCATACGGCAGCGTTTCGCAAGCCGTAAACCCTTGCCGCAAAAGCCATTTGGTGTCGCTCATAAAATGAAATTTGCTCGTCCCAACAATGGTCACAAGCCCGTCCTTGCCCTGCGCCGTGGCATCGTCCATCGCCGACTGCAAGAGAGCCTTGGCATAGCCCTGCCCCTTGTAGTGCCCCGACACCCAAAGACAGTTGAGCAGCAAATAGTTAGGTGCATCAATCGGTGCCCACCCCGTTTCGGCAGCTCCATACTCAATAAACACCTTCGCCCGCTCGTCTAATCGGCGAAACACATAGCCGTTGTCGAACTCTTTCGCAAGCCATTCCTTTTTCAATTCATAGCCGTCCGCGCATTTTTTGTCGGAAAAAGCGCAACAAATATGCTCTGTTGCGATGTTCTCTTTTGTGAGAGTGATAAATTTTGCGTTCATATTCCTAAATTATTATTTCTCGCATTGTCACCCGTATCACATCCCCCGCCTGCTTATTGATTTTCTTCCGTATCTCTTTGCGAATGCCGATGATGTGGCAGGGCGTTCCCATTTTGACGATGCTGCCTTCATATCGCTCATCATCGAACGTTGCCAGCACCTTTATACGTCCTTTGCCAAACTCGCTTTTCACATCAAAGGGGATTTCAATGTAGGCACCGTCAATGTCAGGGACTTTTTTTATTTCCGCTTCAAATTTGTATGTTTTTTCGTTCATTTATTGTTTCTGTTTTCTTGGTTCCATAACTTGCTTCATATCAATGTCTTTGCGGAAAGCGAGGGATTCGAACCCCCGGTACAGTTGCCCGTACACCGCATTTCGAGTGCGGCCCGATCGACCACTCCGGCAGCTTTCCGTTTCTGTGTGGCGGGTGCAAAATTAGTTATTTTTTTGCAATTATGCAAATATTTTTTTTTGCACTTAGCGAAAAATGTTTTAACTTACAGAACTTCGCCTTTACGATAGGATTCATACAAATAATCGGGATTTTCATAATACAAACTGCTATTAAAATCTTCTATCTTTCTGGAAATCCACGAGTTATATACTTCTATTAAAGTATCAATCGAAGTCTTGTCTTGCTTTTCACAGACTGCCGTAATCAGCCGTTTATACACTTTTCCGATGTCCCAATGCGTGGGAATAAGGTATTGGGCGGCGGCGATATTATCAAAATAGCCGGTTTCTATTTGACATTCCCGAATCAAATCGTCGGTGAGTTTGTCGATATTTTCGCTGTGATATACATCGGCGAGTTCGTAGAGGTGTTGCAATTTGGCTTTCCCCAGCGCATTGACCACCACATTTCGATGATTTTTTGTTTGCCGACCAATGTATTCAATCAGGCTGCAAATAAAAAACAGGTCGTTAGCTTCTTTTTTTCTCTGCCAATCATTTCACTTCGTATAAACGTTAAACAATTTAGTATAAGACTTGGTCGTTTGCCATCGCCCCAATCACAATATCGTAATCGTGCCGGAGACCATTGCGGCAATCCACAATAAAATCTAACCACTCCTCCGTCATTTCAGCGAAATGGAGAATCCTCAAATTATTCTCTGAAACAAAATCATAACTGTTGATAACAGGCGTATCATAGCGTTTAGCCCAGCGCACAGCCTGCTCATACAATTCTGTGCAATAAAAACCCGTGCCAAAATCCTTAGCATATTTCCCCGCTCTTATTTCGGGGCATTCTATTCTACAATATCCACCGTGATATATTTGCATACTATTTCATAAAAAATTTATGCTGCAAAGATACAACTAATTTATCAATTTTCCAGCAGCAAATCGTCCCGCGAATAAGCAGTTTTTCCCCTTTGCTCGCGCTGCATTTTCCAAAAATGTATCGCGTCGCGCAGCGTTTTGCCGCAATTTTGCTTCATCCATTCCCCAAAGGGGACGTTGAAGCGGAAGTGCGCGCCTATTTCTCGCCTCAAGAACTCCCTCACGTTTTCCGTATTCTTGTAATTATCAGTGATTTCGGTATCCAAATCAAGGGTTGCCTTGTTCCAATCAAATTTGGAGGTATATTTTTTGTTGTTCACACGTCTAACAACCTCACCTGTTTGCAGATACGCGATAATTCGTGCCGTCAGTTCGGGTTTTCTGCCGGTCGCGGCAAGTCCCTTAGACTTGCAGAAAGCCGTCAATTCTTCTTTGAACCAATAGAAATCCTTGAAATCGGCGGCTGAGATATTGCTGTTTAATTCGGGGCGTTGCATCTGTTTGTATTTGCGATTTTACTTTATTGTCGTCTGCGGGCTGAATTTTACCTCACGAAACTCGTAAACACCTTCTCTTCCGCTTCCGGCTCAATGTTTTTGCCTTGTTCGCGCATTTTCAGCATCCAAGCCATATTTTTGCCCAACACTTGCATAATCTGATTGCCCTCGGCATCCTGTGCGGCTTCGCCGGGCGCACGTCCGTGAATCACATTCCAATAGTTGGCACTCGGCACCAGCATTTCCGACACGGTGAGGTAATGATTCAGGGCATTGAAAGTCATACTGCCTCCGGTGCGGCGAACGGCAACGACCGATGCGCCTACCTTGTGGCGAAACCAGCCGCCGTTGGCAGCGGCAACGAAAAAAGAGCGGTCTAAAAAGCATTTCATCGTGCCCGCGATGCCGGAATAATACACCGGTGAGCCGATAATGATGCCATCGGCAGCTTTCATTTTCGGGAGCACTTCGTTCACAATGTCGTTTGTGATGGTGCATTTGCCGTTTTCGTTTTCGTCGCATTTGCCGCAGCCGATACAGCCGTGGACGGGATGTCCGCCGATTTCGACGATTTCAAACTCGATGCCCTCTGCTTGAAGGGCTTTGCCCACCACATTCAGCGCGTAGGCAGTGTTGCCGCCCTTGTGCGGGCTTCCGTTCAGTGCAATTACTTTCATAATTTTGAAAAATTTTTATTAGACTGCAAAGGTACAATTTTTTTTATTCAAAAAAAATGTTTACCTTTGCGGGCAGATAAAAACAAAAATAAAGAAATGGCAAAAAAAATATACATTGTAACACCCTGCTATAATGATTGGGAGTCCTTATCCGCTCTGCTGACGGATATTGACAAAGAAAATGAAAAATATGCCCACGACCTCCATGTTGTGGTTGTCAATGACGGCTCGTCACAAGAAAACCCATTTGGATGGTCTAAATGGGGGGGGGGGGTACAAAGAAATCACTCAGATAGATTTAGTCCGAAATGTGGGACATCAGCGTGCCATTTGTGTGGCGTTGGCGTATATCAATGCTAATTTTGCGAATTATGACGGCGTGGTTGTGATGGATTGCGACGGCGAAGATGATTATAGGGATGTGTTCCGTTTTATCGACGACCTGTCGGCGGACGAAATTATTTTTGCCAAGCGGCGCAAACGCTCCGAAAGTTTATCTTTCCGCGTATTTTACAGTTTCTACAAAGCGGTATTTAAAATGCTGACCGGACATGTGTTGCAAGGCGGAAATTTCAGTTTGATTCCTTCTGCAATGTTAAATAAAGTTGTGCATCTCAGTGAAATTTGGAATCATTACCACGCGGGCATTTTGAAATCCCGCCTCAAAATCAAATACCTCGACTGCGATAGGGCGCAACGGTATCGTGGAAAGTCAAAAATGAATTTTGTGTCGTTAGTGACGCATGGCTTGTCGTCGGTTTCTGTTTTCAACGACATTGTGTTTGTGAAACTGACACTTTTTGCCATCCTCTTTTTCATTGGCAGCCTTGGAGCGATTGCGTTTGTTTTGTTTAAGAAGTTTGTATTAGACATGGCTTCGCCGGGCTGGGCGACTACCTCAATTGGTATTCTTCTGATTTTGTGCACCCAATTTTTGTTTATGGTCATCAATTTTACATTTACAACATTGGGCAGCAGAAATATGCACACGTTTATGTTAGAACGCGAATATAAAAACTACATTATGCAAATAAAAACAAATTAAATTTTAAAAATATGAAAACAAATGTTGAAAGAAAAACACTGATTACGGTGTTTACTGTGGTGATGGGGATACTCATCTTGGCGTGGATGACAGGGCTATGTATAGACCCTACAGGCTATCAAAGGCATGTGGTTTGGTGGGGGCTACCCTTTGCATGTGAGGACTTTCATTGGATGATGCGGATGGTTGCAGATAATGACCCATACGGTGCCGGGTCAATGTATTTGCCCCTATGCCATTTATTGACCTATCCGTTTGCCTGTTTGGACGATTATTCATCCGAGAGTGCCCGACAGGGAGGTATGTATCTGATATCCCTCGTCTTCTATATGCTTATCTCTGTGGCGGTCTTATTTTTTCCATTGTATAAATTGGGAAAAAGCACAAACAGCACTTTACTCATTTTGGTGTTGCTGTTTTTTTCCTCCGTAAACCTGTATGCCGTAGATTCGGGTAATTTGACATTCATTTCAGCGGCTGCAATTGCTGTGTTTTTATGGTTGTATAATTCTCCCCAAAGGTCACATAGAGGTTTGGTTCTCGTTTGTCTGACGGTGGGTGCGGTAATAAAAATCTATCCCGTGCTCTTTGGATTATTGTTGCTATTTGATAAAAAATACAAGTCTATCGGATTTTGTGTGGTGCTTGGACTTGCTTTGACTATTCTTCCGTTTCTGTTTTTCCATCGTGGGCTATTTGAAAACATGGAATTACTATTTTCTAATATGTTAGAACAAGCAAACTTCATAGCTACTCATCAAGCTACCGGATATTTGTTTGGTTTGCCGGCGTTAGTTAAAGAAAGTATCCATTTTATGGCACAATATGGTCATGTGGAGTTGCCGAATACATTGATTGCTATTTCCAAGTATATTCAATTGCTATTGGCTGCGATTTCAATCATTCTTTGCTATTTTACAAAAAATAATTGGGCGCGGATTGCAATATTATCCATCATCGTGATTATGATACCGGATGTTTCCTGGTTTGTACGTGGATTGTTTTTCTTTCCGGCAATAGTTCTGTTTTTCAACAGACAGACTTTCACACAAAAAGACTTGGTATATCTACTACTCTTTTGCTTGTTCTTAAATCCTTTTCAGATTTATAAATATCCAACAAATAGTATGTTATCCAATTTTGCTCTTTTGTTGATGTGGGGACTGCTATTGATTGACATTCTCAAAGAGGTGAAACCAAGATTGCTTTTGAAGAAAACATTTTGATTCAATTCCTGACACTGTATTTTCGTTCTCCCGTCTGCCGCACGAGATACGATTTCAGCGGATGTTTCGACTTCGATTCGGGCATTCCACTGCCCCAGGCAAGTGCAAAAGTTGCTCCGCATTTGGGACAGGTCGCCCGTCCCGCCTCGTCGGCAATCACCTTAACGTTGCGCTCAACCTCCACCGGACAAGCCAAATCGTAGGCAAAAAGGGTAGGGGCACCATTGGCATTGTAACTATTGATAACCAAAACGCCACCAAAACCGAGCTTGTCGGTAGCCACACGCGGCACAGTGAACGACTTGGTCGCCAAAGCGGGCACTAAATCGGCATCCTGATAGTTCAAATCAATCGTGAGGCTCACCTGCATATCAGGGATGGGCGACCGCTCGGTGTCGGTGCAACTTTGCAAAGGAAACAGTAGCAACAAAAATATGCCCTGCGAGACAAGGAATGCAAGCCAAGTGGTATGATTGCGGATATTCATAATAATTTTTTGACCGCATCATTGACTTTTTCAAAATGAAACCCGGCAACAATATCCGCCTTCATCGCCGCGATTTGAGCATTGCACAGATTGCCGATACTGCCCTCGTGGGTGTGCGCCACGGCTTTGTCGGGGGTAAAATTGCCCGCTTCGATGGCTAAGCCTACCTGCTTGTAGGCATCGCGGAAGGGCGTGCCTTGCAGCACCAGTTCGTTCACCTTTTCGACACTGAACAGCAGTGCGTATTTGGGGTCGTCCAAGATTTTTTCGTTCACTTGGATGGATTGCATCATCAGCGTGGTCATTCGGATGCAGGCGGAGAGTTCGCCGAAAGCGGGCAAAAAGGCTTCCTTAGTCAGTTGATAATCACGGAAATAGCCTGATGGCAGGTTGTTGGTCAGTGCGGTCAGTTGCTGCGGCAGATTTTGGATGAGGTTGCATTTGCCGCGCGTGAGTTCAAACACGTCGGGATTTTTTTTGTGCGGCATAATGCTTGAGCCGGTCGTAAATTCGTCCGGGAGTTTGATGAAGCCGAAGTTTTGGCTGTTGAACAGGCAGGCATCGAATGCCAATTTGGAGAGTGTCGCCGCGATGCCCGCCAGCGCGAAGCCGACCGTTTTTTCCATTTTGCCGCGCCCCATTTGGGCATACACCACATTGTAGTCCATCGAATCGAAGCCCAACAAATCGGTGGTCATTTGGCGGTTGAGCGGAAAAGATGAGCCGTAGCCCGCCGCCGACCCCAATGGGTTGCGATTAGTCACCTTGTAAGCCGCCTGCAATAGTTGCAAATCGTCTACCAAACTCTCGGCATACGCCCCAAACCACAGCCCAAACGATGACGGCATTGCAATTTGCAGGTGCGTGTAGCCGGGCAGCAGCACGTCTTTATAGCGGTTGCTCTGCGCAATCAGCACGTCAATCAGCGCGGCGATTTCCGCGACTAAGGTTTGAATGGCATCGCGCGTAAATAGTTTCAAATCCAGCAAAATTTGGTCGTTGCGCGACCGTCCGCTGTGAATTTTTTTGCCCGTGTCGCCCAATTTTCGGGTGAGCATCAGCTCCACTTGCGAGTGCACGTCTTCCACACCGTCTTCAATCACAAATTGATTTGAATCAGCGAGTTGGAAGATAACGTTCAACTCTTTTCTAAGTGCTTTCAGTTCGTCAGCGGTCAGCAAACCGATGCTTTCGAGCATCGTGATATGCGCCATTGAGCCGAGCACGTCGGACTTCGCCAAATAGATGTCCATTTCGCGGTCTTTGCCGACCGTAAATTGCTCAACTTCCTTGTCGATTTCTATGTTTTTTTGCCAAAGTTTCATATAAATTTTTATTTCATTGGCACAAAGGTACAAAAACTTTCATCAAAAACAAAGCGCAAAATAGTTGTATATTCAAAAATATTGTGTACTTTTGCAAAGTGATTCTTTCGATTTACAAGATAAACTAAAGTACAACTTTATGATTACACGATTTTTTAAGATGCAAGATGCTGAAAATGAGAGTGTTTTCTTATTTGGTGCTCGTCAAACAGGAAAAACAACATTTTTGCAACAGCGGTTTCCCGAAGGTCGTTATTATGACTTGCTGAGGGCGGATGTGTTTGAACGGTTTAACCGTCATCCCGAATTTTTACGCGAGGAGTTGATGGATTGTGCAGCAAATGAATTGATTATCATTGATGAAATTCAAAAAGTACCTCAACTGTTGGATGAAGTGCAGTGGCTGATGGTGAACAAAGACCTGCGCTTTGTATTAAGCGGCTCAAGTGCCCGGAAGTTGAAGCGCACGGGGGCGAACACACTTGGCGGACGGGCTTTACGAAACGTATTTTATCCGTTAGTGAGCGCAGAAATTCCCGATTTCGACCTGATTCGGGCGGTAAATAGCGGTATGTTGCCCCGCCATTATCTTGTCGAAAATGCGTGGAAGCGATTGCAGGCATACGTGGGGACGTATATACAGGAAGAAATAAAAGCAGAAGCCCTGGTGCGCAATTTAGGCTCGTTTAATCGTTTTTTGGAAGCGGCGGCATTAACTGATGGCGAAATGGTTAATTATCAAAACATTGCAACCGATTGTGGGGTGAGTGCCATCACGATTAAAGAATATTTTTCAATTCTCGAAGACACCTTGATTGGCTATATGATTCCGGCATTCAGAAAAACGGTCAAACGTCGCTTGATACAAGCCCCCCGATTTTATTATTTCGATGTGGGCATCGTGAACTATTTATTAAACCGAAAAAATTTGTTGCCCGGCTCTATTGATTTCGGACACGCATTTGAGCACTTTGTGATTCAAGAATTGATTGCCTGTATCGGTTATTCCGACAGCGAAGACAGACTGTCGTATTGGCGAACGAGCGGAGGGGTAGAAGTTGATGCCGTCTTGGGGGATGCCCGCGTTGCCATTGAAATAAAATCGACCACCGAAGTGCAGTCCCGCCATCTGAAGGGATTAAAAACGTTTGCCGAAGAGCACCCGCAAGCACGCCTTATCATCGTGTCATTAGACCCTGCGCCTCGTGTGAGTGACGGCGTGGAAGTGATGCCAATTGAATATTTTTTGAAAAAATTGTGGAAAGGGGAAATTATTTGATGAATACTGCTAAAACATACTTTTTTTTCAAAATAAATCGTAACTTTGCAGTTTTTGTGAGCTACCGATAAAATATTTTTCATTCTCATTTGTCTTCATAAATAGAGAATGATTAAGAATTAAAAATTTTAAATTAAAAAGCAATGAAAAAGTTCATTTTTTTACACGTTGTTAAACACTTCGTTTTTGGGGCGGTAGCGATTGCCGGATTTGGCGCAGTCGTGATGCTATTGTGGAACGCCTTAGTTCCGGCAATCTTCGGATTGGCAGTGATTAGTTTTTGGCAAGCCATTGGGCTGCTGGCTTTGTCGCGAATGCTCTTTGGCGGGCTTGGCGGTATGTGGGTAAAGCCCGGTTTTGGCGGTATGCCCCGTGGTGGATTCGGGAAAAATCCGCTTCGCGAGAAGTGGGAGAAAATGACTCCCGAAGAGAGAAAGGAGTTTGTGAAGAACAGGTTTAAACACAGGCAATTCGGAGGTGGCTTTGAAGGTGCTTATGAAAGATGGCACGAACACGAGTCTGCAAGTGACGAATCCAAAAACAACACCCGACGTGACTAAAGCAAACACAGACGCTCCAAAAAGCGTTGCAGAACTGATTGTAGAATATCAACCGCGCCTGAAAGCCTTCATCCGCAAGCGGGTGGACAACAGGGAGGACGCGGAGGATATTCTGCAAGATGTTTTCTATCAATTCATTAAGACGACAGAAGCCGCGCTCAACCCCATTGAACAGGTGTCGGCATGGCTCTACCGCGTGGCGAAAAACACGATTATCAACCACGGCATCAAAAAGCACGAAGAAGCGATGCCCACCTATCAGGACGACGAAAGCGACAACGAATTTTTCAAAGACATTTCCGAAATCCTGTTCAGCAACGAAAGCACAACGCCCACGCCCGAAACGGAATATCTGCGCTCATTGGTGTGGACAGAATTGGAAGCCGCCCTCGCCGAACTGTCGCCCGAACAGCGCGAAATCTTTGAACTGACGGAGTTAGACGGTCTCCCCGTGAAAGAAATCGCCCAAACCACCGGCGTAGCCGTCAATACGCTACTGTCGCGGAAACACTACGCGGTGGTGCATCTGCGCAAGCGGTTGGCGGGGTTGTATGAGGAGATAATTTGTGTGTAAGTCATTTCGTTGCGTTCAAAATTTTCTCCATTCTGTTCACATAATAAAACGGCACATTGATAAGTTTGAATGTTTTTCCGGTTTGAGTGGTAACTTCGTCAATCGAAAACGGTTGCGACCAAATCCTGACGGCAATGTCGTGCGGCACTTCGTCCATAAACAGATGCAGCGATTTAAGTTTTGCATTATGCCCTGATTTCACTTCGATGGGAATAATTTTGCTGTCGTGTTGCAACACAAAATCCACTTCTGCCTGCGAAGTGTTTTTGTCGCGCACCCAAAAATTCCGCTGATTTGAAACGCGACTGTCCAACACTAAAAGTTCCTGTGCAACAACCTGTTCGGCAATTTTCCCACGATAAGCGTCTAAAATATCTTTTGAGCCGAACACTTCCTGTTGCAATTTTGCAGCATAATTCACCAAACCGCAATCGAGCCAAAGCAATTTTGGCGAGCGTTTCAAATCCTGCGTTACAGGCACAAGAAAATCGGTTGTTGGGTAACAAAGTTCCAGCACAAAAGTTTTTTCCAAAGTGCGAAACGCCTCGCCCATTTCACGCGCCTTGTATGATGAGCCGGCGAAACCGCCCAATGTAATGCGTTCGGCTGCAAACTTCCAGCCCGCTTTCAAAATATAACGAATGGTTTGGCTCATCGTACCGTTTGCGGCGTATTTTTCCACATCATCGCGATAACTTGTGAGCAAACTTTCGTAAATACTGTTCAGCCCCACGAAATCCTTATTTTCGGCATAATCGGCAACCACTTCGGGCATCCCGCCAATCAACGTAAAAGTGTTAAACAAATTCATTGTTCTGTCGTGCAATGCTTCGGGTATTCGCCTGTCAATCAATGCTTCTTCGAGTATTTTTTCATCAATAGCCCGCAAAAATTCATTGAAAGTGCAGGGGCGAACTGCCAAATATTCCACGCGCCCCACAGGAAACGATATATTTTTACTCAGCATCGTTTCCAGCAGTGAGCCGGCGGCAATCACATACAAATCAGGGATTTGAGCCTCGTAAAAATAGCGCAGTTTTGTAATTGCCGTCCGCGAATTTTGAATTTCGTCAATAAACAGCAGCGTTTTCCCGCTTTGCTTTTCCTTGTTGCAAAAAAGAAAAATTTCAGCCAAAAGGTCGTTAATTTCCTGCTCTTTTTCAAAAAGAGCCATTGCCGTCGGCTTTTTTTCAAAATTCAAATAGAGATAATTTTCAAACCGTTTGGCAAAACTTTCCACAAGCGTAGTTTTTCCAACCTGTCGTGAGCCTCTCAATATCAATGGTTTGCGATTTCTCTTTGCAGCCCATTGTTCTAAATCTTTTATTGCATTTCTTTCAAACATAACCCTTAAATTTTTTGCAAAGATACTACTTTTGTTTCAAAGTTAGGGTATAAATTACAAAAAAATGTATCAAAATTAGGGTATAAATTCCCGTTTTTTGTATCGAATTGGGGCTACCGCCGAACAGAGGGAAGCCGCTTACGGCTTTATCCGCACGATTTCATCGCCGCGCAGGACGATTAGTTCGCCATTATTCGCCTTTTTATCGGCAAGGAGTTTTTCGTAGGCGATGTCAAGCCCTTTGAGAATTTTCTTTTCTAATTCTATGTTTTGTTTATCTTGTGCTGTCATAATAGGATTTTAATTTGTTAAACTTATTATTATCAATCACATACAAGTCAGAATTAGGTGTTTTTTTGGCAATTAATTCGTGTTTTCCCTCCGAATTATCGAATACAAACACAACGTCCATTATGGGGAAATAAATATCAAACAAATTGACAATTCCGGTCAAATATCGCCGTTCTATGACGATTTCGTCAATGTTGTGCCCGCCTTCCGCCACACGTTTTTTGACCCTTTCTTTCGCCAAATTTACCGTCTGCAACCAAAAAAACAGCAGTGTAACACTGTATCCTGCTGCTTTTGCTCGTGAAATAGTGTTTGTATATGATTTTGTTGCCAAAGTTGTTTCAAAGGCAAAATTAGCCTGCTTGTTCAGAAGTTCATCTATCCGATGCAACATTATTCTGCCCGCTTCCACTGCAACTTTTTCCGGTTGAAACGGCGATAAGCCGCGTGCGATTTCATCGGCATTCACAAATTCGTGACAATCCAATATCTCCGGCAAAATAGCAAATGAAGCCGTCGTTTTGCCAGCTCCGTTGCATCCTGCGATTATATACAGATTTTTTTTCATGGTGCAAAGGTAGTCATTTTTATGATAAATATATTTCGTCGCCATTTTCATAAT
>BNTT01000022.1 GCA_025996815.1 Bacteroidia bacterium
CGCAAAGGCGAAGCCCGCCGCGCGGTGGTGGTGAGCGTAGACAATCAGAACGGCAGCCCGAAAATCATCCTTTCGCGCACCTCCCCGCTGTTTATGCAGCGGCTTTTTGAGTTGGAAGTGCCCGAAATCCACGACGGACTCATCACCATCAAGCGCATCGCCCGCATCCCCGGCGAGCGCGCCAAGGTGGCAGTGGAGTCGTATGACGACCGCATCGACCCCGTGGGGGCTTGCGTGGGTATGAAAGGCGCGCGCATTCACGGCATCGTCCGCGAATTGTGTAACGAAAATATCGACGTCATCAACTACACGTCGAATATCAACCTGTTTATTCAGAGGGCTTTAAGTCCGGCGAAAATATCGAGCATCAAATTAGACGAGGAAAAACGTCGGGCGGAAGTGTTTCTCCGCCCCGAAGAGGTGTCGCTGGCTATCGGAAAAGGCGGTTTGAACATCAAATTGGCAAGTATGCTCACGGAATACACCATCGACGTGTTCCGCGACGAAGAAATTAGCAACGAAGACATCTATCTGGACGAATTTTCGGACGAAATAGAACAGTGGGTCATCGACGCATTCAAAAATATCGGCTGCAACACCGCTAAAAATGTCTTGGCTCTAAGCCGCGAAGAATTGATAGAAAAGACTGATTTAGAGGACATTACAATCGACGAAGTCATTGCAATCCTGAAAGCCGAATTTGAAGAAGAGTAAAAGTAGATATGTCTATTAGATTAAATAAAGTTACGCAAGATTTGAATGTGGGACTTTCGACGGTGGTCGAATTTCTACAGCGGCAGGGTCATGACTATCCGAATGCGAATCCGAACACTAAAATCGAAGATGCGGAGTATAAACTGCTCGTCGAAGAATTTAGTTTGGACAAACATCTGAAAACAGACGCCGAGAAATTCCGCACCGAACGCCATCGCAAGGACAAAAAAACCACGGTGACGGTGCCCGGCTATGTGAAGCCGAAAGAAGAAATCAAAACCGTGGTGCCCAAAATTAAGGGTCCAAAGATTACCGGCAAAATAGAATTGGACAAAAAAGGCAATCCCATCGTGAGAAAGGAGCCGAAGCCGACTCCTGCACCCCAAAAAGACCCCGTTGCGGACAAAAAACCGGCTGCGGGTGGTGCTGCTGCCGATGAGGAGCCGTTCCGCTATTTCCCGAAACCGACGCTGGACGGTCCCAAAGTAACAGGCAAAATAGACCTCTCGACCATCAATTTATCGACCCGCCCGAAAAAGAAATCGAAAAAAGAGCGCGAAAAAGAACGCACAGAAAAACTCAAACAACTCGCGAGCAAGAAGAAAAAAACCTCTAATCCGGGTGCCGCCGGCGAAGCACGTGCCATACCGCCCTCGCTAACGAAAAAATCGGATATCGACCCCACGAAGAAAAAGAAGCGGAAACGCATCAAAAACGAAAAAATAGACATCGAAAAGGGCGCACCAACCGTGAAGCCCAATCCCAATATGAAACTTCGCAAATACGGCGAAAGAGCGGAAGTGAGCGAAGAAGATGTACAAAAACAGGTCAAGGAAACACTCGCCCGCCTGACCAACAAAACGCAGAAAAAGGGCGCAAAATATCGCAAGGAGAAGCGCGAAGCCTTCTCGCACCGGCAGGACGAAGAATCCGAAGCAGCAGCACACGAAAACAAAGTGCTCAAACTCACCGAGTTTGTAACCGCCAACGACTTGGCGAATATGATGGACGTGCCCGTCGTGAAGATTATTTCGACCTGTATGAAGATTGGCATTATGGTGTCAATCAATCAGCGTTTGGACGCGGAAATCATCAATATCGTGGTGGACGAATTTGGCTTCAAAACCGAATATGTGAGTGCCGAAGTGGCGGAAGCCATCTCGGAAGAGGAAGACAACCCCGAAGATTTGGTGGGGCGCGCACCCATTGTGACGGTGATGGGACACGTCGACCACGGCAAGACCTCCCTGCTCGACAACATCCGCAAGACCAACGTGATAGCCGGCGAAGCCGGCGGAATCACGCAGCACATCGGGGCGTATAATGTGAAGCTGGCTAACGGTAGGCGCATCACCTTCCTGGATACCCCCGGTCACGAAGCCTTCACGGCAATGCGTGCGCGTGGAGCCAGCGTAACAGACATCGCCATCATCATTGTGGCGGCAGACGACAGCGTGATGCCGCAGACCATCGAGGCAATCAACCACGCCGCCGCGGCAAATGTGCCTATGGTGTTTGCTATCAACAAGATAGACAAGGAGGGTGCCGACCCCGAAAAGATAAAAGCAGCCCTCTCGCAGATGAACTATCTGGTGGAAGAATGGGGCGGCAAATACCAGTCGCAGGACATCTCCGCCAAGCAGGGCATCAACGTCGGCGAATTGATGGAAAAGGTGCTGCTGGAAGCCGATTTATTGGAATTGAAAGCCAACCCGGCGCGCAAAGCCGTTGGGTCTATCATCGAGTCGTCGCTGGATAAGGGGCGTGGATACCTTGTGACGGTGCTCGTGCAAAACGGTACGCTCAAACTGGGCGACGTGGTGCTGGCAGGCACGCACTTTGGGCGCGTCAAGGCGATGTTCAACGAGCGCAACCAGCGCATCACGGAGGCAGGTCCTGCCGAGCCGGTGCTGGTGCTGGGGCTGAACGGTGCCCCGCAGGCAGGCGACACCATCAACGTGATGGACACCGAGCAGGAAGCCCGCGACATTGCATCGAAACGCGAACAGTTGCAGCGCGAACAGGGACTGCGGACGCAGAAGATGCTGACGCTGGACGACATCGGTCGCCGCATCGCGATTGGCAATTTCCAACAGTTGAACGTCATCGTCAAAGGCGACGTAGACGGCTCTGTGGAGGCTCTCTCCGACAAGTTAATCAGCCTGTCGACCCCGCAGATTCAGGTCAATGTCATCCACAAGGGCGTAGGGCAAGTTTCCGAATCGGACGTTACCCTCGCCGCCGCCTCCGAAGCGATTGTAGTGGGCTTTCAGGTGCGCCCGTCGCAGTTGGCACGCAAGGCAGCCGAACAGGCAGGGGTGGATATTCGCCTCTATTCCATCATCTACGATGCCATCGAAGAGGTTAAATCCGCGATGGAGGGTATGCTCGCACCGGAAATCAAGGAAGAAATCACCGGCAACGTGGAAGTTACCGAAGTGTTTAACATCACCAAAGTGGGCACCGTGGCAGGCTGTCTGGTGCGCGAAGGCAAAATCAAGCGCGGCAACAAAATCCGCATCATCCGCGACGGCATCGTCGTCTATTCCGGCGAACTCGGCTCGCTGAAACGCTTCAAAGACGATGTGAAAGAGGTGGTGCAAGGCTACGAATGCGGGCTGAACATCCAAAATTACAACGACATCAAGATTGGCGATATCGTTGAGCCGTTTGAGGAAATTGAGGTGAAGGTGACGCTCTAAATTCGGTTAATTCTTTTTGCCCTGAATATTACACTTCACTATTGGCAAGCACACTCTGTTGTATCACCAAATAGGCACCTTGTGCGGCAGACATGTTTTTTGAGCGTTGGTCATAGATTTGCCGTTCTATATCGTTGATACCGGGGGTGCGGAGGGTGTTGTTCAGGCGGGTGGCGGCGGCGAGGCAGGCAACGTGAAAGGCATCTTTGGGCATTCCCTTGTAGCGATATTCGGGGAGATGGGAGTAGGTTGCCTCTGCATTCCGGTAAGCCGCCGCATCCTGCGCTATCTCCAACGCCCGAAGAGCATCATCAAAGGCAACAATGCCCGCCGTCATGCTGGCTGTCACACCTTTTTCGGTATCACGGCAATATCGGCGTTCTTCGGTCAGATAGACCTGCTCTACAAGGACTACAGCCCCTATGTCATTGGCAACATTGTCATACACTTCCGTAAAAACAACTTGTGCTGATAACAATCCATTCATGAATGAAGCCAACCCCGCTTCGGTGGCACCTATTGTGGCAAGCCCTCTGCGCCCATCAGCGATATTTTCCACACTGAAAATTATCGTTTCAACGAGTAAGCCAATCTTTTCCATATTCCACCTCCGCTGCTGAAAGGTTAAAACCCCGTTCTGTCAGGTACGCCGGTCCCATCTTCTCTTTGCACCATTTTGCCAAATGGGGGGATAAGGGTACTTGTTTTCGCACTCTTCTTGCTTCCTCCGGTTGCCCTGCTTTTTCCAGTTCAATGCTTTCAACGATGGTAGCGAGCCTTTCTTGCAATGTCCATTCTTTTTGTTCCATGATTTTATTCTTTTCTTAAAAATTTTTGCAAAGATACAACAAAAATATTGAAACACCAATATTTTTTGCAGTTACTAATTGAACTTGCCGCTTTTTTTACACGGCAAACGCTGTTTCGTCCGCATTTAATCGCTCCAAAGTCACTTCCCGCAATTCATTTGTCCATTCGGAGCGATAATCTGCTTCGACCTGCACATAATTTTCAGTGAAACCGTGCATCCGATTGCCCCTGCGGGCGTGTTCAAACAATACGCGGTGTGTGGTGCCTTGCTGCGAGCGGTAGAAGGCGCGGCGTTTTTCGGCGGACAGGTCGAGCAGCCGGTTGCTGCGCAGTTGTTTATCCTGCGGCGACACAATCGGCTCAATAGCCAACGCTTTTGTTCCCGCTCGCTCGGAATAGGGGAACACGTGCAACTGTGAAAACGGCAATGCCGTCAAAAAATCGGCTGTTTCTTGGAATAAATCCGCTGTTTCGCCCCGCATACCAACGATTACGTCGATGCCGATGAAACAGTTTGGCAGCAGTTCGCGGATTTTTTCGATTTTTGCGCGGAAAAAAGCCGTGTCGTAGCGGCGGCGCATCAGTGTCAAAACCGCATCCGACCCCGATTGCAGCGGGATGTGAAAATGCGGCGCAAACCGCTTGGAATGGGCTACAAAGGCGATTATTTCGTCCGTCAATAGATTTGGCTCGATGGACGAGATGCGAAAACGGTCGATGCCGCTCACAGTGTCGAGAGCGCGCACTAAGTCGAGGAAATTTTCGCCGGTGGTTTTGCCAAAATCGCCGATATTGACCCCTGTGAGCACTATTTCTTTGCCGCCTGCGGCGGCAACCTGCTCCGCCTGACGCACCAAATCGGCAATCGCCCCGTTGCGACTTTTGCCGCGCGCAAACGGGATGGTGCAATAGCTGCAATAATAGTCGCACCCGTCCTGCACTTTCAGAAAATGCCGCGTGCGGTCGTCCTCCGAGCACGACGGCACAAATTTTTCTATCTCGCGCGTTGGTGTTACACTGATTTTTTCCCCCGCCGCGATATATTCCAATATGTCCGTTTTTTGATTGGCACCCACCACGAGGTCAACTCCCTCCACAGCAGCCACTTCCTCCGGCTTGAGCTGCGCATAGCAGCCCGTTACCACCACGAAACTGTGGGGGTGCTCCTTGCGGATTCGGCGGATGGCTTGGCGGCATTTTTTGTCCGCCAACTCGGTTACAGTGCAGGTATTGACGATGCAGATGTCCGCCGTTTCGCCCGCGCGCGCCTTCCGGATGCCGCGCTCGGAGAGTTGCCTGCCCAGGTCGGAAATCTCCGCAAAGTTGAGTTTGCACCCCAGAGTGTAGTATGCCGCCGTTTTGTTTTGAAAAATGCTCTCGTCTATCATTCCGCAAAGGTAGTGATTTTGTTTGCAAAAAAAAATCTGTTCCCCGCAAATAAATTGCGCAAATTTTTGTACCTTTGCGCGCAGAATAAAAATCATTGTGATGAACGAATTTGTTGAGAATGAAGGCTTGATGCAAGTCATAAAAACGAAATTCTTTGAGGGTGGACCCTGGTTTATGGGTGCTATCACGCTGGTGCTGGTGGTGGGGCTGGTTTTTTGCGTGGAACGGCTAATCTATTTGTACCTTTCCCGCATCGACTCTCAACAATTTTTGTTGAAGGCTGAAAAAAATTTGGACAAGGGCAATTTGGATGCCACCAAAAAATTGGCGCGCAATCAGCGCGGACCGGTGGCGAGCATTGCCTATCAGGCGTTTTGCCGCATCGACGAGCCTGTGGATGCCATCGAAAAATCCATCTCGGCTTATGGCAATGCGCAGGTGGGGCTGCTGGAAAAAAATCTGTCGTGGATTTCGCTCTGCATCACCGTTGCACCAAGTTTGGGCTTTCTGGGGACGGTTGTGGGGATGATTATCGCCTTCGACGACATTCAGGTGGCGGGCGACATCAACCCTTCCATAGTCGCCGGCGGGATGAAAGTCGCGCTGATTACCACCGTTGCCGGACTGATTGTAGCCATCATTTTGCAGTTTTTTTACAACCTCCTCCAAACGCTCATCGACGGCTTGGTCAACGATATGGAAAACGCCTCTGTGAGCCTGATGGACATGATTTTGAACTACAAAAAAAAGAACTGATTTACTGAAAAATTCACAACAATGGAAATAGCATCTACATACAGCCCTAACGAGGTCGAAAACAAGTGGTATGAATACTGGATGGCGCACGGATTTTTTCATTCCGAGCCGGACGAGCGCGAGCCTTACACCATCGTCATCCCGCCGCCCAACGTGACGGGAGTGCTCCACATGGGGCACATGCTCAACAACACGATTCAGGACATCCTCGTGCGCCGCGCCCGTATGATGGGCAAAAACGCCTGCTGGGTGCCCGGCACCGACCACGCCTCCATCGCCACGGAGGCAAAAGTGGTGGCAAAACTGGCGCAGGAAGGCATCAAAAAGACCGACCTCACGCGCGAACAATTCCTCGAACACGTCTGGGAATGGACACACAAACACGGCGGCATCATCCTTGAACAGTTGAAAAAACTCGGCGCAAGCTGCGACTGGGAGCGCACCGCTTTCACGATGGACGAAAAACGCTCCGAAAGCGTCATCAAAGTCTTCATCGACTTATACAACAAAGGCTTGATATACAGAGGAGTACGCATGGTCAATTGGGACCCGGCGGCAAAAACCGCCCTCTCGGACGAAGAAGTTATTCATAAAGAGCAACAGGGGAAGTTGTACTATCTACGGTATATGATTGAGGGCGAAAAAGGTTACGCCGTGGTGGCAACCACCCGCCCGGAAACAATTTTTGGCGACACCGCCGTCTGCATCAACCCCAACGACCCAAAAAATCAGCATCTGAAAGGCAAAAAAGTGATTGTGCCTATTGTCAACCGCATTGTGCCCATCATTGAGGACGACTATGTAGATATTGAATTTGGCACGGGCTGCCTCAAAGTGACGCCCGCGCACGATGTGAACGACTATATGCTGGGCGAAAAATACGGCTTGGAAACGCTCGATATTTTCAACGACGACGGCACGCTCAACGCTCACGGGCAGCAATACGAGGGCAAAGACCGCTTTGAAGTGCGCAAGCAAATAGAAAAAGATTTGGAAGCGGCGGGCTTAATGGAAAAAGTGGAACCCTACGAAAACAAAGTCGGCTTCTCGGAACGCACCAACGTGCCCATCGAACCCAAACTGTCGATGCAATGGTTCCTAAAAATGAGCGACCTCGCCAAACCGGCTCTGAACGCGGTGGAGAGCAGCGAAATCAAATTTTTCCCACCAAAATTCAAAAACACCTACCGCCACTGGATGGAAAACATCAAAGATTGGAACATCTCGCGGCAGTTGTGGTGGGGACACCGCATTCCGGCGTGGTATGTGATGGAGAAGAGAGAAACGTCTGAACTTTGATTTTAATGTGCATAGAAAAAGCAAATCCTAACTACACACAATTGGTTTCGCAAATTTCCGAAACTTTTGAGCAGGGGCAGCAGCAAGCAGTTATTGCCGTCAACAGTCATATTGTTGTAACTTACTGGAAAGTAGGGCAATACATTGTGGAATATGAGCAAAATGGTAATGACCGAGCTGTTTATGGAAACAAGTTGCTTGAAACTTTGTCGAAAGACCTTATGCTGTTGCACGGTAGAGGTTTCAGCAGAAGTAACATTCAGAGAATGAAGCAGTTTTTTCTCACTTTCCCAATTTGTGCGGAGGCTCCGCACAAATTGGAATCGAAAAAGATTCTTGCGGAGGCTCCGCAAAAATCTCTGCCTCAAAAAGGTGCGAAGGCTTCGCACCAATTACAAAACATTAGAAATCAGTTTGTTACAGAACTTCCTCAAAAATGGCATCGATTGAGTTGGACGCATTGGGTTGAACTTTTGAAGATTGATGACCCGCTCGAACGCTCATTTTATATGCACCAAGCCGTTTATGAAAATTGGAGTACACCTGCGCTTATTCGTCAAAAAAAATCTTCGCTCTACTTGCGTTTGGCGGCTTCGCGCGACAAGGAGGGAATTTTTAAACTTGCCCGCGAGGGAAATCGTGTGGAAAAGCCTGCCGACCTTATTCGTGAGCCCTCTGTGCTTGATTTTCTGCAAATTTCGGAGCCGTATCAGGTGAGCGAAACGGAGATTGAAAGCCGCATTATCAGTCAGTTACAGCATTTTTTGCTTGAAATGGGCAAGGGCTTTGCCTTTGTGGGCAGGCAATACCGTATTGTGTTGGGCAATCGTCCGCATTATGTTGATTTGGTGTTTTACCATTACATTCTTAAATGTTTTGTGTTGATTGATTTGAAACGCGAAAGCGCAGATTATCAGGATGTTGGACAAATGAATATGTATCTCGGTTATTTTGAAACCGAAGAAAACAACGCGGGCGACAATTCGCCTATTGGCATTGTTTTGGCACGCGAAAAAGACGATATTGAGGTGGAATATGCGATGCACAATATTTCTTCTCAACTTTTTGTGTCGAAATACCAATTGTATTTGCCTGAAAAAGAAAAATTAAAAGAAATTATTGAAAATCAGATAAGTATAGAATAAAAAATCATATAAATATATGGCAAACGAGTATAAAAACATCGGCGTTGTAGTCGCCGAAGACGAAGCGAAAGCCCGCGAGTTGGCTTTGCAAAAATTCCCGCATCTCAACGATAGAGAATTTTCTTTGCGGCAAGACGAAGATACCTTGGACACTTGGTTTTCGTCGTGGCTGTGGCCAATTTCTGTATTCGACGGCATAAAAAATCCTGATAATGAGGAGATTAAGTATTATTATCCCACCAATGATTTGGTGACCGGTCCTGATATTATTTTCTTTTGGGTGGCGCGGATGATTATGGCGGGCTATGAATATCGCGGCAAGGAGTGCTTCAATAATGTCTATTTTACGGGGATTGTGCGCGATAAATTGGGGCGCAAAATGTCGAAACAACTTGGCAATTCGCCCGACCCGCTGGAATTGATACACAAATACGGTGCCGATGGTGTGCGCATGGGCTTGATGTTGTCGGCTCCTGCCGGCAATGATATTTTGTTTGATGAAAGCCTGTGCGAGCAGGGGCGCAATTTTTGCAATAAAATTTGGAACGCTTTCCGTTTGGTCAAAAGTTGGGAAGCGGTAGATATTCCTCAACCTGAGGAATGTGAAATAATAACAGAATGGTTTGAAGCCAAATTGTCAGTTGCTATTACAAATATTAATGATTTGTTTAGTAAATATAGAATTTCAGAGGCATTAATGGAAGTTTATAAATTGTTTTGGGACGATTTTTCTTCTGAATATTTGGAAACAATAAAACCCGAATATCAAAAGCCGATAGATAGCAAAACGTATGAAAATACTATAAATTTTTTTGATAAATTATTACGTTTATTGCACCCATTTATGCCTTTTATTACGGAGGAATTATGGCAACAGTTAATCGTAAGGTCTGAAGGGGAAAGCATAATGATACAAGAAATTCCCGTACCAAAAGAATATAATACAAAAGAATTATCAATGTCCTCCAGTTCTAAAAATAATGCACCTGCTGGCTACTACAATTTTGATGATATAAACTACACGCCAACAATAATATATGAGTTTGAAGATACACAAGATATAGTTTCTAATATTCGAACTATCAGACAGCAAAAAAGTATTTCAAATAACATACCTGTAACCCTTGAAATTATAGATAACTATGATGATGAAAACTATTATATACATAGTTCATATGATCCTCGTTTTGATTCAGTAATAAAAAAGCGTGCAAATGTTTCTGATATTAAAAAGGTTGATAAAAAATCTGATAATGTCGTTTCCTTTTTTGTGAAAATTACGGAGTATAGTGTTCCTATTGATGCATTCATTAATGTGGAAGAAGAATTGGCTAAATTAGAAGCCGATTTGAAATACCATCAGGGCTTTTTGCAGTCGGTGGCAGCCAAACTCGCCAACGAAAATTTCGTAGCCAAAGCCCCAACGCAAGTGCTCGAACTCGAACGCAAGAAGCAAGCCGATGCCGAAAGCAAAATCAAGTCGATTGAGGAGGCGATGGCGGCGTATCGGAGTTAATGCCAAAACGCTTGCACAATTCAAAAAGATGCACTACCTTTGTTGCAAAATAGTTCAAATATAATTAGAAAAATGGAAACAGTACTTGTACAAATAAGCGATAAAAAGGCTTACAAACTTTTGGAAAATCTGGAAGAATTGCGAGTTCTCAAAGTATTGAAGGGGATAATGCACCCTCCGCAAAAACTTTCTGAAAAGTATGCAGGTAAATTACCCTCCAATATAGCCGATGACCTTCAAGATTATGTAACTCAAAGTCGTAAAGAATGGAATTGCCAAACTATTTGATGGATACCAACGCTGTCATTGATTACCTTGGCAAAAAACTTCCTCCGGTTGGCATGAATTTTATGGACGATGTGGTGGATGAGATACCCAATGTTTCAATTGTTACCAAAATTGAAGTGCTCGGCTTTAGTGCCCCCACAGAGCATTATCAACTGCTTACCAATTTTATGGACGATGCTGTCATTTTAGAATTGACAAGCGACGTTGTGGATATGTGTATTAGAATACGTCAAAGATGCAGAACGAAATTACCTGATGCAATCATCGCTGCTACGGCTTTGGTGCATGATTGTGTTTTGATTTCGCGAAACATCTCTGACTTCAAAAATATTGCAGGTTTGCAAGTGATTAATCCGTATAATTTACCTCTATAGCCGGTGCATTGAAACTGAACGGAAGTGATTTCACCACCCGCCTCTGGCACCGCCTCCGCCCGTGCGCCCGCCGCCGAAGCCGCCGCGCATACTGCCTCCGGAGAAGCCTCCTCCTCTGAAACTGCCTCCGCCGAAGCCTCCCATCACAGGTCCGAAGCCTCCGCCGCGGCGATTGTTGCCCGTGCCGTTGTCATTGCCGCCGTTGCCTTTGCGCGTGGCGAGCCAGATGAAGAGTGCCATGAAGCCTATTATGAGTAGTGTGTCGAGCCAGAGGGGGGAGTTGCCGGATTCTTGTTCTTCTTCGGCGAGGATTTCGGCGGCGATGTCGGGGTGCAGCAAGATTTGGCATATCTTACTGATTCCCAGGGTGATGGCTTCGTCGTTGTTGCCTTCTTTCATCAGCGGGGCTATGTCGTTGCGGATGATGCGCGACAGGATGGCGTCGGGCAATGCTCCTTCCAAGCCGTAACCCGGACGAAACACCATCTCCCGCCGGTCTTCGACCAAAAGGAACAGTAAACCATTGTCTTTCTGCCGTTTACCGATGCCCCATTGGGTGAAAAGCCGTGTGGCAAAATCGTCCACATCGGCGTTGCCGATGGATTTGAGCAGCACCACGGCAATCTCTGCCGAGGTCGAATCCTTTGTTGCCGCGATAATCCGATTGAGGTGATTTTCAGCGGCTTGCGAAATCAGCGCGTCGGGGTTGCTGACAAAATCATATTTGTTGTTCAGATTGTCGTGAGGCACATTTTCGACGGTGTAGGACTGCGCCGACACCGAAAAGGCGATGCAGAGGGTCAAAAGGGATAAAAATTGTTTCATACGTGTGTGATATGTGTTATTTTGTAACTTATTCGCCTTCCTGCGTCCAGCCTTGCGCCACGAGGGGGATTTCTGTGGCATCGCGCGTGATGAGGGCGCAACCCTCGTCTGCGGCGCGGATATGACCGATGAGGCGGATGCCCTCGCTCGCCAAATCTTCGATTTTTTCGTGCATACTCAGCGGCACGGTAAACAGTAATTCGTAGTCGTCGCCACCGTTGAGAGCCGCCGTAATGAGGTTCATATTGAACGTTTCCGCCATCGTTGCCGTCTGAAAATCAATCGGGATGCGCTCCTCATAAATCGCGCAGCCCACCTTGCTCTGCCGGCAAATGTGCAGCATATCAGACGACAGCCCGTCTTTCACATTCACCATCGCCGTGGGCACAATCCCGTGTTCTGCCAGCAGTGCGACGATGTCTTGACGCGCTTCGGGGCGCAGTTGGCGTTCCAGCAGGTATTCTTTGCCTGCAAAATCGGGTGTGAAATCCGTTTCGCCCTGATGCACCGCCTTTTCGCGCTCCAAGAGTTGCAACCCCATATAGGCACCGCCCAAATCGCCCGACACGCAGATTAAATCCGGCTCTTTGGCGGTGTTTTGATGCACAATTTGGTCTTTGTCGGCACTGCCCACGCAACTTGTGGTGATGCACAAGCCTGTTAATGAGGCGGTTACGTCCACTTTCACAATATCCACCCCGTAGTTTTTGCACGCAAATTGCAGACCGATAAAAATCTCGTCGATGTGCTCCACCGCAAAGCGTTGGGAGATGCCGATGTTCACCGTCAGTTGCTGTGGCTGCCCGTTCATGGCATAAATATCCGCAAAAGCCGCCACTGCCGCCTTGTAGCCCACAAATTTGAGCGCAAAATAGGTCAAATCGAAGTGGATGCCTTCCAGCAGCAATACCGACGACACCAGCGTTGCCTTCGTGCCGTATTCCAACACGGCGGCATCGTCGCCCACGCCTTTGAGGGTGGTCGAATTGGCGTGTGTGATGTCTTTTGTCAGATGTTCCAGCAGTCCAAACTTGCCATAAGATGCGATTTCCGTCATATTTCTAATTCGTTCCGCATTTGTAGTAATTCCTTCTGCAATTCGTTTGTTCTCTCGCCGGAAAGGCATCCTGCAAAGCGTTCCGACAGTTTTTGTGATGAAGGCACGATTTCTCTTTCGTTCACAACCACCTGAATTAAGTTTAATTCCACCAAATCCTGCAAAAGTTTCTTTGCTTTGGGATTTACTATTTCAACACTAATTGCTTCCATATCATTTCATTGTTTCACCCCGCAAAGGTACAACATCTTTTTGAATTGGCAAACTTTTTGGCGGTGCAAAAAAGAAATGATTATCCGCAATCATACCACTAAATAGGGTTTCCTGCAAGCAATTTCTGATTTTGTCCTGCAAGGACAGCATTTTATTAACCGTGGGCTTCAGCCTACGGACAGCCCGCTACACACTACCTTCGCCCGCAGGGACAAGGAACGAGAGTCAAGTGGCATGATTGCGGATAATCATTAAATTTGATATTACAGCATTTTCCGCACCGCCCGCCACACGCGATAAACGCCATACACGGCAAGGACAACCCCCACGCCGGTGCGCCCGGAGCCTTGGACTTGCGGGAATATTCTGGTGAACAGGAACGCGGCGGCTACCGCCAGATAGAAGACTGCCATCACACATTCGAAGATGAATGCCACTTTTTCTTTCATGCTATTTCATTTTTGTTGATTTTTTTCCGGTGGGGTATTCTTCTTTGATGAGCACGTCCATGATGTGCGAATCGGTTACGGGCAGAAATCCGGATTTCAGGATGATTTTTTGACCCACGGCTTGGGCGATGAAGATGCTAAAGCCCGACGACAGACCCATTCGGGGGTCGGAAAGGATGAGATAGACCGGTCGCCACAGGGGGTAGTTCTCTGCCTGAATGTCGCCTGCAAAGGGCAGGTAACTGTTGGCAAGCGTTGCCGATTCGTTGCGGCTGAGGCGCGTCAGGCGGAGGGCGGCGTGGCGGCGGAGGCGGGGCGTGCCCACCTCTCCGCTCACCAAATTGGCACTAACGAAGCCCAGCGCATTGGGCATCTGTTCGATTTTTTCGAGCAGTTCGGTTGCGCCGTTGAGGGGATAAATGTTGGGCGAGAGCGTCTTGGTGCGGGCAATCGAATCGACTGCATAACGCCAGATGCCCGACTTTTTGTTGTCAAACAGCACGCGGATGGTGCCCAACTTCGACTTGGGGTTGATTTGCGACCAGTCGGTGATTTCGCCGGTCAATATCTTTTGGAGTGTCGCGAGGCTGAGGATGGAATCGCTGTTTTCGCGATTCGCGACAACGGCGATGCCGTCGAAAGCGACGAGGTGTTTTTTGGCATCTAAATGCCGCTCCGTCAGTTTGGCGCGTTCAGAGGTTGCCAAATCGCGGGTCACGATTGCCACGCGCACCGAGTCGTCTGTCAGCAGGCGGATGGCATCTTCTTCTTCGGTGTAAGTGGGAAAAAGGGCAGCCTGATAGTCGCTGTACGCCTCAAAAGAGGCTATTTCGGTGTTGAGCCAATGCGAAAAATCCGCATCGGCAGCGATGCGGATAATTCCTGTTTTCAGAGTGTCGTTCCATTGGCTCTGACGGTCTTTCTTTTTACAAGAAAGACCGCAGACCAATAGCATTACCATCAAAACCGGTGCAACTCGTTTCATCCGTTTGTTGATTACTCCAAGCGGAACGTTATCGGCAAGTTGAACCACACGCGCACGGCGTGACCGTTGTTCTTACCGGGTGTCCAACGAGGCATCTTTTTGACCACACGTTGCGCTTCCTTGTCAAGGCTGGGGTCTAACGGGCGAAGTATTTGAACTTCACCAATCGAACCGTCCTTTTCAACCACGAATCGCAGGATTACCTTGCCTTGAATACCCTGTTCAGCCGCCACGGGCGGATATTGGATATTCTTCGACAGCCACGCCGTGATTTCCTTGTTGCCGCCGGGGAAAGTTGCTTCCACTTCCACATGGTCGTAAACCTTTTCCGGCTCATCTTGCGTCACCACTTTATGGTCTTGGAGGTCGGCGATGTCCACACCACCTTTTTCAACCCCTTCCACGTCAGCCACAGAAATCTGCGCCTTGGTGTCGGTCAATTCTTCCTGAGTCTTCATCAAGTCTTCGTCGCGCACATTTTCGTCCTTGTCGATGACCGGTGGGGTCAGTTTCACCGTTTCCTTCAAAAGAGGGGGCGGCTCCACTTCTTCCATCTTGATGAGGTTTTCCTCCGGTACTTTCTGTTCCGACAGGTCCACCATTTCGACCTCAGTTGTCTGTTCCACAGCGACTTTGGCGGGAATCACCGCGCTCACCAATCTGGGCAGATAAATAAGGGTCAATCCGGCTAATGTCACAATCAGCAGTGATTTTATGTGCCTGTCCGAAGACTCTTCCCTCATAGCATACGCGCCGTAGGTCTTATTTTTGCCTTCAAAAATAAGGTCCAGCCACTTCTGCGAGGTTAAATCGAAATCTTTAGCCATTTCATTCTTTTTTTTAATTGTAAAACCATCATTTTTTAACAGCACTTCCGGCTTGAGCAATTTCTTCCTCCGTCAAATAGTTGCTGTTCTCCGTTTTGTTGAAGAGCAAGCGTCTATCTCCGTCTGTCAAATCAACTACCGCGTAGAATCCGATGTTGCAAACCAACATCTCGTCCAGAGCGTCCACCAAGTTTTTGTACGACGACAAATCGCTGGGCTTTATCATCACCGTTGGGGCGATTTTCAAATCTTTCATTGCCTTGTCCTGAATTTCGTTCGTCATCCTTCTAAAGACCGAATCGGGAAATTCATGGTTCTGCAATTGAATTTTCAAAGCCTGTATTTTTTCGTACGTATCCTTATTTTTACTCAATAAGAGTTGCCTTATACTTGTCGGGCTTTCGCTTTCCGGACTCCAACTCGCTTCCTGCAAGAAGTCGGGATTGGTATAAGCCGCAACTTCCACCATACCGGTGTAGTAATAAAGTTTATCGTCGGCACCCAGGAGCAGTGTTACAGCCCCGGATTCGCGCACTCTATTCTGTTCCTCTTTTTTGACTTCCACGTCAGAAGGCATATTTATAGGCAATGTTTCCGGTTTCAAAAGCGAAGAACACAACATGAAGAACGTTATCAGCAACATATTCATATCCACCATCGGGGTGAAATCGACACGCAACTGCTGTTTCTTCTGTTTATTTTTTCCGCCTCCACCTTCGTCTTTTACTTGTACTTCAGACATTTTTTTATGTTTTTAGTGTATTAAACCTCTGTACGGTCGTGGCGCATGCCCCAACCCTACTTCCCTTCTTCACTTGAGGCTGTTTTCAAATTCGTAATCAAGAGATAACGATTTTTCTTCATCTTCCTCAAGTCATCCATTACCGTTTTCACTACCGGATATTCCGTCAATTTATCGGCTTTGATGGCGATTTGCAAGTCTTCGTTGATACTACTTGCGTGTGCCACCCAGCGTTTAAATTCGTTGTCCGAAGCAACCAAACCCTTGGCATCTCTCAATTCGGTGTCCGTAGCAGGTATCCCCACGCGCATGCTCTCAAGATTTTTCATATACGCATCCTGTTGGTCGGATGGTAAATCCAAAAATCCCGCCATGCTCTGAATGGGCACGCCAAACGCTTGCAACGATTTGAAAGTGTTTATCTGTTTGTCGGTAAACGTGATTTTGTAATCTTCGCCCACTTTTTCTAATGCCTCGCGCTTAACATTGTCGTTGTCCAGACTCAGGAAAATTTTTCCTTTCGCGTCCACCAAAATTGTCAGCAGGTTTGTTTCCGGGATTTTGATTTCGGAAACCGATGCAGGTGTTTTCACATCAATCGGTTCTTTTTGAACAAACGTAGAGGTCAGCATGAAAAAGGTAAGCAAAAGCACGGTCACGTCACTCATCGCCGTCATGTCGATGAATGTGCTCTGTTTTTTTACTTTAGCTTTTGCCATAGAGCGAATTATGATTTATGAGTTTCTGCATAAGTCTGCGTTATGGCAAATCCCATTTCGTCGATGGCGTAGGTCATGGTATCAATCTTACCCGTGAAAAAGGAGTAAGTGATGATAGCCAAAGCACCCGTTGCGATACCCGAAGCGGTGTTAATCAAGGCTTCGGAAATACCGGTCGACAACGCCACGGCATCCGTTCCACCGGCATCACCCATCGCACCAAACGACCGAATCATCCCGAGCACCGTTCCCAACAGCCCAAACAGCGTGCCGAGCGTCGAAATCGTTGCGATAATCGGCAAGTTCTGCTGCAAAGATGGCAATTCCAGCGCGGTTGCTTCTTCGAGTTCGGCTTTCACCTCTTCGATTTTCGCCTCTTTGGTAATCGTTGCGGTTTCCATTTCCTTGTACTTTTTCAAGCCCGCATCCACGATAGCAGCCACAGAACCTTGCTGTTTAGCACACAATGCTTCAGCAGCAACGATGTTGTTTTTCTTCAACTCGGCTTTCACATTGGCAACGAAATTCGTTAGGTTGCCTTTCCCCTGAGCCTTGTTCAACGCAAAGAAGCGTTCAACAGACATGATAATCACTGTTAACAACAGTGTCAAAATGGCAGGCACCATAAAACCGCCCTTGTACATCGTACCGAGCATGTTTAGCGGATGTGCTCCTGCCTTGTCAAAGTTTGCTTCACCAAACCCCTTGAAGTTGGTGTCTGCACCCAAAATCTGCGTGAAAAACAAAACCGCCAACGCAAAGGCACATACAATAATAATGCCTGCCGATACACCGCGGGATTTTTTTCCCTCTCTCTTCACAACTTTTTCTTTTGTTTCCATAAAAACGTGTTTTTAAATTAGATATTTTAAATTTTGCTCCATTGCCTTTAACCCTTAAAAGCAATCAGCGTGCAAATGTATGAAATAAAAAATGAATTGACAAAGGTTTTTTGCGTTTTTTTGAATTTTTAACACAAAAAAGTGATAAAACCCCAAAAAAGCGACATTATTTTGGTGTTTCAAATTTTTTTCGTACCTTTGCACCGAATTTTAAGTATCATATAAACAAGAAGACAATGAAAGCAAATGCAAAAGGATTAGTGATTGCACTGTTGGCACCGTTCGTGCTGAGTGAATGCAACGACAATAATGAGGAAGCAGTGATGCTGCAGACCGAAACGCCGCAGGTGTTTGAAAACACTGTGGTGAAGACTGCCGCCGTGCAGCAGAGCGTGGATTTTTTCCTATCCGCAGAATCTGTTGATGCCGAATGGAAAGTCTATTCGTCGGCAACCGGCGCAAACACGGCAGCAGGCATGACCGCAGAGTGCAGCAACGGCGCAGTGTTGGTGCTGATAAACACCATAGATGTTAGACCTTCGACTTATTTTGTGTCCGCCACCGAACCGGGCAAAACCGAAAGTGCGCGAATCAAACTCACCGTGTTGGAGCAGGCACAGACCGCCACCCCAACGACAAGCATCGCCGCCGTTGCCAAATCCGGCGAAGAGCAGGCAAACGTGTCTTTCACCCTCGACAACGCCGCGGACTATTCCTCCGTCGCCCGATGGATAGTGCATTCCTTTGGCAAGGGAGAGGGGCTAATCTCCACCGTTAGGGCATCGCTCAACGGCGATGTCTTGACCCTGATGCACAATTCGGATGTGCCGGACGGACCGTATTACATTGCCGTCGTCGACGAGGGCAAGAGCGAAAGTGAGCGACTGACTCTGACCGTCGATAAATACGTTCCGGGACAGACGCCGGCTCCGATACCTGAAAACAACACCGTTGTCAAGACCACCCCCACGCAGGAAAGTGCTGCTTTCACGATGCGAAATGCTTACATCGACCCCCAATGGAAGGTCTACACCTCGGCAACAGGTGGTCTATCCATCGTGGATGTGTCATACTTCGGCAACACCCTCACTCTGGCCTACAGTCCGGATATTCCGGAAGGGGCTTATTTCGTTACTGTCACCGACGGAGGATATGAAAGTGCGCGAATCAAACTCACGGTAAGCCCATATATAGCACTGCCGACCGCCACCCCCACGACAGACTTGCCGAGCATTGTAAAAACCGCCGTCACACAGCCAAGCGTGACCTTCACGCTGACCAACAGCATCCTCTATCCGTCCAATACCGCGTGGAAGGTCTATGCCATGAGCAGTGGCAACACGCCGGCGCTCAACATCATCGCTACGCTCGAAGGCACTGTCCTCACCCTGCGGCACCCCACGAATATCCCCGCAGGAAATTATTGGGTTTCAGCCACCGAAAACAAAATGACGGAAAGTGGGCGGCTCGCCCTTCAGATTACCGATTTTGAGGTGGCAAAGACTGCCACGCCGACAGTAGCCACCTCCGGTGTCATCAAGACCGGCGGCATAGAGCCAAGGGTGACCTTCACGCTGACCAACAGCCCCGCCTATCCGTCATCGCCAACTACCAGGTGGAAGGTCTATTTCGCGGAAACAGGCAACGCGGAGGAAAACCGCGTTATCGCAACAAGCATGGGGTCTATCCTCACTCTGGAGCACGCCACGGATGTGCCGGAACAGATATATTACGTTTCCGCCACCGAGCCCGACAAGGAGGAAAGCGACCGGCTCGCTCTCACCGTGTCAAGAGAACGGACACTCATGCCGGTTATTGACACTGATGTCGTTGTCAAGACCACCCCGACGCAGTCAAGCGTAGACTTTATCCTCCTCAACGACGACCCTGCCGAATATCCGGACTCTATTACCACTTGGGAACTATATGGCGAGGAAAACAGCACCCTGCCGCTCGTCAACGTAAGTGTGATATTCAACCGAACAGCAGGCAGCCAGACGCTCCTGACCCTGGAAAACACCACTACGAATAATATAACGGCAAGGAACTATTGGCTGGCAGCCACCATATCCGGCAAAGTAGAAAGTGAGCGTGTGCGCCTCACGGTTATTGAATATGACCCGGGCGTGACACCCACCCCCATGGCAACTACAACCACCCTTACCAAGACTTCCGCCCCGCAGTCGAGCATCAGTTTTCCCTTAGACAATGCCTCCGCATACTCGGTGGGGACATATACATGGAAAGTCTATCCTTCGCAGGAAAGCATCATGGAGGTGTCCTACATCAGCGCGAGTCTTTTCCTCGGGTCGTTGAGGCTGACGCACGTGGGCAGCGGTATGGAGATTGCCACTGGGAGTTTCTGGGTTTCTGTCACCGATGACGGACTTGACAAACCGGAAAGTGGGCGGCTCAAACTCACGATTAACCCGTATGTGCAGAGCGTGACACCGACCCCGACTGCCGACGTGGCTTCCGTTGCCAAGACCACCGCCTCACAGTCAAGTGTAGACTTTGTCGTGAGCAATGGACACCTGTTCGGGGGAGGGGGTACAACAGCGTGGAACGTTTATTCCACGGCAACAGAAACCGGGGTGCCTCCCGTAACCCTGTCTTTCAACGCCACAAACCAAACTTTGACCCTGTTTCATTCCTCAAATATTCCTCTCGGGAACTATTGGATTACAGCCACCGATGTGGGCAAGAAAGAAAGCGGGCGGCTGAGGCTCACGATTACTGCGTATGTGCAGGGCGTGACACCGACCCCGACTGCCGACGTGGTTGAGGTTGCCAAGACTTCTCTCACACCACAGGCAAGCGCGGCTTTTACCCTGACCAACGCCATTAATTATTCGGGTGCGACTATATGGAAAGTTTATACCTCGGCGGCAGGACCCGGATTGGACGGCGACGTAACCGCCTACATCAGCAATACATTTCTGCTGCTGCAATCCAATGCGGGCGATGTGGCGCCAAATGACTACTATGTTTCTGCCACTAACGCTCCCGCCGATACCGAAAGCGGGCGGCTGAGGCTCACGGTTACGGCGTATGTGCCGAGCGTAACTCTGCCGGGCGTAACCACGGCTCCTAATTTTTCCGTACTCTGTAACAAGCCCGACCTGACAGTGCCGAGCGTGAGCATTCCGCTGCTCAACGCCGCTACTTATTCGAGTTCGACTGTATGGAAAGTTTATTCCGAGGCGACAGCATCGACGGAATCGGAATTGTACCCCGACTTAACCGCCACCCTCGTGGGTACATCGCTGAAGCTGACATCTTCCACGGGTGATGTGACGGCGAGGAACTACTGGATTACAGCCACCAACCCTCCTGAAGCCGAGAGCGAGCGGCGACTACTTGGGGTGATAGCACCACCATGGACACAAACACCGACGGCACAATCTACCAGCTTTGCCAGACCGCCCCACGCTACGCCAAGCATATCACTGAACCTGACCAATAATCCCCCCTACACGAGCGGTTGTGTATGGAGAATATATACCACAGCATTGGGCGGCACGCCGATTACAAACATGACCCGGACCCTCAACGTTGCAACTCAGGAACTGCGGCTGACATCCGCCACGGGCGATTTGGCAGCGGGAGACTACTATCTTTCTGCCCAAGAACCCAACCAAACCGAAAGTACGCGACTGCACATCAGGGTGCTGCAGGTGGTCGTTCCTTTAACAGGCTTGGTAACCATCAGCGGCACCACGCAAATCAGAGACGTCCTCTCTGCAAATATAAGCCTCCTTGATGGAATCGGAGCCGTCCGCTACCAGTGGCTACGCAATGGCGTGAATATTATCGGAGCAAACAGTCAAACCTATACCTTAGTGACTGACGATGTCGGTAGCAGAATCACCGTGGTAGTAACCCGCGCCGGATATACCGGAAGCGTAACCGGCGGTCCATCGGCGGTAGTTGTTCTCCCCACTTTGACAGGCGCGGTAGCCATCACCGGAGACCCGGAGGTCAGTCAAACCCTCACCGCAAATATAATAAGCCTTAATAATGGTGGAAGCGGCACCATCTCCTACCAATGGAGACGGCAGGGCAATAATATTGGCGGGAGAACCGCATCAACCTATACCTTAGTGGCTGCCGACACAAATTACACCATCACCGTGGCTGTGAGATGCACCGGATATGTCGGAGAAGTAATCGGCGGTCCAACGGCGGTGGTTGTCCCCACCCCCGCTTTAACAGGCACGGTAACCATCGACGGCGACCCGGAAGTCAGAGAAATCCTCACCGCAAATACAAGCCTCCTTAATGGAAGTGGAAGCAGAGCCCTCTCCTACCAGTGGCAACGGAATAACGTGAATATTACCGGAGCAACCGGTCAAATCTATACCTTAGCGGATGCCGATGCAGGTGCAACCATCACCGTGGAAGTGAAGCGCGCCGGATATACCGGAAGCGTAATCAGCGTACCAACGGCGGCAATTACCTTCCCCGCTTTAAAAGGCACGGTAACCATTGACGGTGCCGCGGAAGTCGGAGCCATACTCACTGCCAATACAGATTTCCTCAATGGAAGCGGCACCCTCTCCTACCAGTGGAAATGGAATACCGGCACCATTATTGACGGGGCAACCGGAGCAACCTATATCCCGGTGGTTGCCGATACAGCACAGCAGCTATCCGTAGAAGTGAGCCGCGTCGGATATAGCGGAAGCGTAACCAGCAGTCCAACCGGCAACATTGTTCTGCCCGACCCCAATTATGAAATAGCCTCCCCGACAAGTCAGGACCTCACTATAAAATTCGGACTCCGCAAATCGGAATCCACCCCCCTGACCAATACAACAATAAGCAATACCTTTGCCCACCTGCACCAGTTGATTTCCAACCCGAAGGAGGGTGACGACTTTACTCGGATAATCCAACTTGGCGACTATATCGACCTGCTTTCATTGACCATCGCGGGGGTAAAGATAAACGACGCGATGATAAGCGGGCATGACCGTATCCTGCGCCTGCGCGTGGTGGGCATCAATTCATTTAAGCGTGATAGCACCGGCGCGGTCGGCACTGTTAATCCTAATAACCTCAATGCCCCCGACCATCTGGTGTTCCATTTCCAGAATATTCCGGTTGAGAATACCATGTATAATGATAGCACAGGATATGGTGAAATCGGTCACCTCAGAGGCGGCTATCTGGGAAGCGAAATGAGGGCTTTCATTATGAACGCCTTCCTGCCGGGCTTAAAAATCGCTACGGGCTTGAACGATGCGATGCTCTGGGGACCCACGCGCAAGTTGCCAAATGGAGGAAAACCTTCCATTTCTACTGTTCGGTATCCGTGGACCGCAACGGGCACAGACGATGTTAAGGATGTGCTCTGGCTCCCCACCGAATGGGAGATGTATGGGGGCGAATTTTTCTATGCCGCACCGATGGTTGCGGTCAGATATTCCTCGTCACAGGAGTTTGAACGCGACCCCGGTCAGTCGCGGCTGGAGTACTACTACGGAAGTAATGCGAGGCGCATAAAATACGACCGCAGCAACACTGCCAAAACATATTTCTTGGCCTCACCCGATTTTAGTGCTACGTGGGATGCCACTGTCTGTGGTGTCCAGCCAACCGGTATTCCCGCGCGTTGTCGCGTGTTTTATAAATATCACTGCGTCCCCGCTTTCTGTGTTAAATAGGGCGTAAGTGAAGCATAAATAAGTGGAGCATAAATAGGATGAAAGCATTAGGAAACAAGACGGCTTACGCGCAAGATTACGCCCCGGAGGTGCTGGAAACATTCGACAACAAGCACCCCGACCGCGACTATTGGGTGCAGTTACACTGTCCGGAGTTCACGAGCCTGTGCCCCATCACGGGGCAACCCGACTTTGCGACCATCCGCATCGACTACATCCCCGCCGTCCGAATGGTAGAAAGCAAGAGTCTGAAACTCTATCTGTTCAGTTTTCGCAACCACGGCGCGTTCCACGAAGATTGCATAAACATCATCCTCAACGATTTGGTAGCACTGATGCAACCCAAATACATCGAAGTAACCGGCATCTTCACCCCGCGCGGCGGCATAAGCATCTATCCCTATTGCAATTACGGGCAGGCAGGCACCGAGTTTGAAGCCTTGGCGCGAAGGCGGCTTTTTGGGCATAAATAAAAAAAACGAAAAAAATTGCAAAAACATTTGGAAATAAAAAAAAATGTTGTACCTTTGCGGCGATTTAATAAGAATTTAAAATTATGAAAATAGACATCTATCGTTCCTCAATTGCACCTCTTGAATTTTTAGGGGAGCCGGTAGATTCGTACCCCCCCCCCCCCAACTTGCTGATAATCAGCAAGTTACGCACGCGCATACACCCTGTATGTGCCACACATCTAAACCACAAAGGTAACAGAGATGCAAACGTTATTTATTCTGTTCGTACTTTTTTTTGAGGCATCTTGTGTTTCTTTGTGGTTTTTTTAATTGAGCATCACCGGCAAGCCATCGCGCAACTGCATGATACCGCTCACGATGAGCGTGTCGCCCGGATTCAGCCCTTCCAGAATTTGAATTTCCGACTCGGAGCGGATGCCTTTGATGAGTTCGACCTGTTGGGCTTTGCCGCCCGAATAGAGGTAGGCGATGCTGCGTCCCATCTCGGCGATAACGGCTTCGCTGGGCACCAGCAGGGCATTTTTTAGTTCCTGCGACTTGATTTTTATTGCCGCCGTCTTGCCCGGTTTCAGCCTGCCGTTGGCATTGGCGTAGCGGGCGCGTGCTTTGAGCGTTCGCGTATTCAAATCAATTCGCGATTCCACGGCGTAAATCACTGCCTTGTAGTCAGTTAAATCGGGTGGGGTCTGAAATTCGATGTTAATGCCGGGGCGAATGGCATTGGCGTAGCTCTCGTTCACGGAAAATTCGATTTTCAGCGGCGTGATGTTCGTGAGCGTGGCAATGACGGTCGAGGGCGACACATAAGCCCCCTCGCTCACGGTGCGCAGCCCGATTTTGCCGCTGAAAGGTGCGCGCAGTTCGGTTTGCTCAATCCGCGATTTCACCAAATCAATGTCGGCGTGCAATTTCGCCAGCTCCGTATTGACCTGCTCGTAAGCCTCCTTGCTGACGGCATCCTTCGCCAGCAGCGATTTTTGCCGAAACACCTGGTCTTCCGACAACGGAATTTGCGCCTCCAACTTCTGCAATTCAGCCAGTAGCGGCTTGTCGTTGACCTTCGCCAGGAGTTGCCCTTTCGTCACCGAGGTGCCTTCCTGAAAGAAAATCGAGGTGATTTTCCCCGACGTTTCAAACGACAAATCCACCTCCTCGTCGGGCATCAAACTGCCCGTCACCTGAATATAATCGACCAATGCGCCGGGCATAATCACCTTCACATTGACATTCAGGGGAGCCCCCTTCCCGCCACCACCGCCGGTCTGTAGAGGCGTGGCGCGCCGCGCCTCCACGTCAGACATCCCCGCCTTCCCGGAATCCTTTTTGAACGACGGATACAAAACAATACCCAAAATCAGCAGGGCAATCACGGACAACGAACTTATTTTAACAATTTTATTCATCACAATTGCTGTTTTTTTTAGACCACAAAGGTACAATAAAAATGAATATAGCCAAATTTTTATTACCTTTGCGGGAAAAAAAAGATGAAAGAGTCCATAATCATAAGAAATTTCGGTCCTATCAAAGAGATAGCGATAGATGATATTCGCCCGTTCACCGTTTTCATCGGCGAATCGGGAAGCGGCAAGAGTACAATTATGAAAGTGCTTGTGCTGTTTCGTTGGATATATAAAATGGTAAACATTCGTTCTTATTTGAAACATTCCAACATCTCTCAATCGCCGTTTAAATTTGATTTTAAATCTTACTTAAAGGCAAATGGCTTAATTGATTACTTAAAAGCAGATACGGAAATTATCTACTCAAAAGGAGGCGATACAATATCCTATTCAGGCTCATTAGATGCGAGCGTAGTTATTCCGGAAGAACATCTAAGTTTAGACAAGATGTGTTTTATTGGCGATAAACGAAATATCATACCGGACATTCTTGCTAATACAATGGATAAAGCGGATAGTTTTTACTTGAAAGAAACTTTGGATGATACGTTATTGGCTCTCAAACAGATAACACAATTGAATGTGGATTATTTAGGCGTTACGTTTGTTGCCGAAAAAACATCAATTGGCATTAAATATTATATTCAAAGCAACTCGAATGAAAATTGGTACAAAATTCATTTTGAAAATTCATCTTCCGGCGCACAAAATGTAGTTCCACTTAGTTTGATTGTAGAATATTATGCCGGAAAATATGATTTAGTTGCAGCTTTTAACAAATCTATATTCGGATATATGTCTCAAAATGACCAATTGTCCGATTTTAAACCGGTAAAAAACATTGGCGATATAAAATATAAAAACATTCATTTACATATCGAAGAGCCGGAATTAAGTCTTTATCCTGAAAGTCAAAGGAGCCTAATCAATTTTATTGTAAATAGGTGTTTTATTCAGGAACACAATGATTATAAAATGACCGTGATGATGGCTACACATAGTCCATACATTATCAATCATCTAAATTTGCTAATTAAGGCTTATGACAAAAAGACATTGGTCGAAGGCGCAAGTTTGAATTATGATGATATTGCCGTTTATCAGATAGATGAAGGCAAAATTTACGATTTGAAAGCACAGAACGTGAAGTTGATAAATACCAACCCACTATCTGATACAATAGACGATATTTATGACCAATATGATAAATTAGGATGAAAAAATTGTTAGAACAAGATTTTACTTACTAAAATAGAAAGAATATGAACATATCAGAATTGAGCATCAAGCGACCGGTCTTGGCGACCGTTTTTGTGCTGATTATCCTTATTTTTGGGGTTATTGGCTACACTTCTTTGGGCGTTCGGGAGTATCCGAGTGTGGATAATCCGATTATTACCGTGCAGGTGAGTTATCCGGGCGCGAATGCCGATATTATTGAAAATCAGATTACGGAGCCGTTGGAGCAGAATATCAACGGGATTCCGGGCATTCGGTCGCTTTCGAGCACGAGCAGTCAGGGGTCGTCGCGCATCACGGTGGAGTTTGAGTTGAGCGTGGATATGGAGACGGCTGCCAATGATGTGCGCGACAAGGTTTCGCGGGCGCAACGGTGGCTGCCCCGCGATTGCGACCCGCCCACGGTGTCTAAAGCGGATGCCGACGACCAGCCTATCCTTCAAATTTCAATTCAAAGCGACAAGCGTAATCTGCTCGAACTGAGCGAGATAGCCGATTTGACGGTCAAGGAACGCTTGCAGACTATTCCCAATGTGAGTTCGGTTGCCATTTGGGGCGAAAAGAAATACGCCATGCGGCTGTGGCTCGACCCCACGAAGATGGCGGCGTATGGCATCACGCCGATTGATATTCGCAACGCCATCGACCGCGAAAACGTGGAACTGCCGTCGGGCAGTATCGAGGGCGACAAAATGGAACTGACCATCCGCACGTTGGGGTTGATGAAGACACCGGAAGAGTTTAACAACCTGATTATCCGTGAGAACGACTACAATGTGGTGCGCTTTCGCGATGTGGGCTTTGCCGAACTCGGTCCGGAAGACCAACGCAGCATTATGCGCAAAAACGGCGTTCCAATGGTCAGCGTGGTCGTTTTGCCGCAACCCGGTGCCAACCACATTGATATTTCGGACGAGGTGCAGGTGCGCGTCAAGCAGATGCAAAAAGACCTTCCGGAGGATGTCAAGATGGGCTTTGTGTTCGACAACACCAAATTTATCCGCGCAAGTGTCAATGAGGTGGAAGAAACGATTTACATTGCGTTCCTGCTCGTGATTGTCATTATTTTCCTTTTCCTTCGCGACTGGCGGGCAACGCTTGTGCCGGTGCTGGTGATTCCCGTGTCGCTGGTGGGCGCGTTTTTCATTATGTACCTTGCGGGATTTTCCATCAACGTGCTGTCGATGTTGGCGGTCGTGCTGGCGGTGGGGCTGGTGGTGGACGATGCCATTGTGATGGCTGAAAACATCTACGTGCGCATCGAGCGCGGGCAAAGTCCGAAAGAGGCGGGCATCGAAGGCTCGAAAGAGATATTTTTCGCGATTGTGTCCACGACCATCACGCTGGTTGCCGTGTTCATCCCCATCGTGTTTATGGAGGGCATGACGGGCAGACTGTTTAAGGAATTTAGCATCGTGGTGTCGGGTGCGGTGGGGATTTCGTCGTTTGTCGCGCTGACTTTCACGCCGATGATTTCGACCAAAATATTGGTGAAGCGGGAGGGCAAAAACTGGTTTTACCGCAAGACAGAGCCGTTTTTTGAGGGCTTGACCGATGGCTATGAGCGACTCTTGAGCTCATTTATGGCGCATCGCTGGCTCACCTGGCCCATCATCGGGGGCACGCTGGTGCTGATTGCCGTGCTTTGGACGCAAATCCCGTCCGAAATGGCACCGCTGGAAGACCGCTCGCAGGTGAGTATCAATATGCGTGCGCCGGAAGGCTCAACGTTTGAATTTTACCGCGATTATGGCGATAAAATTGCCGCGCTTGCCGATTCGCTTGCACCGGAAAGGGTGGCTACGACGGGATTTCTCCGCGCGGGGCAAGGCTTCGTGCAGTTGATTTTGCCCGACATCAAAGACCGTGAGCGCAGCCAGATGGAGATTGCCGATGTCGTTTCGGGTGCCGTGCGGACGCAAACGGAGGCGCGCTCGTTTGTGCAGCAGCAGTCCACTTTTGGCGGACGGCGCGGCGGGATGCCCATTCAATACGTGCTTCAGGCACCTAATTTGGCAAAATTGCAGGAATTTATCCCGCAGTTTATGAACAAAGTGTCGGAAAATCCCAAGTTTCAGATGGCGGACGTAAACCTGAAATTCACCAAGCCCGAAACGCAGGTGCAAATCAACCGCGACAAGGCGGCTCTGCTGGGCGTGAGCACGCGCGACATCGGGCAAACCCTCCAATACGCGCTCAGCGGACAGCGGATGGGCTATTTTTATATGAACGGCAAGCAATACCAGATTTTGGCGGAAATCAACCGCCAGCAGCGCAACAAACCGCTCGATTTGAAGTCCATTTATGTCAAAAACAGCACCGGAGAGATGATTCAGTTAGACAATCTGGTGGAACTGTCGGAAAATGTGTCGCCGCCGCAACTCTATCGCTACAACCGCTTCAACTCCGCCACCGTGAGTTCGGGCTTAGCCAAAGGCGTAACCATCGGCGAGGGCTTGGACGAGATGGACAAGATAGCCAAGGAGGTGCTGGACGACAGTTTTCGCACCGCGCTGTCGGGCGAATCGAAAGAATTTCGCGAGAGTTCGTCCAGCCTGATGTTCGCCTTCGGCTTGGCATTGATACTGATATTCCTGATTTTGGCGGCGCAGTTCGAGAGTTTCAAAGACCCGTTTGTGGTGATGTTCACCGTGCCGTTGGCGATTGCCGGCGCACTCACTTTCATGCTCGCAGGCGGCATCACGATGAACCTGTTCAGCCAAATCGGAATCATCATGCTCATTGGCTTAGTCGCCAAAAACGGCATCCTGATAGTAGAATTTGCCAACCAGAGGCAGGAAGAGGGTTTCGACAAAATGGAAGCCATCGAAGGAGCCGCTGCCCAACGCCTCCGCCCCATCCTGATGACAAGTTTCTCGACCGTGCTGGGACTATTGCCGCTGGCATTCGCCGATGCCGAAGGAGCCAACAGCCGCGTAGCGATGGGCGTGTCGGTGATTGGCGGGATGGTCGTTTCCACGTTCCTGACGCTGTTTATTGTTCCGGCGGTTTATTCCTATTTTTCGACGAATCGGGTGAAAAAGGGAAAAAAATAAGAGTTTTCAGCAATTTACGCCTCAAAAAATAATTGCGGATTTTTGGGCTAAAAAAAGTTCAATTTTTATGGTTGTTAGAAAAATTTGACGTAACTTTGCCCCGATTTTGCAGCAGGGCTTAATATGAAAACGAACAAGATACCCGACATTTTAAATTCGAGAAACGAAAGGGTGATTCTCGAATTACCCAATTATTCTTTCTGTCATTCTTCGCAGTCGGAAGATAGGGCACGTCCTTTTTTCATAGGGAGGAAAAACCTAATAGAAAGGTTGAAAACTCTCATAACCGCATCTTCAAGCAAAACAGGGGTTTATCTGATTACAGGTGGACGAGGGGTTGGCAAATCAAGTTTGGTTGAAGAAGTCATAGAGAAAACATCTCTGAGTAAACACACACACTTAAAGTATTTCAACTTTCTTTTTGTTGCACTTTTCTTTGTGCTTGGATTGCAGTATATTAATAATCAAAATTGGTTACCTGAATCTATAAATATTGAGTTACCTGATGATATTTGGTGGTTACAAATACTCCATAAAAGGTTGTTCTTTGGCATTGAACGTATAGATATTTGGTGGTTACAAATATTTGCCTCTATTGTTGTTTTCGGCATAATAGGGCATTTTAGTTATTTAAGAAAAGAAGCAACACAATATGATAATTATAAATCTGGGTTGAACCGTACTATAATAGCAGCAGCAAGAGATTTTTTATTAGTGCCTAATAAATCAAATTCATTTTTGAAAACAAGAAACGTATTAAAGATAATACTGATTTTACTCTTATGCCAAATTATAGCAACATCTCCATATTCCGGTCCTGATTGTCTTCAATCTATTACACAATATCTTCAATTTACACAATTGCAGGTTTTTATTGTATATTTATGTGTTATTGCAGGGTATCACTATGTTAGATATGCCAGGCGGAGCTTTATTCATGAGTACAGAAAGGCATTTGAAAACAAACATAAAGAATGGACGGATAAGAATGATACTGTAACTCTTGCAAAATCTTTTAGCAAATGGATAGAACGGATATTTACATTCCTTGTTGTTTTATTATCTGGTTTAATTCCTCTATTATTATTCAAACACAAACTTTTATTTAATCGGGAGGATGATTGTTTTTGGTGTTTTATAGTAATCACCATTTTGATAATCATAATCATAATGATTATTTTTATAAAACATTTTATTGTATTGTTGAATACTTTAGAATCAAAAAAAGGTTGTATCAAAAAAATGCAGATTTGGTGGAAGGGATTAACGATTTCAAGTAAGTATTCATGGAAGCATATTACTAATCCTTTTTTCGAGATTAACGATTATGTCAAAAATTCAAGCCGTATATATCTAAGAATAAACTTTGGACATGACGTATTGAAAGAACGGGATGTTTTGCGTTTAATAACCCGCACATTAACAACCGAATACAATTACTTCTGCAAGTCGTGGAAACATACATTATCTTGGCGTGTTTTGGCGTTGGTTATACTTTTGTCTGGTACTTATTTGTTCTACAAAAATATTTATGCAAAGGACATACGTCCATGGGTAGAACAACATGCTCCGTTTAATAAAAATAGTTCACAACTATATTACGCAAGCGATAGTGTTGCGAGAACTGATACAACATTGAATGCATTGAAAGATACTATTCAACGTAAGGATTCTTTAACAGGCAAAGAATTTCAGAAAATAAAATCGATGCAATTGTCTATTGATAGTTTGAAATCAAAATATTTCAATGATTATCTTAATCAGTCCAGTAGGGACAGCCTCAAAATTCAAATAGATAAAGCAATAAATCGAATTTGGTTATACACAACTAATGTTCCAGAATATCTTTGGACAAAAGAAGGCTACAAAATAAATTACAAATACTACTATCCTATAAATTACGCTTGGTGGCTTATTTTCTTTTCGTTTTATTTGTTCGGGTGTTTATTATTAAGGTCGCGACTATTCACTACGCACCACACCATCAGAAGACAATTAAAACTTCTTAATGAATCAATAACATACAGTGTTGAGCAGGAAACAGAAGCCAATTATGGTACAAAAGATGTGAGTAATATTGGTATAAAAAAGAAAAGGTCACGGCAGAGTGCTGACGAGCGTGAAATAGAAAAAGAATTACAGGATATTTTAGAAAATATCCGAAAAATCCCGGAATTTATGGTACGCCCTGAATTTGTAATTGTTTTTGACGAACTTGACAAGGTTAGCCCCACAGAAGTAAGTATTTCAAACCAAGAGGGTGAAACAAGACATAAAGAAACATTGTTTGCCTCCAATTCCACCAGAGAGCAGCAGGCTCTTATTCTCAAATTGTTATCTAATATGAAATACTTTCTTTCTACAGCCAATGCCAAATTCATTTTTATTGCAGGACGTGAAATGTATGATATGTATCTTGCTGATATTGCCGACCGCAATAATTATTTCGGCAGCATTTTTAACGATGTGGTTTTTGTGCCAAGTTTTCTTACCGATATGTCTTATAATAATAATCGAAAATATGATATTACAACTTTGGTTGAAGAATATGTTTGTCGTCATTTAATTCCTGACGACTATCCGAATGTTGAATGGACGTTAAAGGAATACAACAAATATCTTGATAATTTGATTTATTTCAACTCAGAATTGGAACGAAAAAAAATAAAAGAATTAGATAGAAAAATAGAGGACATAAAAAAAATATCTTTGAATGATTACTTTATTCAAGACTATCACATTTACATTAATAGATATAAATGCATAAAGCAGCGGGATGACATAAAGTCAAAAATAGATAAATATGAGCAACAGGTTAATATGAAAAAACAAAAAATCATTGCAACCTTGCAGCAATTTATCATTTATCTTGCACATACAAGTAAGGGGGCTCCAAAGAAGATGGTACAGATTTTCGAGAGTTTTATTGAGGGCGATACAGATGGAAAAGCCATTGCCCACAAAGATTTGGTTGTAAAACAATTTCGGAACACAAAATTTTTTCTTAATTTTGACTATTATGACCAATTTACAATTGGCATGACCTCCTATCTGATGTCTCCGGTTTTTAATCGTTTGTCCGATGCAAACATTCAAGAACACACGGATAAATTGCTTGTTTCCACTTTGCACTTTGTAGATTATTTGTTAAAATTTCACAATCAAAATTTTTCGTGGCGTAGCCTTGATATTTCGCCGGAAATAATTGAAATCAATCGCTCGCCCGAATTGAAAGTTATCGTCAATGACATTGTAACTCTCTTTGAGCAAATTCATATTCACAAGCCCATTATCAGTTTATATGAATTTCATTTTGACGCTGTTTTGGTTCAAGAGATATTTTTCCTTTCCAAAATGGACGACCGTTTTTCGGCTCAATTTAATTTTTCGCTTGATGAATCATTAGCTCTGAAACAATACTATAAAAGATTGCTGAGTGAGAAACAACAAGAATACAAAGATTTGAGAGGTGAAAATTTTGTAAATGCCATCGCTTCGCTACAGGTTATACTTGGCGACCTTCACCTGTTAGACGATGAACTCGAATCGGCAGCC
>BNTT01000023.1 GCA_025996815.1 Bacteroidia bacterium
GGCGAAAACCGAAAGCCTTCAATCGGGCTACTGTATATCCCAATTTGTTTGCGTCCGCTTCCATCGGCAGCCATTGCCCAAAGTTGGTCGTTATAGATAAACGCGCTGCCTGTCAGCCTGTGAAAAAAGAGGACGATTCCGCCAAAGATGCCGCATTCATCGAGCGGGCGAGTGTCGAGAGTTTCAAGTTGCTTGTTGCCAACGGTCGCCTGAGCGGTGAGGCGATGCACCTGTTGGGGCAGGTGAGCGATGGTGGTGTTTCGCCCGATGGGAAAACGGTGCTCTACGGGGTGTCTTACGGCGATATTGCGCAGAACAAGCGCAACCGCGAACTGTTTACGGTCGATATTAACGGCAAAAACCGGAAGCAAATCACGCATTCATCGAAAAGTGAGGGCGATGTGCAGTGGATTAATAATGGCAACGGCATCGCGTTTATCTATAACGACCAACTTTGGGCAATGGCTGCCGATGGAAGCGGACGCAAACAAATTGGGATATACAGTAGCCCGATTGAAGGCTTTCGGTTTTCGCCCGACGGCAGGAAAGTGCTGTTTATCAGCACCGTGCCCGCTGTGAAACCAAGTTCGGAAATGTATCCCGACCTCGACAAAGCGAGCGGGCGCATCGTCGATAACCTGATGTATAAGCATTGGGACGAATGGGTGGAACGAATCCCGCACCCCTTTCTTGCCGACTTTGACGCCGAAAAAGGCTTAGTCAATGTCATCGACCTGCTCGAAGGCGAGCCGTTTGAGTCGCCGATGCGCCCGTGGGGTGGTATCGAACAGTTGGCGTGGTCGCCCGACAGCAAAACGATTGCCTACACCTGTCGCAAAAAAACGGGCAAGGAGTATGCGCTATCCACCAATTCGGACATTTACCTCTACGACATAGCCTCGAAGATGACCAAAAATCTGACCGAAGGGATGCCGGGTTATGACCAAAACCCCAAATTTTCGGCAGACGGTCAATACCTCGCGTGGCAAAGTATGGCGCGCGATGGCTACGAGGCGGACAAAAATCGCCTGTTCGTGAAAAACCTCCCGACGGGCGAAAAACGCGACCTGACGCACTATTTCGACTACAACGTGGACGCATTTTGCTGGGACAATGCCCACACGATTTATTTTGTGGCTAACAAACTTGGTACCAATCAGTTGTTCAAAGTGGACGCGCCGGCTCCGGTCTTGCCCAACGAACAATCCATCGCGAAACTCACCGCAGGCGTGCACGACTACGCCTCCGTGGCATACGCCAACAACACGCTGGTGGGGTTGCGCAAATCGATGAGTGCCCCCCCCGAAGTGTATGCCGTGCGCCTCTCCGACAGCACACAACTCAACATCTCGAAAGAAAACACCGCCCTGCTGGCACACATCACGATGGGGCGCGTGGAAGAACGCTGGATAAAGACCACCACGGGCGAGGATATGCTGACGTGGGTGATGTATCCACCCGATTTTGACCCCACGAAGAAATATCCGGCGATTTTGTATTGTCAGGGCGGTCCGCAAAACACGGTGAGCCAATTTTGGTCTACGCGCTGGAACCTCCAAGTGATGGCGGCGCACGACTACATCATCGTGGCACCCAACCGCCACGGCGTTCCGGGCTTCGGTCAGAAATGGAACGAGCAAATCAGCGGCGACTACGGCGGGCAAAATATGCGCGACTATCTCGCGGCGATTGATGCGCTGGCAAAAGAACCGTTTGTGGATGAAACGCGCTTGGGCTGCACCGGAGCAAGTTACGGCGGCTTTTCCGTCTTTTGGCTGGCGGGCAACCACAACAAGCGATTCAAAGCCTTCTGGGCGCACGCCGGCATCTTCAACGTAGAAGCGCAATACCTCGAAACCGAAGAAATGTGGTTCGCCAACTGGGATTTAGGTGGCGCATTCTGGGACAAAACCAACGCCACCGCACAACGGTCGTTCGCCAACTCCCCCCACAAATTCGTCGACAAATGGGACACCCCCATAGCCATCTCGCACGGCGAATTAGACTACCGCATCCTCGCCTCCCAAGGCATGCAAGCCTTCAACGCCGCCCAACTGCGAGGCATCCCCTCCCGCCTCCTCATCTATCCCAACGAGAATCATTGGATTTCCCAGCCGCAGAATGGGGTGCTGTTTTACAGGGAGTTTTTTCGGTGGTTTGATGCTTATTTGAAATGAAAAAAATGATGACCCAATAATGACACAATTAAATAAAGACGAACAGAAAACATTAGAAAGTATCAAAGCAACACCTTATATGGTGAAAACTATTGCTTTGGTTGAAAATTTTGTTGCCCAAAACAACGGTGATTATTTGGCTGTTTTTGACGAAATTTTTCGTATTCTGAATGAAGCAAAAACTGCTGTTGATGGATATTTGAAAGAGAGAAAAGACAAAGGCGAGATTAAAGACGAAAAACAAGCATTAAAATCTATTGCGGGTAATTCTTTTTCGCTGGCGTTGGTTTATATCTTTTTGAAAAATAAAGAATTAGGGAATGTTCGTGAAGGTATTTTTATCACAAGCCAAATTTCAAAAGTTCCGTCTTTCAAAGAAGTTTCGATTATCAATGTTGATGGAGAAACACAAAAACCTGACTGTGATTTGGTTATTTATTCGTTGAACGAAGATAAATCACTGAAAAAATGTATGATTTTGTCGCTCAAAACTTCTTTGCGAGAACGGGCTGGGCAAACATACAAATGGAAACTTTTAATGGAAATTGCAAGTTCCAAAAACGCTATCAAAGAAAAATATAACATTGAGTATAATCCCGAAAAAATGCCTTTGGTTGCATTTGCAACCGTTAATTTTTATAACGAAATCAACAATCCGCAACACAGGGGAATGTTTAAGTTTTTCGACCAATCATTTATTGCAAAGCCAATTGATGCCGATTTTATCGCAAGAATGTCCACTTTGCCCGAATATGTAAATCAAAATTTGTAATATAATATGTATCAAGTAGTTAGAAATACAAAATACGACTTTGCAGGTCAATCTTATGCAACGGTTTATCCGAATTTGCATAAATATCCTGCAACAATGTTGCCTCAAATTGGCATTGAAATTCTAAATGAATTAAATGTAAAATCGGGGCGATTACTTGACCCTTATTGCGGTTCGGGAAGTTCGTTTGCAAGCGGGCTGGAGTGTGGCATTACCGAAATGTATGGCTTTGATATAAATCCTCTGGCTGTTTTGATTTCGAGTGTTCGTTTTACCAAAGTATCTGTCAATGAACTTATTGAAGCAAAAAGAGAATTAAGAAATAATGTTTATGAATTTTTAAAAGACGAAAAAAATATAGAAACGCTACAACGCCCACAAATTACAAACATTGATTTTTGGTTTTCAAAAGAAGTGTCTGATAATCTCATTGTTGTAAAGCATTTCATAGATAAAATTCAAGACAAAAAAATTAAACGCTTTTTCTTAATTCCGTTTTCTGAAACAGTTAGAGAATGTTCCTACACGAGAAACAATGAATTTAAGTTGTTCAGAATGAAAGAGAAAGATTTATTGACTTTTAATCCTGATGTTATCGGCGTTTATCTCAATAAATTGGGAAATACGATTTTTTTGTATTCAAATTTTTATTTTCCAAAGTTACAGGCAAATACGAAAATAAATGTGCAATATTCTGATTTTCAGCCAGAAAATGAAAGTTACGATGTTGTTTTAACAAGTCCGCCGTATGGCGACAGCCGCACTACGGTTGCTTATGGACAATTTTCTACTTTATCAAATGAATGGTTAGGCATTGATTATGCTCGCAAAATTGACGGAATGTTGATGGGTGGAGTGAAACCCAAACAAAAAATTGAAGCGGGAATAATTGCTGATTATATTTCTGAAATTGATAAAATTGATAATAAGCGTGCTTTGGAAGTTTCGGCGTTTTATTACGATTTGGAAAGTTCGATAAATAAAGTTGCCAAAAGCATAAAAAAAGGCGGAAAATCAATTTATGTAGTCGGCAATCGCACGGTTAAAAATGTGCAACTGCCAACCGACCAATTTATTGCAGAAAAATTTGAGCATAATGGCTTTAAGCATTTAATTACTTACAAACGAGCATTAAGCAGTAAATCAATGCCAAGCCGTAATTCCCCAACCAACGAAGCGGGAAAAACTGTAAGTACAATGCTTTGGGAATTTGTGGTTATTTGTGAGAAAAATAGAGAAAGAATGTAAATTATAAAATAAGACGTGGAACAGAAAATTACTTGCTTGCAGGATTTGTTAGATTGGATTAACAATAGCGATGTTTGCACTGTTACAGAAACAGGTGACGATTATTTTATAGTCGAAGCCCCGAACAATGCCGATGTTTATGTGCATTATGAAGCAGATGATGAAATAGACGATATTGTTAAGAAAACAATGGAAAGTTTGTATGATTTTGATGCCGACGAGCGGTTTGAGGAATTATGGGAACCGGGTTTTGTTTCACAGAATCATTTCAGACCAAGCCAATTTATCAAAATGTTGCAGAAAGATGAGGAAACATTTAGAGGGTTGGCGGGGGAATTGAGAGAATTAGACACGGAATATTAATTTGGTAAAAAATATAAAGATCATGTATAACGAAACATTTTCTAAGCGACAAGGCTTTTTTCAATTAAAGGAAAAAGAAATTATTATTCGTGAAGATGCACCCGAAGGGTTTCGAGGCTTTTTACGAATGGCTTTTTACGACTTAAATAAAAAGCCTTCTGACTTGCGAGCAATCGTAACAAGAGTTTTAAAAATTCCACCTGACAGTGACAACTGGTCTGAATATCCAAATATTGATGGCGAGGTTGAACAACTTTTAGAAAATTGTGAATGGTATTTGATTTATGATATAATAGAAAAAATTATTCAGAAACTCAACTTTGGTGGTGAAAAAGAAAAATTCACTACTGAAATAAATGAATATTTCATTGCCAATGGTATAGGTTGGAAAATTGTTAGTGAACATATTGAAACTCGTGGAGATGAAGTGTTTGAAACAGCCGTCAATACTGTAGTATCAGTTCTTGAAACAGCAAAGTTGCCAACGGCTAAAACAGAGATAAGAGAGGCGATTAATGACTTATCAAGACGACCAACCCCTGACATAACTGGCGCAATACAGCATTCATTGGCTTGTTTAGAATGTGTTACAAGAGAGTATGTAGGCGACTCAAAATCAACGCTTGGAGATTTGATAAAAAAGTTTCCTAATGCAATTCCTTCACCCCTTGACCAAGCTGTTACAAAGATTTGGGGCTTTACGTCAGAACAAGGTAGGCATTTAAGAGAAGGACAAGCTCCTGAATATGTAGAGGCTGAGCTGGTCGTTGAAGTAACTTCTGCGATTGCCACTTATTTGGGTAAAAAATTTTGTCAAAGATGAATTTTCGCACAAAGCAATGATTTACCCCCAAAATTACGAACAAAAAATAGCCTTCGACAACATCCGCCAACTACTGGCGGCGCGCTGCCTCTCGCCATTAGGGACAGAAAAGGTGGAGGAGATGGCTTTTTCTGCCGAGCCGGAGGCGATTCGGACGCTGCTGCATCAGACTGCCGAGATGACACAGGTGCTGCGCGATGCCGATGCTTTCCCGTCCGACAACTTTTTCGATGTGCGCGAGGCATTAAAGAAAATTCGCGTTGATGGCACTTATTTGCTTGAAAATGAATTGTTTGACATTAAGCGGTCGCTGGATACTATCAACACTATCGTGAAATTTTTCGCAACGCCTCTCCCCCCTGAGGGGGGCAGGGGGGGCTATTTCCCGCATTTGCAGGCTTTGGCTGCCGACGTGCCCGTTTTTCCCGATTTGTGCAGGCAGATTGAGCGGATTCTTGACCCTTTTGGGCACGTTAAGGATAGTGCTTCGCCCGAATTGGCAGAGATTCGGCGGCAGTTGGCGCAGACTGCCAACAGCATTTCAAAGACGCTCAACAGCATTTTGCGGAGTGCGCAGGCGGAGGGGCTGGTCGAAAAAGACGTGGCGCCCACCATGCGCGACGGGCGGCTCGTGATACCGATTTCGCCCGCTTTCAAACGCAAGTTGCGCGGCATTGTGCACGACGAATCCGCCACCGGCAAGACCGTTTTCATTGAGCCTGCCGAGGTGGTGGAAGCCAACAACAAGATTCGCGAACTGGAAAGCGAGGAAAGGCGCGAAATCATCCGCCTCCTGACGCTATTCACCGACAAAATTCGCCCGCTGACACCGGAAATCCGCGAATCCTACCAATTTTTGGCGCAAATCGACTTTATCCGCGCCAAAGCACTGTTTGCCCTAAGCATCGACGCCACCTTGCCAACGGTAGAAAATCAGCCGCTTATAGACTGGATTCACGCCATTCACCCCCTGCTGCTGCTTTCGCACCGCAAGCAGAAGAAGCCGGTGGTGCCGCTGGATTTGGAACTGGGTAAGGGGTATAAGGTAGAGGGTGATAGGCTTCTCATCATTTCCGGACCCAACGCCGGCGGCAAATCGGTGCTCTTGAAAACCGTTGGGCTGCTGCAATATATGCTGCAATCGGGACTTTTAATTCCGGTGGACGAACGCTCCAAAGTGGGTATTTTCAAGGATATTTTCTTGGATATTGGCGACGAGCAGTCTATTGAAAATGATTTGAGCACCTACAGTTCGCACTTGACGAATATGAAGGCGATGGTCAAAAACGTGTCTGCCCACTCGCTGCTGCTGATTGACGAATTTGGCGGCGGCACCGAGCCGCAGATTGGGGGTGCCATCGCTGAGGCTCTTTTGCACCGTTTCAACGACAAGGGCAGTTTTGGCATTATCACCACGCACTATCAAAACCTCAAATCGTTTGCCGAAAATCACGCGGGGGTGGTCAATGGCGCGATGCTCTACGACCGCCACGAGATGCAGCCGCTTTTTCGCCTTTCCATCGGCAACCCCGGCAGTTCGTTTGCCATCGAAATAGCCCGCAAAATAGGCTTGCCCGAAGACGTGATTGCCGAAGCCTCCGACATTGTGGGGCAGGATTACGTCGCGATGGACAAATACCTGCAAGACATCGTCCGCGACAAACGGTATTGGGAAAACAAGCGACAAAAAATCCACCAACAGGAAAAACACCTCGAAGAACTGACCGAACGCTACACCGCCAAATTCGACAAGGTAGAAACCCAACGCAAAGAAATCATCGCCCAAGCCCAAGCAGAAGCCGAAAAACTCCTCGCCGAAGCCAACGCCACCATCGAAAAAACCATCCGCGAAATCAAAGAGGCACAGGCAGAGAAGGAACGGACGAAGGCAGCGCGGCAAAATTTGAACGAAGTTAGGTTGAAGGTAAAAGGTGAAGGATTAAAGGTAGAAGGTGAAAGGTTAAAGGTGAAAGGTGAAAGACCCTCTACCTTCCACCCTTCACCCTCCACCCTCTACCCTCCACCCTCCACCCTCTACCCTTCACCCATCGCCGTTGGCGATACCGTCCGCATTCGCGGGCAGCAAACGGCGGGCGAAGTGTTGGAAATTCAGGGCAAAAACGCCGTTGTAGCCTTCGGCGCATTAAAAACGACGAGCAAAATCAGCCAATTGGAAAAAACCAGCCGCAGCCGGCTGAAAAAGGAGTCATCCCGCCCGCAAATCATACTTGCCAATAGTGCCGACACGCTGTCTGCCAAAAAACAAAATTTCAGCATGGAATTAGACCTGCGCGGGATGCGAGCCGACGAAGCCCTGCAAGCCCTGATGTATTACCTCGACGACGCAATCCAATGCAATGCCGGGCGCGTCCGCATCCTGCACGGCACCGGCACCGGCGCACTGCGCCAAATCACCCGCGACTATCTCCACACCGCCGCAGGCGTTGCCAATTATCAGGATGAGCACGTGCAGTTGGGTGGGGCGGGCGTTACGGTGGTGGAATTGGCGTGATTATTAGTTTAGCGCATTCAGCCTCTCACTTATTTGCTTCACCGCTGTTGGCAATACTCAAGGAGTTCGTAGGCTGCCTTGTAATCGGGCTGCAAAGTGATTATTTTATTCAGGATTTCCTCTGCCGATTTGAAATTATTTTGTTCCACATAGACATTGGCAGTAAGCCATAGACTTTCTATTAGTCGGGGGTTGAGTTCGGTGATGGTTTTGGCTACAGACAAAGCATTTGCTGAGTCACCTTTGCTGAGATAAAGCATTCTCAACATATAGAGTGCACCGATGTTGTTTTTGTGGAAGTCTAACCAAAAATTTGTCAACTTCATGGCAAAATCTATATCCTCAGGCTTCCCTGTCGCTAAGATTTGAATCAAATTGTACAGAGCCTGTTCATCATAGGCATCGTATTCAAATGCTTTTTTGAATTGCGTCCATGCTTCGTCTAAATTTCTCTGCTGAAACGCGATATGCCCATAGTAGGTTGAGCGGTCTTCGCGCTTCAGCACAAGCCCTATCGGCACGCCATCAACTTTGATTTGACAGGCTGCATTTTTGGGAGGGAATGCTGCTTTGCTCCGTAGCAAAGAAGGCTCTATTCCGGTAACGGGAAATATCGCATAGTCCCAATCGCTGAACCCGCGCTCATTCCAACGCACAAAATCAACTGAAAATCGGGCGGTATCGTTTCGGAAAAAGTAGTTGACCGAGGATAGATGCCACGCTACTATTCGCGTTTTGCGCGTATTGTCAGGCGCACCGTTTTTTGCCACATCCGCCAATATCCACTCCGCCGCTTCGCGTGTTGTGTGGTCGTAGTAATCCATTTCATAGTTGCCGTAAGCACCTTTGGTGCCTCCCACAAACCGATTAAAGTAGGTGTATTCGTAGGGATGATTTTTTATTGTAAAAATAAGCGGGTCAAACAGCAAAACAACCGGCAAGACGGTAAGAGCAATTTTCACCTTTTTGTTTTTTGCCCAATTTACCAAAAAATTAAAGCCCAACGCCGCGGCGACCACCAGCGTGGGGTAAACAAATGTTGAGTGCCGCCAGCCGCAGTAAACGATGGCTTTGGTGTAAGCAATCCAAAAAAGGGGAAAGGCAAAACAAAACAGCAGCACGAATGTCCAAAAGTAGCCTTTCGGTTGCTGCCGCGCCGCCGCAAATAACTGTACCCCCCCCCCCTATTAGGACCGCTATAGGGGAGGTTATGCCAATATATTTCAGGGTGTAGTACCATGGATAATCTTTCGACCAAATAGATTTGCCTTCAAAAATTTGATACAACTCTACCGGAATGTGGGAGAGAAGTTTAAAAAAGAAAACAATGTGGTGCCGCGGGTCGCGCAAAGCGTATGGCCACAAAATGAACATCACCCCAAGCATTGCACCCAACACAACTGCCGCCTGCGCAAAGATTTTTTTCAGAATCGCTCTGTTTCCCTTGGAAAAATACTGCTTGGGCTTATTGACCATCAAGTAGTAAACCAGCACAAACAGTCCAAAGTATGCAAAGAATAGAAATCCACCGGGGCGCACACCGAGTGATGCACCCATCATCAGACCCAATTTCAGACTTGTTTTTAGTGTCGGATGGGGATACTCTTTTATGAACCACGCAATGTAGTAAATGGCACCAATTGCACAGGCTGCAAAAGGTATATCTTTTGGATTATTAAATGATTGCCCGACGATGTGCGGGGAGAGAAAAATCAGCAACAGAGCCATACAACCTGCTCGCCAGCCACCGATTAACCTTGCCAGCAGCCCAACGAATAGCATCAGAAAGGCACCCACGAGGGCATTGCAAACGTGGCGCGCTGTCATATAGTCGTCGATATTAAGTGCTTTGACAATAAAAACCGTGAAAGTGTCAAAGGCAAGAGGCCAATACTTCATATCTCCAATACTGTTGCTGATATAGGAGGTATTTTGCCCCATAGAAGCATAGTATTCGTAAACAAGCAGTGCCTGCGGGTACTGGTACATATCCTCGTCTGTCGAAATTCCGGCATCAAGGCTCATCAGTGGCATCACCACAAAAATAACTGCGGCAATGGAAATAAATACCCATTTCCACCACGATTGCTCGCTTGCCTGCGAGCTTACTTCTACTTTTTTTTCTGTCTTCATATCCATTATCATTTATTCCGTTTTTTTCTCAATCTTATCTTCCGCTATCTCGAAAGAATTTCTGTACATGGTGTAGTCGTCCATGTTGCTGTTCGACTTGAAGCCGTAGGCGGTTGTGAGGTCGCCGTTGCGGGTGATTTTGATGAAGGAGTCGGTGTAGATGGCTTCGTGCGAGTTGGGGGCGGCGAGGCGATTCCAATAGAGTTCGGAGGTCTCGAAGCGGTCGCCTGTCGGATTTTGTATGTCCACGTTGCCAATCAGGCGGAAGAGGTCTCTGTTGCGGTAGTAATAGGCGGTGTCGGCTTTCACGCTGCTCACGATTTGGAGCGATTCGTTGAACTGCTCCATATAGAAGCCCTCCGGAAAGAGGGTGTAGTCGACATAGTCGTCCCACACTTTGGCGGTGAGGCGGTAGCGCGTGATGCCGGAGTCGGAAATCAGCGACACGATGTCTTCGGCGTGCGTGAGGGGCTTTTCCACCACGTTCACGTCCACCGTCGCCAGCTTGCTTTTGGGCTGACACGCACCGGTCAGCAAGCAGCACCCCAGCAGCAGGATTACAGCATTTTGCGTTTTCTGAACCACAATTCGTTGAATGTATAACTGACTGTAAATTTCACATAATATTCGTTAATCATCCCGCTGACTTTGGGACGGAGCATTTCGCCCCCCACCGCGAAGTTGAGATACGAGCGGCGGTCGAGCATCGGGATGCCTACGCCGATGGAAACGCCGTATTCGTCATAACCGCTGCCATTCGCCGTTTCAAAATACGAGCCGCTGTAATATGCTCCCGCACGGTAGTGCAGTGTGTGGACATATTCGCCGCCAAGGTTGATTTTCAGGCGGTTGGTGAGCGTGTCTGTCTTGCCGCCAAACTGAGCACTTGCCCAATTTTGGAAAGTCAGGTCTGCGCCAACAGTGTATTTGTTGTATTTGTGATAGGTCGCGCCGATGCCGAATGTTGAAGGCATCTGAAAACGTTGATTGAGGTCGCCCGAGTATTTGGGGTCGTTTGTTATAGTGCCTGCGCTACTGTATTGTATTTCTGACGTGCTGTAGCGCGAGTTCAAATTCATTTGTGGTGCGAAAACGGCACCAATCACCACCTCTGTGTTGTTGCTCAGCGGATGGCGGTATTGCAATCCAAAGTTGAGGCTCAATCCGCTTGCGTGCAGGGAGTCGCTCCAAGTGGTGCGGTCGATGCTTGAACTGCTGAACGACGAGGTGCTCGAATGGGTAATGTCGCCAAACATGTAGCCGATTTTCACGCCGGCAGAGAGGCGGTTAAATTCGTAGGCGATGTTGCCGTAAAACTTGTTTATCCCGCCCGAGCCTTCGTATTGTTTGTAGGTGGTGTTGCCGGGTACAGACGAAGTTTCACTGTTGCCGTATTTGTAGCCCACGTAGGAGACCGGCTCAATGCCTGCGCCGATGCCGATTTTTTTGGACACGGGAAACTGTACGGCGATGTATTCCAGCCCCGCATTCCACCGCATATTCTTGTTGCCGTTGTCGTCAAAAAAGCCCACCTGCCCTCTCAGCCCGAAGTCGAGCATAAAAGTCATCGAATCGACCGCCGAAAACGCCGCCGGATTGAGCGGGTTAATGTTTTTGGGATTGCGCAAGCCGTAGCCGATGCCGCCCATCCCGCGCTGGGAGGCAACGCTGGGGTCTGCCAACTGCCCATAGCCGTAGCGCGTGTAGGACGAGTTGGTGTTAGCACTTTGCGCGCAGATTACCGGGCAGTGAGCCGCCGTCAGTAAACACGCCACGAGTATTCGCTTGAATGTATTCATTTTTTTTATTTTAATAATTCATTAACTTCTTTTTTACGATTATCTGCCATTGTACCACTAAATAGCATTTCCTGCAAGCAATTTCCGATTTTGTCCCGCAGGGACAGAATGTGCATAACCGTAGGTGGAGCGAAGCGCAACCTACGGAGAGGCGCACTCCCCCTCCTCCCATAGTCCCGCAGGGACGGCACTTTATTAACCGTAGGCTTCAGCCTACGGACAGCTCGCCACACACAACCTTCACCCCGCAGGGGTGACACTTGATAGTGCCGTCCCTGCGGGACTATGGGGGAGGAGGAGGTGTCTGACCATAGGTGCCCTGCCGTAGGCTGAAGCCTACGGTTAATAAAGTGCCGTCCCTGCGGGACTATGGGGGAGGCAAGGTGCCCCCCCGTAGGCTGAAGCCTACGGTTAATAAAGTGCTGTCCCTGCGGGACAAGGGGCGCAAGCCAAGTAGTATGATTGCAGATAGTCATTTTTTTTATTCTAAATAATTCTTTCTTTAAATAACTCATTTCTGAAAATTTAATATTGCGTTAAGTCCTTTCGGGACTAAGTTTTCGTCTGCAAAGGTGCGATTTTTTAATTTGTTTTCAAAATAAAAAGCGGAACCTCCTGTTAAAAATGTCAAAACAGCCGCATTTTTTTGCTGTTCGTCGATGTAAGCGTCCAGTTCGCGGACGATTCCGCCCACTACGCCCGCGCGAATCGCCGTCGCGGTGTCGTAGCCAAACGCGGGCAATGCTCCCTCTGTGTCCACCAGCGGCAACCGCTCGGTGTAGGCGTGCAAAGCCTTGAATCGCAAATCGGGTCCGGGCGAGATGTTTCCACCCTTGTAAACGCCCTCGGAGGTTACAAAATCAATCGTAATCGCCGTTCCAATGTCGATGACCAGCAGATTGGCATTCGGATGCTGCGCCCGGACACCCACCGCCGCCGCCACGCGGTCCATCCCCAATGTCTGCGGCGTTTGATAGTCAATCGCCAGAGGCAAAGGCAGTTGCGGCGTCAAAGTGAAAAAATGCTTTACCCTTTTCGACAGTAATTCCGAAAGCCAAGCCTCGTCTTTTTTGACCGAGCACAAAATTCCCGCATCCACGCTAAGCCCGTCCAAAACCCCAAGCAAGCCCTTCTCAGTCAATTCATTAACAGGAAAAGACCTCACAAGCCTGTTCTTCTCAAACAGCGCGATTTTGCACGACGAATTGCCAATGTCAATGGTGATATTCATTTTTCGTTTGCCACTCTTCTTTTGACGAGTGCAAAGGTAGTGAAAATTTTTGATTTTTTTATCCAAAAATATTCGTACCTTTGCCATCATGTTAAAGCATTTGGATTGGGGGCTTATCCCCTATGGGCAGGCTTATGAGCAGCAGCAGGCTCTTTTTGCGGAGGCTTTGCGGCAGAAGGCGGCGGGGGAGGCGGTGCAAAATACGGTGGTTTTTTGTGAGCATCCGCCCGTTTTTACGTTGGGGAAGCACGGTTTGGCGTCCAATTTGCTTGCTTCGGAGGCGGCTTTGGCGGCGCGGGGCATTGAGGTGTTTGCGATTGACCGCGGCGGCGACATCACCTGCCACTGTCCCGGGCAGTTGGTGGTTTATCCGATTATCGACTTGGAGGCGTTTCATATCGGGCTGAAGAGCTACGTTCACCGCTTGGAGGAGGCGATTATTCGCGTGCTCGCGGTGTTTGGGATTTGCGGCGAGCGATTGGACGGCGCAACGGGCGTGTGGCTCGACAGGGACGACCCGCGGCAGACGCGAAAAATCGCCGCGATTGGCGTGCGGTGCAGTCGCTACGTCACGATGCACGGCTTGGCGTTGAATGTGAACACCGATTTGAGTTATTTCACGCTGATTAACCCTTGCGGGTTTGTGGATAAGGGCGTCACCTCGATGCAGCAGGAATTGGGGCGCGAGGTGGATATGGAAGCGGTAAAAAAACTGTTTGATGAATATTGGACATTTGACATTTGATGACTATCCCGTGTTTTTGGCACCGATGGAGGACGTGACGGATATTGGTTTCAGGCTGCTGTGCAAGCAGTTTGGCGCGGATATGGTTTATACCGAATTTATTTCGAGCGACGCGCTGATTCGGCATATCAGCAAGACGCAGAGCAAGTTGGAGGTGTCGGACGAGGAACGTCCCGTGGCGGTGCAGATTTATGGCAGGGAGGTGGAGGCGATGGTGCGCGCGGCGCAGATTTGCGAGGAGGCACAGCCCGATGTCATCGACCTGAATTTCGGCTGTCCGGTCAAGAAAGTCGCCGGCAAGGGTGCCGGTTCGGGGATGTTGCGCACGCCCGACAAGTTGCTCGAAATCACGGCGGCGGTGGTCAAGGCGGTGAACGTGCCGGTGACGGTCAAAACGCGCTTGGGATGGGATGCCGACAATCAAATTATCGTCGATTTGGCGGAGCGATTGCAGGATTGCGGCATCGCCGCGCTCACTGTTCACGGACGCACGCGCGCTCAGATGTATGCCGGCGAAGCCGACTGGACGCTGATTGGTGCGGTCAAAAACAACCCGCGGATGCACATCCCCATCATCGGCAACGGCGACATCAACTCACCCGAACGGGCAAGGCAGGCTTTCGACCGCTACGGCGTGGATGCGGTGATGGTGGGGCGCGGCAGCATCGGCGCGCCGTGGATTTTTCAGGCGATGAAGCACTATCTCAACACCGGCGAATTGCCCGAAAAACAGCCGTTTGATTACTATTTGTCGGTCTTGAAGCAACAAATCTGCCAAAGTGTCGAACGCTTAGACGAGCGGCGCGGCATCTTGCACAGCCGCCGACATATCGCTGCAAGCCCGCTTTTCAAGGGCATCCCCGACTTCAAACCCACCCGAATAGCGATGCTCCGCGCTGCCACAAAGGAAGAATTATTCGGAATAATGGAACAAATTTATGCCAAATAAGCATTTTTAACATTAAATTAAAGATTTTTATAGAAAAAAATTTGGCAAATCCACAAAAACCCCCTACCTTTGCATGTAGTTTTTTCATAATAGTATTAGATTTTAAGGTTAATAAGATGAATTAGGGAATTTGTGAAAATTCCCTTTTTCATTTTAAATAATTCCTGATTAAGGGACGGCACATTTTTCATCCCGTTAGGGCATAGCCGTCAGGTTAAGGCTGAAAGCCTTTGAGCAATAGCGTAGGGCATCGCCCAGTCGTGGTCGGAAGAAAAACCGGTACACCCCCCGGCTTTTACCGGGAAACGGCTTATGGCGCGGGTAAATTCAAACGCTTCAAATCGCCGCCTGAGTGCACGACAGCAATAGCAATGATAAGCTCTTGCAGCTCTATTTCCATTCTCCGTTTGGCTGTTTTGTAGCCCAATTGATTTTCCTGCTTGTAAATCCTTATCAGTATGGCGACAATCAGAGTCATGTACAGCACGATTCGGATGCCGTTTTCATTCAGGGACAGGAAATGTGAAAAATTCAACTCCTGTTTTAAGAAGCGAAACCAAACTTCAATGTTCCACCGGCGACGATACATTTGAGCAACGGTTTCCGCCCGCAGATTCAATATGTTTGTTATCAGCAGAATATCCTGGTCGCTATCTGCCGGACGAAAGCGGATAACACGGAAAATAACCTGTTTAAAGTCAAATCAAAATTTTTAACGACATCCAATTTTCTGTTCTCCATCAAACGCCCAACAAAGAGCAAGCCTTGGTTGGATTTCATTTCACTGAATGCCTTTCCGGAGGATTGACCTCTGTCAAACACATATACCAGGGCATGGTCAGGCGTCCGTTTGAAATGCTCCTTTACGTTTTCCGGCAACGCCAACGATTCATTAGCATATTTCTCTTCCGTGTGCACAGCCGTACAGGTGCCGTACATGCCATCGTAGTTGAGCGTATATTTGACCATCTTTTTCTTTTTGTATTCATTGCCGCAGGTCATGCCTTCCTTCAATTTATTGGATGTTTCAGCCACCAGCGAACTGTCCACCCGTTGTAGTTGCAAACCGGCAATGCTCCGGGCGGGATACAGGCGCGAAAATGCCGCTAATATATACTCATAAACCTGCGCAAAAAATTCAACATTCAGACTTGACAAACGTTCGGAAACCGAACTGTGCGACAATGTTTCTTTGTCCGTTTCAACATTGAACAATAGTCTGAACTGCGGAGAAGAAAACACGTCGGCAAGACCGCGCTGACCCAACTTGTCGATGGTTAACATGGCATAAAACAGCATGTTAAATACCATCTTCCCTTTAAGCACTTTAGCATAATAATCCACTTGGGTATTCCGGGCTATTTCGACAAAAACCTCTTCCGGAATCAATCGCAATAACTCGGACAATTGCAACGAATGTTTCTTAAATATAGCCATCTTTGTTTTTATTTTTATTTTTCATGCTATATATAACGAAAAAATAGTTTGTTTAGTATTTAAAAATGTTAAATATCTCATGGTTCCTTCCGAACGCGACCCGATCCTTGCCCCACGCTAGTGCTCGTAAGGTTTTCAGCTATCTCATCCGTAGGGGCAACATCCAAGCAATCTTCCGACCACGACTGGGCACAGCCCTGAACACGCACCCCCATGTGAGCCATCTTGCCAACAAGAAAATCAAGAAGTTGCTCACACAGGCGGCACTGTGTGCGATACGGCACGATAAGAAGATGCGGCAATATTATGAGCGAAAACGGGCAGAAGGCAAGCACGAGGGCGTAATCATCAACAATGTGCGCAACAAACTTATTCATTGCATTTTTGCAGTAGTAAACAGCAAAGTCTTTTATCAGGAAGATCATCTTAATCCTCTGAAAAAGTCTATTGCTTAAATAATGTTAAATTAGTGATTTTTTATTGAGTTTTGTTTGGATATTAACATAGAATTCGGTTAAATCTTTTCTTTCTCACAACAAAAGTAAAGATTTTTACCCGGATTTTAAATTCTCCGCAAACTTAAGGTTATGAAAATCCCGCCCTTTCGGGCGACAAGCAAAACAGGGAAGCGAAACCATAATTGAAACGCATACTTACAGCAAAGATGACTTTCAATCCGATTTACCAATCATTTCGCCGGATTACATATTTAAGGTCGGCGAGGCAATGAGCCGCTGCATCACCGCCACATCGGCATAGCCGGAGGGGGTTTTTAGCCAATTTTTGAGCACGCCGCTTTGTTCGTAGCCTGCTTTTTGGAGCAGGCGGAGGCTCGGCTGGTTGGTGAGCGGCGCGTGGGCATAAATCTGTTGCAGGTGCAGTATTTCAAACGCATAGTCCGCCATCAGTTGAAGGCTTTGCATCGCCAATCCTCGCCCGCGGAAGGGCTTATCCACCAAAATGCCGATGCCCGCCCGCCCGTTCAGCGGGTCGAAATCGAATAAATCAATCGTGCCGACGGGCGTTGCCGACTGCTTTTCGATAATCATCAGGCGCAGTTGATTGGTCTGAAAAATGTCGTGCTGCTGCTGTTGCGCGAGATATTCCCGCAACGTAAATTTGGAATAGGGCGTCAGCGTGGAGCCAACGTGCCACAGTTCCGTATCGTTTTCCCAGCGATAGAGCGTGTCCAGGTCTTCCGGCTCTAATGCGCGCAGCAACAGGGTGTCGTTTTCAAGCAGTTTCATACGTCTTTTATTTCGTTTAGCGGGTTGAGCACAAATGGACGCTGCCGATAGAGCGGATGCGGCAGGGTGAGTTCGTCGGAGGCGCACGTTACGTTGCCATAGAGGATGATGTCGATGTCGATGAGGCGGTCGTGATAGCCGCTGTCGCGCGTTGGGAGCCGTCCCATACGCCGTTCGATGGCTTTGACGGCGTGCAGCAGGTCGAGCGGCGGCAAATCCGTGTCGATGCGCACCGCCATATTCAAAAATTCGTTTGCCGACTCAAAGCCCCAGGGAGCAGTGCGGTGGACAGACGAGCACGCGGTGATAGTTCCCGCCTGCCGGTTGAGCCAATCCATCGCCGTCTGCAAATTGCGCGCTTTGTCGCCCAGATTCGTGCCAAGTGCCAGATATGCTGTTGTCATCGACTGTTAATCTCTGCCATGCTGCAAAGGTAGTAATAATTCTTCAATAGATAAACACGGAAAATTTTTTGTACCTTTGCCCCCATGAAGCAAAATTGGAAGCCCGGCACGCTGATTTATCCGCTCCCCGCCATTATGGTGAGCGTGGGTAGCGATGTGTCGGAACACAACATCCTGACGGTCGCCTGGGTGGGCACTATTTGCTCAGACCCTGCGCTGTGCTACATTTCCGTGCGCCCGGAGCGGCACTCCCACGCCATTCTCAAAAAGAACAGGGAGTTTGTGCTCAACCTGACGACCGAAAAATTGGCGCGGGCAACGGACTGGTGCGGCGTGCGCTCGGGAAAAGATTACAACAAGTTCGATGAAATGGGACTTTCTGCGGGCAAATCGACGATTGTGCAGGCACCCTACATCGTGGAATCGCCCCTGAGCATCGAATGCCGCGTGAAAGAAATCCTCCCGCTCGGCTCGCACGATATGTTTATCGCGGAGGTCGTGAATATTCTGGCAGACGAGAAGTTTATCAACCCCGCGACGGGAGCCTTCGAACTGGAAAAAGCCCAACTGCTCGTCTATTCGCACGGCGGGTATTACGGAATGGGCGATTTCATCGGGAAATTTGGTTGGAGTGTGCAAAAAAAGAAGTAACTATTTGGTGGGATGCACCTCCATCCGGCAGCCCACCTCCCGTCCGCTAACGGCAAGCCCCAAGAGAATCATCTGTTGCCCAAGGAATGGCTCGTAGTAACGTTTTTCGCGGATTTGAGCGATGGCTTGTTTGAGCAATGTCTTGAGCTTCGTTTTGGCGTGGTATTTCACCTCCACCACTATTGCCAGCCCGTCTTGCAGCAGCACCATATCCATTCGTCCGCGGTCGGTTGGCTTTTCGCTCTCTACCGTGAAGCCCAGCAGGGTCATCCACACCTGAAATATAATGTGGTAGCGGGCTTCGTTGGCATTTTCGGTCGTGTCGGCTTCCGGCTGCAAATTGTAGGGCACCCCGGCGAGCATCTTGCGCAAGTTATCTGTCAAGCCTTCTTCGTCGCAATTGCGGATTTGGTGCAGCATTGCTCTTCCAAGCGTTCCCAGCTGTTCCACAGGATATTGGGTGTAGGCATTCAACAAGTGCTTCATCAAGGATTCCCTCACTTCCAAATTAGGCACTTTGAGGGTGTATTCCGGCTCTATGCCCACCAATCGTTCGCCCTTGATGGTCAAATAGCCGGTCTGAAACAGTAAAGGTATATCTCCGATAGCATCCGGGTCGTAGCTATTGAACGCTGTAGCGTCTGCGACTATTGGTTCTAATACCGTTTTGGCGAGGCTACGCTTTTTAAGCCGATTAATCAAGAACGTGGGCGTACCGGTTTCAAACCAATAGTTGGAAAATTTTTGATTATTAAAAAACATCAGCGTAGAAAACGGGTTATAAACCGATGTTTGACCATCCCAAGTGTAGCCATCGTACCATAAGCGAATGTTTTTCAGCAATTCATTTGGTGTCATACTAAAATGGTTTGCCGTATCGCTGATATATTCCGAAAAATCGCGCTCCAATTCTTCCTGTGTATAACCACAGATGGAGGCAAATTTATTGTTTATCGTAATGTCGTTGGGGCTGTTCAATACCGAAAAAATCGACACTTTTGCCACTTTGGTTACGCCGGTGAGAAAGACAAATTTCAGATGGTCGTCCGTTCCTTTCAATATCATGTAGAATGATTGAAGAAATGCACGGATGCCCTCTGCTTCGGGTTTACCTACAGAATTGAGTATGGGGCGGTCATATTCATCAATCAGCACCACCACCTTTTGACCCTTTTTGCGGTGCAATGCCTCAATCAATTCGGCAAAACAGCCGGAGGCAAACGGACGGGTAAGGGTTATATCATTGGTTGTGGCAATGGACTGTAAAAAGCCCCGCATATCCTTTTCGATATCCTCCCCATTGGAGTGTTGGATACTCGTCCAGTCTATCCGAATGACGGGATATTGCTGCGTCCAATCCCACTTATCATAGATGTAAAGCCCCTCAAACAGCGACTTGTTGCCCTTGTAAAGCTCTCCCAGCGTGCTCACCAGCAGCGACTTCCCAAAACGGCGCGGGCGAGAGAGGAAAACTATATGCGAACGAGTCAGTTGCTCTATCTCTCGTGTCTTATCCACATACAAATAGCCTGCACTGCGCAATTCTTCAAACGACTGAATGCCTATCGGTAACGTTTTCATAACACTCAATTTTTATTTATTTATAACTCGGCAAAGGTACAAAATAATTATGAATTATGAGTTTTTTTCACTACCTTTGCGGCAAATTTGTTTAAACACATAAAACATAAACAGCGATGAAAAGGGACGATTTGATTTTTAGATTGATTGACGACGAGAAGCGACGCCAGACTCAAGGCATCGAACTGATTGCGTCTGAGAACTTTGTGAGCGATGAGGTGCGGGAGGCTGCCGGCTCGGTATTGACCAACAAATATGCCGAGGGCTATCCGGGCAAACGCTATTATGGTGGCTGTCAGGTGGTGGACGAGGTGGAGCAGTTGGCTATCGACCGCCTGAAGCAGATTTTCAAAGCCGAGTGGGCAAATGTGCAGCCGCATTCGGGTGCACAAGCCAATATGGCAGTCTTTATGGCGTGCCTCAATCCAGGCGACAAGTTTCTCGGCTTGAATCTTTCGCACGGCGGACATCTCAGCCACGGCTCGCCCGTGAATTTCTCCGGCTTAAACTACACCGCATTGGAATACAATGTGCAGGAAGCGACCGGCTTGGTCGATTACGCACAGTTGGCAGAGGTGGCGCACCGCGAGCGACCGAAGTTAATCATCGGCGGTGCCTCCGCCTATTCGCGCGAGTGGGATTATGCCAAAATTCGCCAAATTGCCGATGAAATCGGCGCAATTTTTATGGTGGATATGGCGCATCCGGCAGGACTGATTGCCGCGGGACTGCTGAAAAATCCGGTGCAACATGCGCATATCGTTACTTCAACCACCCACAAAACCCTGCGCGGACCGCGCGGAGGCGTTATCCTGATTGGCAAAGATTTTCCGAATCCGTGGGGCAAAACCACCCCGAAGGGCGAAGTCAAAATGATGTCGGCATTGCTGGACTCCGCCGTGTTTCCGGGCACTCAGGGCGGTCCGCTGGAGCACATCATCGCCGCCAAAGCGGTCGCTTTCAACGAGGCATTGCAACCCGAATACATCACTTATCAAACGCAGGTGAAGAAAAACGCCGCCGCGATGGCTAAAGCATTGGCTGACAAAGGCTACACCATCGTGTCGGGCGGCACAGACAACCACCTTATGCTGGTGGATTTGCGCTCAAAATTCCCCGATTTGACCGGCAAACTGGCGGAATTGGCACTTGTGAAAGCCGACATCACGGCGAACAAAAACATGGTGCCGTTCGACAGCCGCTCGCCGTTCCAAACCTCCGGCTTGCGCTTCGGAACGCCCGCCATCACCACACGCGGACTGAAAGAAAATCAAATGCCCGACGTGGTCGATTTGATTGACACCGTGCTGAATAATGTCGAAAACGCCGCAATCATCGAGCAAGTTGCCAAGCAGGTGAATGCGATGATGCGGGATTTCCCGCTTTTTGGGTGGTAGTCTGAACTGTGATTTTCGGGTGATTTTTTTGATTTATATGATTGTTTGATGATTGAATTTATTGCGGCTTATCATTTGACGGGGTTGCTGATTGGGTTGTTCACTTTTTTGATAATTGGGTTGTTTCATCCTGTTGTCATTAAGAGTGAGTATCATTTTGGGGTGAAGTGCTGGTGGGTGTTTTTGCTGATGGGCATTGGCGGGTTGGTGGCGGCGGTGCTGGTGCGTGAGGTGTTTTATTCATCGCTGCTTGGTGTGTTCGCCTTTTCGTCCTTTTGGAGCATTATTGAGTTGTTTCAGCAGCGGGAACGGGTGCGGAAGGGGTGGTTTCCGAAGAAAAAATAACCCGGTGAGATATTCATCTGCCAAAATAAAGCACCGAAATCAAATCGTCAATCTGTGTTTTCAGTTCTTCCTGTTCTTCAAAATCAATGGCTTCGAGGTTTTTGAGTTCTTGTAGTGTTACATTTTTTCCATTGAAATTCAATGAGTTGTCATAATATTTTTCGGAAATAAGTTTTTTTACAAATTCTGCTTTTTCTTTGATTGGCAGTTTATAGTCCTTTCCATTAAAGGTTACAATCAAATGAGTGCCCACTGTCTGGACATTTTCAAACTTTTGTATTGTAAAATCTTTAAAATCGACAAAATCCGATAAAGTTCTTTTTTCCAAATCAAGCATTTTTCCGGCTCTCTCAATAATTTCATCTTTAATTTTTTGATTTTCAGGCGTAATTTTAGGAATGCGAAAATATTGTTTAATTGCTCTAATTCCTAATAATAATGCTTGCTCGTTTTTATTTTTCAAGTATAATTCAAAAATTTTTCTATTAATTTTTGAATTAAGCAACGAGAACAGAAATACTATTTCTGATTGATTTTCAGAGGAAATTATCGCCCAATTAAAATCAATCATAATTTTTTTATCCGAAAAATAGAATTTATCCAAATTCATATACCTCCAAATAATTTTATATCTGTTTTCAAAAATTTTCAGCCCTTGCGAACCCTCCGGCAAACGAATGTAAGTGTTTGATATCCAATTATTAGAAAGTCCAATCTCGTAATTATTTTTATTTTTCTCTACTAAAAGCCAATCTGATTTTTCCTGCGAAATAAATTTCTTATCAAAAACAAGACCTTTGTCAAATTGAACCTCATCGTAATCCTTTAACTGTTTTTTTCGATAATCTTCAATTGACAACGTGTGTTTTGTATATTTTTTTATCAATCGTAAAACATCTTCATTCTGTTTGATAAAATTCCAATTTTCAACACTTTCCAATAGTTCAGACTGCAAAAGATATTTTACTTTGCTTTTTCGTTTCCCTTTGAAATAGACTTTAAATGTTTCGCCTTGGGAGGCATCGTATGGTTTAAAGGTTGTAATTTCTACTTTATGATTCGTTTCGGGTCTCTTTTTCGTAACAACAAAAATCAGCGAAGAAGTGGCAACGGCTCTTTTCTGTTCCAAACCTCTACCCACAAACACATTACCGCCAAAAGTAATTAGTTTGTCGATAGTTACAAATTTTGCTAAATGATAACGCAAAACATCTAAATCGCCTGCGGTAAGCATTGTTTGTGGAATAATAAAACTCATTTTTCCACCTTTTTTAAGTAATGACAAGCCCAAAGCCACAAAAAATGCGTACAGATTTGGTTTGGGTGAATACGCTTTTATCCTGTCAGGAACAGTATTTAGATTTACACCATAAACATTGCTCATTGAAATAGAATGATAGTTTTTATCTTGAATTTTCTGTGTAAATAAAACATTCTGCTTGCAACATACATTGTAGCCCACATACGGCGGATTGCCAACCACAAAATCAAAACGCAACCGCTCGCCGTTAGTGCCTTGCATCGACTCAATCATTTCCTGCAAATTTTTATTGTCGCGCATAAATGATTGGTAACCTAAATCTGTATTTGAAAACAATGTTGGATAATCAATTTCAGGATTTACGGCACCAATTCCGGCATCAAGAAACTCGGAAATGCTGTCTTTTGTTTTGAAAACTTTTATTTTCTCATCAATCGGATTTTCAAAATCATCATTGATAATCAAAGGCAACAGTTTCATTAAAATACTCATTTCGGCAAGATATAATGGAAATTCCTCTATATCAAGCCCAAAAACATTGCTGCTGATTATTTTTTCAATTTTTTTTGCCTCTATTTCGGTAAATTTATTGCCGAAACTTTCAATGATGGCATCAACGGCAGAATAAAGGAAAGTGCCGGCACCACACGACGGGTCGATTATCGAAATTTTATCTTGCTGATTTTTAATATTTTGTGCCGTATAACCAACTTCTTCGAGCATAACATTTACTACATCGGGGTCGGTAAAATATTGTCCTTTGTTTTCGCCATACAAATCTTTGAGATAATTCTCGTAGATAAAACCAAAAATTTCGTTTTTAAGATTTCCAAAATTATACTTGTCTATAAAAACAAGATTGTCAAGCCAGGGCGAAATATCGTCAATACTTAAATTGATTGCTAAATTGCTGAATAATTTGCTGTTAATAGTTTCTTGCTCTTTCGCAAACGGTTTGTAGATATGAGAAGAAACATAGTCGGCAATCACTTTAATGTTATTTAAAATGGATTGATAATTTTCTGTGTCATAAATGTATTTGCTTATTATTTTAAAAAGCGAAGCATACCATTTTATGAAATTTTTATAGTTATTATCAACAATCACCTTAAACAAAATAAATTGAATGAGGTAAGAATACGAAGTTTCGAGTGCTTTTTTGTCGTCAAAATCAGCAAAAGTGCCTCTTGCCCGCATTTTTACCGTAAATTTGCGGATAAGATTGGTTGTGTCATCAAAGAAAATTTTACGGTTTTCGCTATCATTTAAATCAAGTTTTTCATCAAAAAGTTGCAATTGCCCGATGGGGTTAAAAATCCCCGAATAGTAGTGTTCTTGCTTGATATAATCATTCCAAAAAGCCAAAAATTCCTTTGGCTTTTCTAAAATATCCGGCAAAAGAAAGCGCGAATATTGCCCTGCCCGATAAAATCGCCATTCGCCGCCGTCTGTAAGAATGCCGTACTGCTTGCTGTAATCAAGTTGATAGCGCATAAGTTGCGGAATGCCTTCCTTAATGCGCCCAAAGCACTTCACCTCAACAGGAATGGTCACATCATCGGCGGCATAAATCACAAAATCGGGTCTGCCCCGCTCGCCTGCCTCCGTGTCGTGTACAAAAGTGCCGAATTTGCCCGTTTTTTTAGGCGTGCTCGTCAGGCGCAACAAATCGGAACTCGTAAAAAATTCCTTTACAAATTCGTGTACGCCACTGCCAACTTCCACGGTTTTGTAAAATTCAGCGTTGTGTTGCCATTTATCCTGCAATTCAGTAATCGTCATAACTGAACGCAAAAGTACAAATTATTTTGATATATCCAAAAAATTGTGTACCTTTGTGCTCACGTTGAAAAATGAATAGAGAATGAAAACAACACCGATGGAAAAGACGGATGGAACGGCTAAGGCAAAACAATACATTTATATTGTTCAGGCATCGTTAGAACTTTCAAAATGCAAAATTGGCAAAACCAATGATTTGGAACGGCGATTAAGTGAATATAATAATATGACGGGCAAATCGAAAGAGAACATTTACCGGTATTTATTCTCGTGCGAAGTAGCAGATATGACACAGGTAGAGAAGGATATTAAAGAAAAATTCATTGCCCTTAGGGAAGAAAAAAGTAAGGAAATATATTTTTTCAATGCTGTTTTATTTAGGGATTATGTCAATTTTATTACGTCCCACAAGTCATTTGTAGAGGAAATTTTCATTAAAATTGACGAGAAAAAAACCACAGTAAAAATTATAAAGAAGACAACACCAACGCTTAAAGAACGAGGACTATCTCAAAGGGATATTTTGAAAAGGGCACAAAGAGTAAAATACGACGAGTTTTACACCAGATACGAAGATATTGAAAAAGAAATATCAATGTATGACACAGAGATTTGGAAAGATAAAGTAGTATTTTGCAATTGCGATGATGCGGTCGATGAAAAAGAGGGAAAAATAAATGAGAACAGAACTTCTGCTTTTGCGTTGTTTTTCATAAATAATTTCAAAACTTTGGAATTAAAAAAGCTGATTTGCACGCACTATTCCGGTCCGGTGGATTTATTCAGTGCCGGAAGCGATGGTCAGGTATATCTAATTACATACGAAGTTGGAAAAGACGGAAAAATTAAGATAGAGAAACAATCTCCCAAAGGATACACCGGCAGTTTCGACGACCCGCTTTCGTTGAAAATTCTCAAGGAAGAGGCAGACATCGTATGCACCAATCCGCCATTTTCAAGAGCAATTGAGTATTGGAAAATAGTTGTTAAAAGCGGCAAGAAGTTTTTAATTATTTCCAACATATCAAACGCTATCAATACCGCCTACATTCCTTATTTTAAAGATAATAAAGTATGGGCGGGATACAACAGAGTTGATTGGTATCTAAATCCAAAAAGAGAATTAACAAGAGCGGCAGGCTCTTGGTTTACGAATATTCCCATAAAAAATAGCCCAAATTATAAAAATTTAAAAATAATGCCGTTGAAAGAAATACCTGAAAAATATATCAAATATGACGATTCAAAAACATTATTAATAGATGATTGCTATGTTCCAAGTAACTATAAAAAACCATTTGCCGTATCTGCCCGTCCAATACTGAACGGCTTGTTGGAAAAAGGGTATAATATAATTCAAGAGAAAAGATATACTCCCTATATAAACGGCGAAGAAAAATTTGCCCGAGTGTTGGTGCAAAAGATATAACTTTATCGGCATTTTGCCTGCAAATTATTTTGATATATCCAAATTTTTGTGTACCTTTGTGCTCACGATGGAATTAGGCGTATGGAAACAAAAAATACTTACAGAATTGGGATAGATATTGGCTCCACTACATTGAAGCTGATTATTTTGAATGGTGTAAATGAGATTATTTACAAGGTTTATAAGCGGCATAAGGCTGATGTCAATAAGGTTTTGACCGATGAACTGAATGCGGTGGTGCAGCAGTTTCCCGACACTGAATTTACGGTCAATATCACCGGCTCGGCGGGGATGGGCATCGCCGAGCGCACCGGCATTCCTTTCATACAGGAGGTTGTCGCCGCGATTGAGGTGATTCGCTCTGCCTATCCGCAGACGCATACGCTGATTGATTTGGGTGGCGAGGATGCCAAGATGGTGTTTTTTGAGCCGCAGAAGCAGCCGGATATTCGTATGAACGGCAGTTGCGCCGGCGGCACGGGGGCTTTTATCGACCAAATGGCGGATTTGATGAATATCTCGGTCGATGAACTCGGAAAGAAAGCCGCACAATACGAAAAGATTTATCCCGTGGCAAGCCGTTGCGGCGTGTTTGCCAAAACGGATATTCAAAACCTCATTTCGCGCAACATTCCCGCGCCCGACATTGCGATGTCGATTCTCCACGCGGTGGCATTGCAAAGCATCACCGCCTTGGCGCGGGGCAATGAGATTAAGCCGGACGTGATTTGCATCGGCGGTCCGCTCACTTTTTTGCCCGCCCTGCGCGACGCTTTTCAGGATGCGCTGAAAATTGAAAAGGAGCATTGGATATTGCCCGAAAACAGCGCGTTTTTCCCCGCGTGGGGCAGTGCGCTCTATCATCCCGACGAACAAACCGTGCAGGATTTGCCCCCACTCATCCAAAAAATAGCGGCAAACAGCAGCGAGCGCAAAGACATCCTCCCCGCCCTCTTTGCCAACGAAACGGACTATCGCCTGTGGCAGCAAAACCGCAAAATAAAACATCTGAAACGCATCGAACCGGCAGCCGGACAGACCATCAACTGCTTCCTCGGCATCGACTCCGGCTCCACGACCACCAAAATCGTGATTACGGACGAAGATTCCAATATCGTTTACAACTACTACGCAAGCAACAAGGGCAACCCCCTGCAAAAAGTGGTGGAGGGCTTGCGCGCCTTTCAGAAAGAGGCGGCGGAGAAAAAAATCACCGTCCGATTCGTGGCTTCTGCCGCCACCGGCTATGGCGAAGACTTGATAAAATCGGCACTCAACCTCGATTTTGGCATCGTCGAAACGATGGCGCACCTCTCCGGCGCGCAGTATGTAGACCCCGACGTGTCGTTCGTGCTCGACATCGGCGGTCAGGACATGAAGTCGATTTTCACCCGTCAGGGCGTGATTTCCAACATCGAACTCAACGAGGCTTGCTCGTCGGGGTGCGGCTCGTTTCTGCAAAATTTTGCCGCCACGATGAACCTCTCGCTGCCCGAATTTACCCAAGCGGCGTGTATGGCAAACTATCCGAGCGATTTAGGCTCGCGCTGCACGGTGTTTATGAACTCCAAAGTGAAGCAATCGCTGCGGGAAAATGCCGCGCTGGGCGATATTGCCGCCGGATTAGCCTATTCCGTAGTCAAAAACTGCCTGTTCAAGGTGCTGAAAATAGCCAATCTGAATGTGTTGGGCGACCATATAGTGGTGCAGGGCGGCACGTTCCGCAACGACGCGGTCTATCGGGCACTCGAACTGCTGTCGGGCAAATCAATCAGTTCCACCGACCACCCCGAATTGATGGGCGCACTGGGCGCGGCTCTCTACGCCCAACGGATGTGGAAAGCCCACCCGCACACCACAGCATTCACCGGCACAGAGCAGTTGCCGGACGCCGAACATATCCAAACAAAGGAACTGCAATGCAAGGGCTGCACCAATCAGTGCGCCGTCCTGCGCTTCCAATTCGACAACGGCAACACAAGTTACGCCGGCAACAAGTGTGAAAAGGTGTTTTTCAATGAAACAACAGCCCCAACAAAAGGGTATAATGCCTTTGAGTGGAAGAATGAAATCCTTTTCGAGGTACAAGGTGAAAGGTACAAGGTAAAAGACCCTTTACCCTCCACCCCGCACCCTTTACCCTCCACCCCACACCCTTTACCCTCCATTGGCATCCCCCGCGTGCTAAACATGTTTGAAAACTACCCCTTTTGGCGCACGCTCTTTGCCGAATGTGGCTTTGAGGTGGTGCTTTCGCCCGAATCCACCATTCCGCTCTATCAGAAGGGCGTGGGCAATGTGATGTCCGACAATATCTGTTTTCCGGCGAAACTGGTGCACGGGCATATCCTGTCGCTGGTGGAGCAAGGCGTCAGCCGCATCTTCTATCCGATGGTGGTGAAAGACCGGAAAGAGTTGAAACACTCGACCAATTCGTTTAACTGCCCCGTCGTGAGCGGCTATCCCGATGTGATTCGCAGCTCGATGGAGGTGGAAGAAAAATACGGCATCCCGTTCGACAAGCCGGTCATCACGTTTCACGACAATAAGACACTCAAAAAGGGCTGTCGCGACTATCTGAAGTCGCTCGGAATTGCGAAAAAAACCTTTAATGTTGCATTTGAAAAGGCGGTAAATGAATTGGACAGGGTGAATGAGCAGTTGCAGAAGGAACAAAAGACGCTGCTCGACACGTATGTGAAGGCAAACGAGTTGGTTTTCATCGTTGCCGGACGACCCTATCACGCCGACCCGCTGACGCATCAGAAAGTGGGACAAATCCTGTCCGACCTCGGCGTGCAGGTGCTCACAGATGATGTGTTCCGCTCGGAAGAAAGCAGCGGTTTCGACGAGTTGAATCTCGTTTCGCAATGGTCGTATCCCGACCGCGTGATTCAGGCGGCGATGGAGGTGGCAAAACTGCCACAGAACGTGCAACTTATCCAACTCAATTCCTTTGGCTGCGGTCCCGATTCGTTTTTTATGAACGAAACGGGCGAGATTTTGCGGCAGGCAGGAAAAAATCACACCGTGCTGCGGATTGACGAAATCGCAAGTCCGGGGTCTATCCGCCTGCGGTTGCGGTCGCTGATTGAGTCGCTGAAATTGAGCACCGATATTACGAAAGACAGCACGCCGTATAAAGGCTACAGCAAGGGGTTTGGCAAAGAAGACAAGCAGAAGACGATACTCGCGCCCTGGTTTGCCGACTTTTTGTCGCCATTCATCCCCGCCATCGCCGAACTGGCGGGCTACAAATTTGTGAACTTGCCCAAAACATCCAAAGCCACTGCGGAGGCGGGCTTGAAATACGGACACAACGAGGTCTGCTACCCCGCCATCCTGATATTGGGCGACGTCATCACCGCCTTGCAGTCGGGCGAATACGACTTGGAGAATATCGTTGTCGCGATTACCCAAACGGGCGGTCAATGCCGCGCCACCAACTATGTGGCACAGATAAAAGCCGGCTTGCAGAATGCGGGCTTCGTCGACATTCCGGTGCTGGTGCTGGCAACGGGCACGGTGTATCAAAACGAGCAGAGCGCATTCAAATTTCCGGCATTGAAACTTGCTAACATATTCATCTACACCATTTTATATGCCGATGCCTTGCAGCAGATGTACAGTTCGACCATCATCCGCGAGAAGAAAAAAGGCGAAACGCAGCAACTGTTCGATTCCTATATGGACAGGGGCGTGGCAGCCGTGAAGCAGAAAGATTGCAAGGAGTTGCGACGGCTTCTTAAACAGGCGGTTGACGAGTTCAATGCTATCGCCGTGAGCAACAAGCAGTTTACGCCCATCGGACTGATTGGCGAAATTTATGTGAAGTACAACAACTATGGGCAGGCATACATCACCAACTGGCTGCGTTCCAAGGGAATGGAAGTGGCAACTCCGCCGTTCCTCGACTTCGTGATGCAATATTTTGTCAATTCGCGGGAAAACATCAAAAACGGCATCAAGAAAAACACCCTGATGCAACGCTCGCTCAACCCCGCTTTTTGGAAATACGTCAACATACGCATCAAAAAGGTAGAAAAAATAATGCAAAACTACCGCTTCCACCACCCCGTAGAATCGGTCTACGCCAAAGCCGAATACGCCGCCGAAATCCTGACCCTCTCCAACCAGTTCGGCGAAGGCTGGTCAATCCCCGCCGAAATAGCCTGCTACGCCCGCAGCGGCATCAACAAAGTAGTCTGCATCCAACCCTTCGGCTGCATCGCCAACCACATAGTAGCCCGCGGCATCGAAAAGCGCCTAAAAAAATTCTACCCCGAAATGAACCTGCTATATCTGGACGTAGACGGCGGCATGGCGGAGGTGAATCTGCAAAATCGCCTGCATTTTTTGATGGAGTGAAAAATAATTTGGCAGATAAAAAATTTATATGTACTTTTGTGGCGGATTAATGAATTAATTATATGAAAACGATGACAGATTTTGAAAATGCAGTTAATGACCTGTTTTTGAAAAAAAGAGGAGTTGCAGTTAAAAGCTTGGATTACAGAGAGATGCCCAACACACTGGAAGCAGACGCCATTGTAGACAAATTTTTGTCTATGCCCCTGCCCTGAATTATGAAAGACAAAAAATATGAAAAAGATGAAATCAGTAAAAGCGCTGAAAATGTAAAACCCTTATTTTCAAAAGAACCCTTAGTAGCACGCACAAACAAACATCCCCACAATTTCACCCTTATTCCCTTCTTTTATGGAAATAAAATACAATAACCTTTACACGCATTTCGTCTTCACAACACAAGATAGATTTCCGGCTATCGCCTCAACGCATCGCGAACGAATCGAAAAATACATCACCGGAATTGTGAATAATCACAGTTGCAAAATGTATGCGATATACGCTAATCCCGACCACGTTCATTTTCTCGTTTCGCGCACCCCTGCCTTAAGTGAGAAGGAATTAGCCGAAATGATTGCCAATGCTTCGGAAATTTTCATCAATTCAAACCACTTATGTGTTGGAAAATTCAAATGGCAAACATCGTGTTCTGCTTTCTCCGTCTCAAAATTGGATGTTGACAGGGTATGCAAATATATTCTTAATCAGCCTGAACATCATAAGCAACACACATTTGCCGAGGAATACGCATTGTTTATGCAAGTCTATCAGCATACGTTGGGCACAAATAAGGGATAAGGGAACGGAAGGGGGGGAATTGCCGTTGCGTTGCTACTAAGGGCACCCTTAAAAATAAGGGAGCAATAGAAAAAATCTGCTATTTGGACGTGGGACGGCGGCATGGCGGAGGTGAACCTGCAAAATCGCCTGCATTTTTTGACGGAGTGAGGGAAAAAGCCATATTCATATTCAAGCCTTTCGGTCTTCTTTTTGCAATCCACCAAACATTTTTGCTACTTTTTTCTGCAATTGCAAAAAAATCCTCAAAATTATTTGTTAATTCAAAAATAATTACTACCTTTGCCGCAATTCTGAATGCAAAATTTGGAAAAACATATTGAAAAAGGCGTTTCACGTTATTCTTGTGCTCGAAAATTCGACACTTTCATTACTGCAGGATTTGTAACTTATTAAAAATTATATATTGTGGCAAAATTAAATAAAAAAAAAGTATTTTGGTGGGTTAGAGAGATTTGGTATTGGATTATGGTATTAGTAGCAGCAAGCACATGCCTGAACTGTTGGTTTAATCACAATTAATAATTTATTTGGTATAGGCGCTTAGGTCGCCCTTGTTAATGCATTATATTTCAATCTTATAGGCTCATGAAAGACCATTCTTTTAATGGTCAAATCAAAGATTGACCCCATAAAAGCCCTTCTATTGTACCGA
>BNTT01000024.1 GCA_025996815.1 Bacteroidia bacterium
GGCCACCTCCGCACCATCGGTGGCAGCGGTGAATGGGGCCGGTCGGGTGCTGGGCCTCGCCGAGGGTGAGGCTGTTATCACGGCCTCCACCACCGATGGCGGCAAAACGGCCACCTGCACGGTAACGGTGGTGGAGCGCTGCCTCTGCGAGGCGCAAGAGGCGCCACCCACCAACACCCCGCTGGTGGAAATCAACACCAACAAGGCCCTCTACGCCCCCGGCGAGACGGTAACGTTCACCCTCGCCGAGGCGGTGAGCGGCGGCAATATCGTGGTGAGGTACAGGCACTTAGCCACGCTGCTATCCGAGCAAGCTTTCGCATCGCCCACGTGGACGTGGACCCCACCGGCGGAGGACTACAAGGGCTACATGGTGGAGCTGGTGGACAAAAGCATCGGCGAGGGGCGGGTGCTCGGCACGGTGGGCGTGGATGTATCCAGCGACTGGAAAAAATTCCCGCGCTACGGGTTTTTGTCAAAGTTCGGCAACATCGGGCAGGCCGAGGTGAGCCGCATCATCGCCAACCTGAACCGCTACCACATCAACGGCCTGCAATACTACGATTGGCTCTACAAGCACCATAAGCCGCTGGCGGGCGCGCGGGAGGACCCAATGGCCGAGTGGCCGGATATAGCCAGACGCCCCACCTTCCGCTCCACCACCGAGCAATATATCGCCGCGGCAAAAAGCTACGGGATGAAGTCGATGATGTACAACCTTTGCTACGGGGCGTGGAACGATGCCGCCGACAATGGGGTGCAGGAGCAATGGTACATTTTCAAGGACAACCACCGCGGGGAAAAGGACAACCACCCGCTGCCCTTCTGGCTGAGCGATATATTTCTCGTGAATCCGGCCCTACCGGACTGGCAGGCGTACATGGCGCAGCAGAACGATGACGTGTACCATGTGTACGATTTTGACGGCTACCACATTGACCAGCTGGGCAGTCGGAGTGGCACCTATGGCTACGATGGTGCCCCCGTAAATTTGACCGGCGGCTTTTTGCCTTTCATCACCGCGATGAAGACCGCGCACCCCCATAAGCGGTTGGTAATGAACGTGGTGAGCGGGAACGGGAGGGCCCAGATTGCGCAGGGCGATGTAGATTTCTGCTACGAGGAGGTGTGGGACAACAGCTACAGCAACCTAAGGGCCTCAAGCACCGCGCAAAAACCTACCGTGTACGCCTGCTACATGAACTACGATTACCCCGGCAAGGGTGGCACCCACTTCAACACGCCGGGGGTGCTGTTTGCCGATGCGGTGATTTTTGCCCACGGCGGGGCGCACATCGAGCTGGGCGAGCACATGCTCTGCAGCGAGTATTACCCCAACTCCTCGCTGACGATGACCGCCGAGCTGGAGAAGGCGCTGCTGTCCTACTACGATTTTTTGGTGGCCTACGAGAACCTGCTACGCGATGGGCAGACAAGCAACACCGTTAACCTGTCCTGTAGGAATGAGAAAATGGCTATTTCCAACTCCATAAGCCGCAACAAGGTTACCGCGTGGGGCAAGGTGGTCGGCAGCCGGCAGCTTGTTCACCTCGTAAACTTCGCCACCTGCCCCGCCGACCAGATAAACGATGCGAGGGATAGGGAGGGCCTCCGGCCCGAGCCGGAGGTAATTGCCGGCGCCTGCCTGCGCTTGGACGTTGCCGGCGAGGTGGACAAGGTGTGGGTGGCCACGCCCGACCTCCATGGCGGGGCCGCCGAAAGCATCCCCTTTTGCCCCAGCGGGGGCGGCATCACGTTCACGCTGCCGTATCTGAAGTATTGGAGCATGGTGGTGGTGGAGTATAAGTAAAGGTCCCTGTTTTGAGCCGTGATTTGAATGAGTGGCTCCATATCGTTTAGCGTTAAAATACGCTCAGCCCCGTGGGTAACGCCATCCGGCGGCGGCGCACCCACAATCAAGAACGTTGTGGTGGGCAAAGGAGAGAATGTGGTGGAAGTGTCGCTTTGAAATCATGGTCATCCTAAATTTTACAAAAAAACAATTTTTAGGGGTGCCCATTATATATTCCCGACCAATTTAGCGCATACAGGTTTGTTATGGGCAGTGCGGAAATTCATCACAATCTCGTTATCAACTGATTTTTAACCAACTCCCATGCTTCATGCGGAGTTGTACCGCCGCGAAACGCCAGATGCGCAGCCAGATATTCATCGCTGTACAGCGCAACTGAAATTGCTATCCGTGCAGGCTTAATGAAAAAAATGATATAGATAACTATGGTTTAATCGTTAATTGTGTGAAACAAGGATAAATTTCCGTTGAAAAAGAGGATGGCTGCTATCTTTCACCCCGTTCGGGATTGTTTGTAACATAGCATTGCTGACTTTAACAAAATTTAAGATGCCCCGGCAAGTTTTTGCAAAATTATTTGGTCTGTTCAAAATAATTTGCTTATCTTTGCCGCCTGAATAGAAAATGATGATACGAAATGATACATATCAGATAGGTGCCCGGTGGGACTTTTTGTGTATGTAATGTGGTGAAGGTCAGGAATATAAATTTAAAAAACATGTATTAGGATGAACAAAAAGAATATTTTACTTTTAATACTTGGAGTTACGTTGTTTTCCTGCAAGGAGAATGACGACCTACTCGAAGAGAAAACTCCAACAGTCATCTTACCGGATGTGGAAGGGGTTATGGTATCGCCTTACCGGTTGTCGCTTTTCATCGGCAATACGCGGACGGTAGAAGCCACAGTACTTCCCGATTCTGCTTCGCAAGAGGTGCGGTGGAGTAGTAGTAATCCTGCTGTGGCTACAGTGACAGATGGTGTGATTACGACGCTGAAGCAAGGTTCTACCAGCATTATTGCTAAATCGGTGGCTGACAGCACCAAATTCGGCGACCTGCTTCTAACGGTAGAGGATAGTATAAAAAAACTGCCCATTGATGAGCGCATCGACCACTACCGCAAAGAGGATGTGTGTATTCGAGTGACGCGGAACGGTGCGCCGATAGTAGGGGCAAGTGTTGCCATGACGATGCAGAATCACGAATTTCTATTTGGATGCAACATTGGCGGTTGGAGTGGCAATGCAACGGCTGCGCAGGATTTGGAATTTCGCCGCTTATTTGCCGACATCTTCAATTTTGCAACTTTATCCATTTTTTGGGGAAGTTTTGAGCGGGTGAAAGACCAGCCGAATTATGCCTTTGCCGGTCAGGTAGCCGAATGGTGCGCCGAACGTGATATCCGCGTCAAAGGGCACCCGCTTATCTACTACGACCGTTCTCCCAATTGGTTGGAGAGTATGTCGGACAGCGAACTGTATGACCGCATCATGAATGAGCGGATAGGCGGAATGACGAATCATTTCCGCGGTGCCATTGATGCTTGGGATGTGGTCAACGAAGTGGTTTATTGGGGTGGGCAAACAGACCCAAGAGCTGTCAGCCGGTTGGCTGCCAAGTTGAGTTATGTGGAGTTTACCAAGTACTGTCTGATGGCGGCGCGCAAGGGCAATCCGCAAGCCACGCTGCTGATGAACGATAATAATTTTTCGGATCCATACTTAAATCTGCTCAAGCAGTTAGTAGATGCTTCCGGACAACCGCTCTTCGATGTGGTTGGCGTACAGAGCCACTTCCACATGGCTCCCGACAACGCCGGACGCTGGACTGACACACGCACGTGGGCGGTGTGCGAACGGTTTGCCCCGCTGGGAAAGCCCATCCATTTTACGGAAATAAGCATCCTTTCCACAACAGATAATTGTGGTAGCTGTGAGAATGTACCAACCACCCCTGAAGGGGAAGCATGGCAGAGCGAGGAAGTAGTGCGTTTCTACAAGATGCTCTTCTCGCATCCGTCGGTGGAAGCAGCCACAATGTGGGATTTTACCGACCAAAATTCGTGGATGGGAACACCGGCAGGCTTACTCCGTGCAGATATGACCCCCAAACCGGCGTACTACGCACTGAAACACCTCATCAAGGAAGAATGGGCGACCAACACGACGCAGGTAACCGACAATGCAGGAGAAATTCATTTGCGCGCTTTCCGCGGGAAATACAACTTCACGGTTACACTCCCCGACGGAACAACTTTAAGTCCGCAGTACGACGCAGTGAAAAAAGGACAACCGGTCATTGATTTGGCGGTGTTTTAATAATTAATTCTAAATTTTACAATGATGAGCAAACATAATTTATTTTTAATAGCCTTTTTGAGTGTAATGTGCTGGTCGTGCGACGACGAGCAACTACCGCAACAAAAGCCGGAAGTGCTTCCCCCAACGATTGCACTTACGCATCCCGAACAGGGCATCTCATTCGATTTGTCCACCACGCAAAATATATCCTTTACGTGGAAAAACGACGAACGTGTTTCTGACTATGTATTGGCTTTTAGCCGGACAAATATGATGTCCAATCCACAAATCATAGCAGTTACAGGCGAGCAATATACACTTACTGATTCGGCATTGAATGCACTGCTGAAAACTTTATACTTGTCCGCGTCTGCACAGGCTACGCTCTACTGGTCTGTTTACCCTGCCGAAGAAGACACTACGTTCGTTAAGCAAGTGAGCCATATTCAGATAATTCCGTTGCCAATCATTGCATTAACAAAACCGGAAAATGGCGCAAACGTTAGTCTGAGCAATGATGATGTGGCTTTTGTGTGGCAGCAAGTTGAGGGAATTACGGGTTACACCCTTCAAATCAGTACGTCGGCGGATATGTCTTCTCCGCTGAATATTAAGACGGAAACAGAGCTAAAGCCGATTTTTGTCACCGCCGCTGAAATGGTCGTCCGGCTGAACGAATTGGGACTTACGAGCAATCCGGCGGATGTGTACTGGTCTATTGTTCCGGCAACAAACACCGGTATCAAGCACAATACGCAAGTGAACAGATTAAGAATTGACAAATTACTTAAGTTTAAGCGTGGCGAATGGACGGCTACGTCGTCCGCTATCAATTCGGGTTTTGGACCACTTGAAATGTTCGATGGCACCTTCAATTCGCAATGGTGCCCGTCGGGACACCCCGCGTGGACTATCATCGATATGCAGCACGAAAAAACCGTTACGAGGCTCGAAGCGCACAATCGTCAGAATGTCAAAACAATTGAATGTAGCCTAAGCGTTGATGGGCAAAATTGGACGCCGGTAGGGACACTAAACTACCCCACTGACCCCAATGTATGGAAAACATGCACATTGGCACAGCCTACGGCGGCTCAATACGTGCGCTTGGTTATGGAAGGCTACTCCTCGTGGGCAGCCGTTAGCGAGTTGGATGTATATGGTTTCGATGACAAAACCGTGCCCGTTCTGTTTGATAATACGTTCAACTATGTTGTCGGTACGCAAACCATTGGACCTGCCTATAAGTTTACTTCGGAAACCTCGTTGGTGGAAACCGCTCAAGCAATTGTGGACATGGGTAGCAATGCGCTGAAAATTTCGTTGGAACCGGGTAAATACGGTTTGTCTGTATCCGATTATAATTACAGTCACGAACTTTTTATCAAAGATGCTTCCTACAAAAAAGTATTGCAGGATATGGATTTCCAATATTACTTGTTTTGGGTGTATGCCCCGAAAGTGCCCGGCTTTATGGATGGAATGACGCAACAGGAATTGGATGACGAATACGAAAATATGTACAAACTTGCAGAATACCTCTTGCAAACTTGCAACGGAACCGGAAAATCCTTTTATCTGGGTCATTGGGAAGGCGATTGGCATCTGCTTCCCGGATATGACATCAGCCTGACAACGGCAGATGCAACAAGAAAGGAAAGTATGACTGCTTGGTACAACATCCGACAACAAGCGGTGGACGATGCGAAAAGTGCCAATCCCGGCTCCGATGTTTCGGTGTATCACTATTGCGAAGTGAATCGGGTAGAGGAAGCTATGGATGGGAAAGAGCGTGTTGCCAACACAATTTTGCCGAATATCAACGTCGATTATGTTTCCTATTCTTGTTATGATGCTTTAGACGGCACCTTGTCCGCGAAATTGAATTATATCGAAAGTAAGCTGACAGCCAAACCCGGCATTACCGGCAAACGGGTGTTTATCGGTGAATATGGATTTCCCATTATCTACAAAAACATCGCCACCAACACCGCGGCACAACAGAACAGCAAATCGAAAGCGTTTATAAAATCTGCCCTTCAATGGGGTTGCCCCTTTATTTTGTATTGGGAAATGTATAATAATGAAGTAGTGAATGACGTACAAAACGGCTTTTGGTTGATTGACAATAATAATGTGAAACAGCCTATCTATGATACGCATAAGAATTTCTACACGGCAATGAAGACATGGGTGTCCAATTTTAAGACGACCAACGGACGTGTACCTACTCAAGCGGAATATCTGGCGCAGGCTGCATCGTGGTTTTGAATAACCAAATTATTAACAAAATCGCTGAATATTGCTCTATTTTGATGCGACTTCAAAAGTTAAGCCTGTTTTTTTATTCAAAAAAAATATATACCTTTGCGGTCATTATGAAAGGAAAAATATAAAAAAGATGACAAAAATAATGAAAGAAAACGCTTTGCGTTACCATTCGGAAGGAAAACCGGGGAAGATTGAGGTCGTCCCGACTAAACCACACAGTACACAACACGACTTGGCTTTGGCGTATTCGCCGGGCGTTGCCTACCCGTGTTTGGAAATAGAGGAAAATCCGGAAACCGCCTACGACTACACAGGCAAGGGCAATCTGGTGGGCGTGATTTCCAACGGCACAGCCGTTTTGGGGCTGGGCAACATCGGCGCGCTCGCCGGCAAGCCCGTGATGGAAGGTAAAGGATTGCTGTTCAAGGTGTTTGCGGGCATTGATGTGTTCGACATTGAAGTGGATGCGTCCGACCCCGAAGCGTTTATTCAGGCGGTGAAAGCCATTGCGCCGACCTTTGGCGGCATCAATTTGGAAGACATCAAGGCACCCGAATGTTTTGAAATCGAAAACCGCCTGAAAGCCGAGCTGGACATCCCCATTATGCACGACGACCAGCACGGAACGGCGATTATCTCGGCAGCTGGACTGCTCAACGCGCTGGAATTGACCGGTAAAAACATCTCGGACGTGCAAATCGTGGTCAATGGAGCCGGTGCCGCCGCCAGCAGTTGCACCCGCCTGTACCTCGCGCTGGGTGCAAAAAAAGAAAATATTGTGATGTGCGACAGCAAGGGCGTGATTCGTGCCGACCGCCCGAAACTCATCCCCGAAAAAGCCGATTTTGCCACAAAACGTCCGCTCAACACCTTGGAGGAAGCCCTTGTGGGTGCGGATGTATTTTTGGGCTTGTCCGTTGCCGACATTCTCACCACGGAAATGATAAAGACGATGGCGCACGACCCGATAGTGTTTGCGCTGGCAAATCCCAATCCTGAGATAGCCTACGACGCAGCCATTGCCTCGCGCAAGGACATCATTTTCGCGACCGGCCGCTCCGACCATCCGAATCAGGTGAACAATGTGCTGGGTTTCCCCTACATTTTTCGCGGTGCCTTAGACACGCGAGCCACTGCCATCAACGAGGCGATGAAACTTGCCGCGGTGAAAGCCATCGCCGACGTAACCAAACTGCCTGTGCCAAAGGAAGTTAAAGAAGCCTACGGACTGTCGGAATTGGCATTCGGACGCGACTACATCATCCCCAAGCCGGTGGATAAGCGCTTGCTGACGGCGGTGTCTGTTGCCGTAGCCCGTGCCGCGATAGAATCCGGCGTTGCCCGCAAAAAAATCACTGATTGGGCGGCTTATGAAGCCCATTTGCAGAATTTATGCAAAAATGTGCTGTAAAACATCTGCCAAATGTGCAACCAAGTCATAAAAATGTTGTTCGGATGCCAATCATGCTGCTGATGCCCAGTTCGGGGTGCAGCGAAAAGCCGACATCGGCTTGCCAACTATTCCATTGGTAGCCGATGCCGAAAGAGGGCGTGCTTGTGCGCGTCATTATGCCTGAGCGTATGGTAAATTGCTTGAGAATTTCGTATTCCAAGCCTATGGACAAATTAAAATGTGCCCTTTTGTTGTAGTTAGCTTCCAACAAAACGGATGCAAAGGCTAACGGTTTGTAGCTGCAACCACCAAACATTTGCAGCAGGTCATCCTTGGGCACATTATGAACTATATTTTCGATTAATACCGTCCAGTCAAATTGACTGTTATACCGCCAAAAAGCGCCTAATCCGGTTGTGAAATGCGTTTGAGAGGCTTCTGCCAACACCGAATTTTCATTTATTACAGCCAGATTTAAGCCTATGGCAAAATCGGCGAAGATTTTTTTTGCAAAACTCGCTTGTCCGGCGATTATTTGGTAGTCGTTGTAACCAAAGGCAGTGAGTTTTGCGGCGGCATCCAACCATTGATTGGGCAACTTTGCGTACAGACCGGCGGTGTTTAACTCGCTCATTTGAAAGCGGTTGTAAACAGACAGCCCTGCCTCGCGCCGGTTGGCAATCGCCATTTGAGCCGGATTGAGCAATTCATCGCTCAGGGCGTGCAATTGCCCCAGCGAAAAGGCGCGCGCATCGGATGTCAGCCATTCCTCGGCAGCCTGAGTTGGGGGGCAACTGAGCACCACGCATAGCAACCATATTCTGATTTTCACTTTCATGCCGCAAAAGTACATCCACTTTGCGACGCTACCAAATATTTTAAGTTAATGTTTTGTTTACGTTTTCTTATTTTTTTCTTAACGTTGTGTTTACGTTATGTTAACGTTGTGTTAATGCGTGGTCGCAATCCATTGTTAATCAGTTATTTGGGGCTTAATGTAATCAGCGGAATCATCATCTCCTCCATCGAGATGCCGCCGTGCTGGAAGGTGTCGGTGTAGTAAGATGCGTAATAGTTGTAGTTGTTGGGGTAGGCAAAGAAGTCGGCGTTTTGCGCAAAAATGTAGTGGGTGCTGACGTTGGGCGACGGCAGCCCGAATTTCTGCGGGTTGGTCATTTCAAACACCTCTTTGGGGTTGTAGGTCATGTTTTTGCCCAATTTATAGCGCAGATTGGCGTTCACGCCTTTGTTGCCAATCACTTTGACGGCGTTGTTGATGCGAATGGTGCCGTGGTCGGTTGTGAGCACGATTTTGTAGCCTTTTGCGGCAATCTTGCGGAAAAATTCGAGGGCGGTCGAGTGCTGAAACCACGAGCGGGTGAGCGACCGGTAAGCCGCCTCGTTGGATGCCAGTTCGCGCATCATTTTTGAGTCGGTGCGGGCGTGTGAGAGCATATCCACGAAATTAAAGACAATCACGTTGAGCGGATGTCTGTCGAACTGGTTGAAACTTTGCAGCAGTTTTTCGCCAAAAACCGATTCGTTGATTTTATGGTAGGTGAACGTGTGTTTTTTGCGGAAACGCTCCATTTGTGTCTGAATCAGCGGGGCTTCATTCAAGTTTTTTCCATCTTCGGAGTCCTCGTCCACCCAAAATTCGGGAAACATTTTTTCAATCTGAACGGGCATCAAGCCCGAAAAGATGGCGTTGCGTGCATATTGCGTTGCCGTCGGCAAAATGGAATAATAGAGGTCTTCCTGGAATGTAAACAACTCAGACAGAAGGTCTTTCACCGTCTGCCACTGGTCCCAGCGGAAGTTGTCAATCAGGATAAAAAACACTTTTTCGCCCTCGTCCAACAGTGGGAACAGGTTTTTTTTGAAAATATCCGGACTCATCAGCGGTCGGTCAGGCGATTCCGGCTGCGAGAGCCACGTTTCATAATTTTGCTTGATGAATTTGCAAAACTTTTGATTGGCTTCCGTCTTTTGAGCGGTCAGCAATTCGGTCATGCCGGTTGGCGACGAGGCGAGTTCTAACTCCCAGTGAACCAATTTTTTATACAAATCTTTCCAATCGTCAATCGTGAGCGAATCGCCAATCTGCGTCCCGATTTTCATAAATTCCTGCTGGTAGCCGCTGGCGGTTGTTTCGGTAACGATTTGATTTTTATGCAGGTTTTTTTTGAGCGACAGCAAAATCTGATTGGGATTGACGGGCTTAATCAAATAGTCGGCAATTTTGCTGCCAATCGCCTGATTCATAATGCCTTCGTCCTCGCTTTTGGTAATCATCACCACCGGCACGGTCGGATGCGCCTCCTTGATGACCGCCAGCACCTCCAGACCACTCAGTCCGGGCATGTTTTCGTCCAAAAAAATCAGGTCGAAAGCCGCCTCACGTGCCGCCTCAATCGCGTCCTGCCCACTGCACACGGTTACCACCTCATAGCCTCGGTCTTCCAAAAAGAGGATATGCGGTTTAAGTAAATCAATCTCATCATCAGCCCACAACAAGCGGTCTTTTTTCATATATTCTATTTTTTTTATATTATTCCTCCTCCGAAAAATGCTCTTGCAACACTGAGCGATAGGCATTGAAAATCTTGGATTGGGAGATGAAGCCCAGATAATGCCCCTCGCTGTCGATTACGGGCAGGTTCCACGCTTTGGTGTCTTCAAACACCTGCATGATTTTTTCCGCAGGCATACTGTTGTATATTTTTGCCGGCGGCGACACCATGAATTTGTTTACCTGCATCCGGTCGTACCATTCGGGGCGAAACATGATGTTGCGGATGTTGTCGAGCAGCACCACGCCCCGCAGGACGTTCATGGCATCGGTTACGGGGAAAACATTGCGCTTGGAGGTCGAAATGGCTTTCACCATATCGCCAAGCGTCATTTCGGGGTGCACGGTGGTGAAGTCGTTTTCGATGACGGCTTCGATATTCATCAGCGTCAGCACGGCTTTATCCTTGTCGTGGGTCAGCAGTTCGCCTTTTTGCGCCAAACGGTAGGAGTAAATACTGTGCGAGTTGAACAGTTTAATCGTGAAATAGGCACTAATCGTAACAATCATCAGCGGCAAAAACAGGTCGAAGCCGCCCGTGAGTTCGGCAATCAAAAAAACCGCTGTCAGAGGGGAGTGCATCACGCCCGCCATCACGCCCGCCATACCCATCAGCGAAAAATTTTCCTCCGGCAAGTGCATTGCGCCATCATTAAAAAGCGACAGCGGAAAAGCCATATTCATCGTGTGCGAAAAAATGAAGCCGACAATGCTGCCCAGAAACAGCGAGGGCGCAAAAACCCCGCCACAACCGCCTCCACCGTTGGTCGCGCTCGATGCAAACACCTTTGTGGATAGCACCAAAGCCATAAAAATGACGATGCCCCAATAACTTTTGTTCAGTCCGTAGAACAGGCTACCGTCCATCAGCGTGTCGTAATCGTTGTCCAGCAGATGCAAAATCGTGTCGTAGCCCTCGCCATACAGGGGGGGCAGCAAAAAGATGAGGACGCTCAAAATGGTGGCTCCCAGCGCAAATTTTTTCCAAAACGATTGCAGCCGCTTGAAAATGCGCTCAATCCAAATCATCGCGCGGGTGAAATAGAGGGCAAAAAGTCCGCAGGCGATGCCCAACAGCAACACGTAGGGGATTCGCGCCATGTCGAAGGCTTCGTTTTGACTGAACCGGAACATTGCTTCGGTGCCATTCACGAGGTAGGCAATGCTGGCGGCGGTGACAGACGAAATGAGCAATGGCAGCACCGAGGCGGTGGTCAAATCGAGCATCAGCACCTCAATCGTGAACAGCAACCCCGCAATCGGAGCCTTAAAAATGCCCGCAATAGCCCCGGCAGCCCCGCAGCCGACCAGTAGCATCAGCGTCTTTTGCTCCATCTTAAACAGTTGCCCCAGATTGGAGCCAATCGCCGAACCGGTGAGCACAATCGGCGCCTCCGCACCCACAGACCCACCAAAGCCAATAGTTACCGAACTTGCAACCAGCGACGACCACATATTATGCGATTTGATGCGGGCTTTGCGCTGCGAAAGGGCGAACAAAATCTTGGTCACACCGTGCCCAATGTCGTCTTTGACAATGTGTTTGATGAAAAGTCCCGACAGCAAAATCCCGATAATCGGATACACCAGATAGACCCAGTTGGCACCGGAAATGTCGATGTTTTCGGTCAGAAAATGTTTGATAATGTCAATAAATCCGTGCAAAATGATGGCAGCGGCAGCCGTGAGGATGCCAATCACAAAACTGAGAATCAGAATGAAATTGCGCTCCTTAATATGCTTTTCGCGCCACGCCAAAAGCACCATCATCGCATTATGCCTTCTTTTTTTCGTCATAACAGACCGCAAAAGTACGCAAAAAAAATTAGAAATGGGGGATTTAATGTTTTTTTTGATATGGGCACAAATATTATTGTATCTTTTTCTTAATCTGTTCAGCCACATTCAACCCCAACTCATTCTTCCAAGCCATCAGAAAAAGCCCTTTCCCTTTGGTATGCTCTTCCCACAACTTGCCTATCGCCTCTTTCTCTTTTACGTCGAGCGTTCCGCGAAATTGCGCACCTTTGTATTCGACAATCAAAATTCGTCCGTCATTCAGTTGGGCTACAAAATCGGGATAGAATTTGTCTGTGGCTGTGGGTAAGCAAAATGACGCGGGATTTCTTGCTACATTGCGAAGCCAATACTTTACTTCCGGCAAACTGTCGATGGCTACGGCACATTGAAATTCTTCACCGTTTTGTCCGCCATCTATTGCAGGCACTTTGTTTGCTCCCAGATAATGTTTTGTAAAACGGAAATTTCCACTGTAATACAGTTCATTGGCATATATATTGGCATTAAAATCAAAACCGTTATTAAAATCCAATTCTACACGTGCGGTTCGTTTGTCAAACAAACACGTTTGATAGGCTGTTGTCTTGGCTTTCAATCGGGCGTCTGCGATTTTTGCCTCTAATTTCTTTGCTAAAACATATTTGGCAATCATTAGCTCTGTAAGTTTTAGACCGCGCACTTCGGTTAAGTATTCTACTGCCTGCCGCAGCCAATCAACCATTTGACCTTGCGGAATATCTGTCTGTTTCAACGTTTTGTCTAACCACGAAATTAGATTTACGGGCTGCCAATTTTCAATGTCGAGATAGGGAATTTCCATTTGGTTCTCTCCGGCGGCGGAATAGCCAAGTCGATTACCGTCAATATCAATCACAAAGCCGTGTCCTTGCGGTTCGATATTAAATTCGCCTGCGTCTAATTTTGCCGAAGCGAATTTGGCAATGTCCCAATCGAAATTTTCAAAGATAATTTCAGGGTCGGCAAATTCCAATTCGCCCTGAATCTCTGCCATCAAGCGAGGTATTGAAAAGCGTTCCCCCGCTTTTGCCGGAGATTGTTCTTCTTCATGTTTCTTGTAACAGGCAAATTTGCGTTTTATTTCATACGCCTCCGGCTCTGTCACTTGTTCGCATACCTTTTGAATATCTTCATCGGAGGTTTGTTTTGTAAATTCAATGGTGGACGTTTTTGTATCAAGCACAATGGTTGACGGAATCGCTATAACCGGAGAATTTAGTTTTACCTTGTTGATTTCAAATACTTCATTTTCAAACAGTTCCGTTTGTACCTCTATTACCGATTTGGCTTCCTCTTCCTCAAAGCCTTTGAGTTTCAATTTATCTACTAATGCACTTGCCGCTTCGCCAAAACTGCGCGACAATACATAAGCGTAGGCTTTGTTCAACGCCGCTGTCTTGCGCGTTTTTGCGTAAGGCATACGCATCACCCGCCCTAAAAGTTGTTCTACCGCCGTATTGCTTTTGACATTTGCCAATGAACATAATATATAGGCAAACGAGCAATCCCAACCCTCTTTCAGGGCTTCCACCGTTATGATATAGCGAATGGCGCAATCGCGGGCAAAAATATCTATGCCGTCCAACTCTTTTTGCTCGCCGGTGGCAATGGCAATCTCGCTTTCGGGAAGATTAGCAGTTTCAATCAGGTATTTTTTCAATGCCTCCACATTGACCTCGCCGTTTTTATCTTGTGCCTGAAACAGTAATATCGGGCGAATGTAGTCACGTTCGTTGCTTGCTGCCATTTCCAATTCTGCCCGTTTGGCGATTGCCTCATCTACCGCCGTTTCCCATCCGTAATGTTCCGTTAGCGCAATGGGCAACTTTATCATTTCTTCCTCTTTGAGTTCGGAAGCACGCACCGAATAAAGCGTGTTGTTTTTTTCTTGCGGCGTGGCGGTCAGTTCCACAATAGCGGCGGGATTGATACGCCCTTGCACTTCCTGCGACAGACCGGATATAGCATTATGCGCCTCGTCCACAATCACTATCGGGCGATGATGATGCAATAAATTGGCGAACGAAAATTTAAGTGCACCATTGTCGTCTTTTTCCATCCCATCGCTTGCAGAGATATGCGTAAAGTGTGATTCAAGGTTTTCGTTGTGCTTATATACGTTGTATTTATCGGTGTTAGATTGGCGGAAAGCCTGTATGGTGGAAACAATAATACAAACGTTATTTTCAATATCGGCGGGGCGAATGATAAATTTTTCGGTATCCAAATCGAAAACGCGCACTTTGCCGCCAAATTGCTCATCAATTGCTTCACGATAGGGATGGCGAGGATTTTTCAAGGCTTCCACCGTTTGGCGGCGAATGGTATCGGAAGGCGTAAACCACAGCACCACAGGAAATTCGCGTGAAAGCCATGTTTCGCACACAATTTTGAGTGCGTGAGCGGCAATAATCGTTTTTCCACCGCCGGTAGGCACTTTCAAGCAAACGCGGGGCGTGTGCGGAATAGTTTTCCACACCACATAATTGTCGCGCAGTCGTCCCAAACGGCTTGCAATATCCGGCTCTGCTGCAATTTTTCGGTAGGCTGCCTCTGCGCCCATTATGCGGCAATCCATGAAAAAACGCGACAATACGTCTAATGTATTTTGTTGATAATCTTTTAGTTGCATATTTTAATCAATTACGAGTTATTTCACACTTATTTGTAAACGATATATTTCTTTTTGTTGTTCAATTTCACGCCTTAATTCTTCTTCTGTCGGCATATAGAGCATATATTTTGAAGCAAATACATTATTATTGTCATGCAAAATAGAATAGCGAGCAATATCTTCATCTGTTTCGGAGCATAAAATTATGCCAATAGTAGGGTTATCAGTATCTCCCCGAACAAGTTCATCACACATTCTAACATACATATCCATTTGACCAACATCTTGATGCGTTATTTTGGTAGTCTTTAGGTCAATCAAAACAAAAGCTTTCAATATGTAATTGTAGAAAACCAAATCAATGAAATAATCTTGTTTTTCTGTTCGTATCAATTTTTGTCGTGCCACAAACGAAAATCCTTTTCCAAGTTCCAACAGAAACTTTTGGAGGTTGCCAATAATTGCCGACTCCAAATCCGATTCAGAAAAATCAGGATTGGAAGACAGTCCGATAAACTCTGCCACAGTCGGATTTTTAATAAATGTGGAGGCATCAGATTCAAATGACTTTGTCAATGATTTCATTTCGGCTTCCACCTTGTCTTTTTGGGGTGATTGAAGCAAGCGGTGATAGTATTGTGAACTGATATTGCGGTCGAGTGTTCTGTAGTTCCACATTTGCTCGGCTGCTTCTCGCAAATACCATTCGCGTGCATCCTTGTTTTCAACACTTAACAAGCGTTTGTAGTGCGACCAAGTCAATATTCCCCACGCTGTGGGGAATATCTCAGAAAACACCTGATAGAATTGACGGTAATAATATAACGATTTTACAGAAAACCCTTTACCAAACTCTGCTGTTAGTTCAGCAGAAAGTTCTTTCATTAACCCTGTCCCATAATCAGCTCTGCCATTGGCTTGCAGTTCTTCTTCCACTATTCGCTTGCCCATTTTCCAATAGACGTCTATCATTGCCAAATTAATGGCATTGTAAGCCATTTGCCGACCATTTTTTACAATTTCCTTTATTTCTTGAAAGAAATCAGGATTGTAGGGAGCAATCAGGGCTTCAGAACTTGCTTTTGTGATTTTTGTTGACATACGTTTATTCGTGTTATTTCTTTTTTACATCATACGGGGTTTGTTTGAACTCTATATTTGGGCGTTTTCCCAATTTTGACCACTCGCCATAAACCACTAATTTTTCGTAAGTGGTGTCGCCAAAATCCTGTTTTATAATATTGAGTGTACGGCTTGTCAATACATTGCCGCCGTCAACGCTTCTGTCGTGCAAAATACCATTATAGAGCAGTGCGTATGCAGTGCCTTGATGCACGCCCAGCGCAGTAGAGACGTGGCGCGCCACGTCTTTACATGGCACGTTCCAAGGCGTTTTTGTTTCCGAAAACCAGATATGCGCTGCAAGTTGGGCAAAGTTAATTGTTTTATTGATGTGTCCTTCGCTGTCAAATACAGGCTTGCCAAGCGTGAAGAAACGGAAGCCGCCGCCACCCTGCCAATTTACTGTTTTTGAAATGCCGCCTTGTTCGCCATCTATTACTTTTTGCAAACGTGCTACACAATGCGTTTTTGCTTGTTCTCCCATTTCTATACCAATGTACCGCCGTCCCATTTTGTGCGCCACAGCCGCCGTAGTGCCACTGCCGAGAAAAGAGTCAAGGACGAGGTCGCCCTCGCAGGTGGCAAGAGTTATAATGCGGTCAAGTAGGCGTTCGGGTTTGGGAGTTGTAAAAACAGATTCCGAATTGAATGCAACGACTTCTTTTTTCGCATCTTGATTATGTCCAACTTCCTGATATGTCCAGATAGTCATAGAAGTTAAACCTTGTTTTACATCCGTAAGAAATCGCTTAATTCTGGGAACATTATTGCCATCACTACCAAACCATATCCTATTATCAGCAATCATTTCTTGTAGTTTCTCTTTTGATACACGCCAACAATATCCAGAAGGAGGATTTACAACTCGTCCAGAAGGAGTTATTATAGGATAATCTGTATTTGCACTATATGTTTTAACGGATAAATCTCCAGAAGTCCAAACGCCACGAATATCATTATCTGGATTTTTATATCTTGTATCCATTTCTTCGGAACGGGGCAATAAATTTGGTTTCCAAATTTCTTTATTTTTCGCATAAACCAAAATAAAATCATGATTGTCCGACAGCCATTTCGCATCATTTGATGGAGAAAATTTCTTTTGCCAAATAACCGTGTTAACAAAATTATTTCTGCCAAAAACCTCATCACAAATTACTTTCAAATAATGCCCTTCATCATCATCAATACTTATCCAAATGCTACCGTCTTCTGCCAACAATTCTCTCAGCATTTCCAATCGTGGATACATCATAGAGAGCCATTTTGTATGTTCGAGGTTATCATCGTAGTGCTCAAAAGCGGAACCAGTGTTGTAGGGCGGGTCAATGTAAATGCACTTTACCTGTCCGGCATAAAAAGGAAGCAGGGCTTTCAAGGCTTGCAAATTGTCGCCTTGTATGAGCATATTGCCTGTATCCTTGTCGCCAGCACCCAATTCGGGAACTTCTTCAAGGAGGCAGTAGTCCGTCTGTGAGGCACTTTTCAAGTCTTCGTTGCGTGATAACCAGTTTAATGTGGGCATGTTAATTGATTTTTATTTTTTTCTTCATTGTTTTTATTTTATTTGCAATATCTTGGTTGATATTGTCTTTATTGTCTTTTTGGTATTTATCCAAATGACTGTATAACAATCCGGAAGAATCAAACAAAGACACATCGTTCACTGTTTCTATCAAATTTAAGACTTTTTCAATATCTGTATTGTTATCCAATTTTGTTGTTAATATCGTTACAACATATCCTTTCTGATTATTATTTCCATGCTGCATTATAATAGACAAAAAATCAAAATTATCTGCATAATCATTGCTGTTGTCTTTTTTAAAAGAACTAACAGCTAATTTTAATAGTTTCTGAGGTAAACTATTTATAAAAGTGCTATCTTTTGTCACTATTAACGCTGTAAGCATATTTTTATAGCGTTCTTGTGAGATTAGAGTTTCGAGCAACGTGAAAACTTCGTTTGAGTTCTCTTTTTGGGCATAGGTTAGCAAAACTTCAAGTTTTGTCTTCACTTTTTCATCTGCAAGCACATAACTATCTTCCTTGTTTTTTTGATTAAAACAATGTTGTAGCAATGTTAATCTATTGCTTTCTTTAAAATTATTTTTTTCTTCATAATTTTCGTCATCATCAAAAATTAAATCAAGAATAGGGTTAAGAGTGTACCCTTTTGTAATTAGTTTTAAAAATTTAGCATCAAGGTTTGCGTGCTTCAGCAACTTGTCAATTTCATTTTTCACATCAGTTTTATTGTTTGTTATGCGATAAATGTTTATCACAAAATCTGTTATTTCTTGAATATAGACATCAGTAGCAATACAGTCATCAACAAAGTTTTTTTGTACACACCAACCTTGTTGAGACCACCAATTGGGTTGGTTTGCATAACTGGGGTGTGGCATCTTCCTATCATTCACAATCAAACCATATAATGCCTGTGGTTGGATTGCTAAAGTCCTATCCGGAATGAGATTTAACAAAGGATTCATAAATTTTAGAATGTTTGCAATCTCATCAATAGTTTTTCCTCTCATTCTTGACTCATCATTGGTTTGTCCAATAACTCTCGCAAAAAGAGTTGAATAAGTTCCGGGTGCAATATTCTTTTTATTTTCAAATAACCATTTTACTTTTTGATATTCTTTTGTTTCGGTATCTAATAGAATCTCGTCTTTTTCCGAACTTGCCAATTCTTGAATGCGCTGTGTTACATACTCATTTGAAATCAAATATTCAATTTGTTCTTCGGAAAAATCTACTAAATGAGCCGAATTGTGATGTTGAGTGTAAGTGGAGGATAATGCAATAGAAGTTTCTTTATCTGTAAATACTTTCAAGACAGCATTGAACAATAATATCTGATGCTTAAGTCCATTAGTTTCATCAATATGCTTACTTTCGTCTACCAAGTTTGTTTTAACACTACTATCCCCTTGTCGTTCTCTTAATAGAGCGTATTTACAAAGATTCTCGTGATTTTTCGTTTTTGAAATAACATTTGGAAGGTAAAGCTGAACTTTTTCATCAACTCTTTTGGCAAAATGTGTTTTCAATGGGTATTGTATATTAATTTGTGTTATTAAATCAACATACGCAATCATATCTGTTTCTATTAAATTGTTCTTAATTGCATTACCTAATCTATCAACAATATAATCTGCAATATGTTCCTGTTCGTTGCTCCACGCATTTAAAACTTTCTCAGCATCAAACGTTTCAATCGCATCTTTGACATCCGCTGCAATATCATCAAATTGGTGATATGAATTAGTCAAAACTCGACTTAAATCAGATATTTCTACTTTTCCAAGTGCAATTTGGGCAATACGAAGAAATCGGTTTGTATTCGCATCTCCGTTTGAATACTCTCCGTTAAAAAGTTGGGGAGAATTGCTGATTGCTTTGTAATATGCAGGATATTCTTCTCTAATTATTAAAATACAGCATATCAATGTTTCATTTTTATTTGCAAAATCAGGCTTACCATAATCATAGTTCATTTCTGCTAATAAATTATTGAACAATTGTATTATTCTGCGCGGATTTTTCGCAAACTCTTTTGAAGCAATATTGATAGTTTCATTCTTGAGAGAGAAACCTGATTTTTCACAAATTTGTTTTGCGAAAGCATACATATCAGTTTCACCGTATGGCTTAATGCGAATAGTAACATTAAAGAATTTACGCAAAAATTCCTCTTTTTCTTTGTTACAATCGTCTGTATCTTTCTTGCTGTTTTTAATAATGTGATTTTTCAGAGCTTCATCATCGACAGGAATTACAAACACTATGCTATACAGCTCTGAACTCAAAAAAGTTTTAATATCTGTAAGTAAATTATAGGCTACATCATTACTGCAACGGTCGATGTTATCAATTACAAGCACAAGTTTTTCCAAATTCTGAATAGAATTATCTCGTTTTACCCATTTTAAAACCTTATTCGTTTTTGACAGAGAATTTGATACAACTTCTTTAAAACATTCCTCAAATTGTTCCGGTGCAAATAGATGCGGTTTTGTAACAGAAATTTTAAGTTTAAGAATGAAGCCCTGTAAAATCGTGTATATCAGAGAGGCAAAAGAAACAACAGCAGAGATGGTTAAACTTGTTTTCCATGAAGTATCATCAGCGCAAAATATCGAAACAATACAAACAATGAAAAGAACTGATAATACGATAATTGATATAGGAATGTTTTTCCAATTAAATTTATATGTTTCACCCACATCAGTGGCTTCATTTTCATAAAACTTTTTCATTAAATCAGTTTCTTCATATTGCAAATCTTCCCGCAGTTTTCGCAAAAACATTCTTCTGAATGAATCATTGACATATTGCCAAGCATCATAAGTAACAAATTTTACTTTATCTTGCTCAAACTCTTGTTTGGAAGTTTCTATAATAGAGGATTTTCCTGTTCCCCAATTCCCAAACAATCCAACTGTAAAAACTTTATTGGATTCTGTGTTTCTGATAATCTTTGTCAAATTATCGGAGTAAATTTTCGTTTTAAGAAAATCATTCTCGTTCAGATTTATTTCTTTGTCAATGATAAATTTGCGTTCCATATCATTTATTCTTTAATCATATTCCAATTTAATTTCAATCGCAAAGGTACAACTTTTTCCTTAATTTGAAACTTGCCCATCCTTGCACGCCACCAGCCGCCTAATCTTGGCATTCAAGCCATCGGCTGCCAGCAAAGCCTCGATGGGGAGGTGCATTCGATACCGCCAATAGTTGTTGGGGTCTGATGGGATGTTGATGCGCTCGGCTTCGATGTTGGGGTTGCGGAGGGTGGTGTCGATTGCCAGCCAGTCTTGGAAGGGGATGATGGTGAGCCGTGAGGGGGACTCGAGGTGGTTGCGGAGGATGATTTCTGCCAATTCGGAGGGCAGTTCGTCGGGGGCGGTGCCGTTTTGCCGGAGCACGGTGTTGTAATACCGCTGCGTTTTTTCGCGGTCTTCGTGCCACCAGCCGCGCAGGGTGGTCATATCGTGGGTGGAAGGACTGCACACCGACCAAGAGGGCAGGTTTTGCAAGTCCGTAAATTCGCAGTCGGTCGCTTTGGGCATCCGCTCGATTTCGAGGCTGAGGATGCGCAGTTCGTTCATCACTTCGGGCACGCAGGCGGGAATCATCCCCAAATCTTCGCCACAAGCCAGCATGGCGGTGCTTTCGACCAATGGGCGGAGGTGTTTCTGCCCTTCCTGCTTCCAAAATTGGTTGTGGCGGCGGTAGAAATAGTCCCAATGCAGGTCGCCAAGTTCGGTGGCGGTGATGCGCGGGTGATATTTGGGCTGTTGCGGGTCAAGGTCGCTGCGGCGAGGCTCTTCGATGAATAGTTCTTGCGGATAGTCTTTGATTTCGTCGGCTGTGAATGGCAGGGCGGGGCTGAAGTAGCCGTTTATGCCGGATGTGTCGGGGACGGGGATTTGCCAGATGCGGAAAAATCCCAAAATGTGGTCGATGCGGTAGGCATCGAAATAGTCCGCCATCTTGCGGAAGCGATTTTTCCACCATTGGTAGTCGTTGGCAGCCATCGCCTCCCAGTTGTAGGTGGGGAAACCCCAATTTTGTCCGTCCGTGGCGAAGGCATCGGGAGGGGCACCGGCTTGAAAATCGAGGTTGAACAGGTGCGGCTCGGTTTGCACTTCCACGCTGTCGCGACTGACCCCGATGGGGATGTCGCCTTTCAGCAGCACGCCGTGGGCGCGGGCGTAGGCTTTGGCGGTGCGCATTTGTGTGTCGGCGTGGTATTGGAGGAAATAGTGCAATTCGGGTGGGGTAGGGGATTGCGGGTCAAGCCCGCAATGACAACTGCCGGCGCAATGGCTTGCGTAGGGGACGAGCCACGTTTTGTTGGCGGCAAAAAAGGCGGCGAAGGGCTTGGATTTGAGCACTTTGTCGCCCTCTTGGGCAAATATCTCTTTGAAAAATTCCCATTTGTAGCGGTCAACGGCTTCGTAGTCTAATGCCGGTAAGTCGTTGAGTTCCTGCTGTTTGGCGGTGTAAAATGCGTGCCGTGCGGGGGCTTTCAATTTGCCCATCGCTTCTAAGTTGAGGTAGAGCGGATGCAGGGCGTAGATGGAAATCGCGTTGTAGGGGTAGGAATCTGCCCGCGTGTGGGTACGGGTGGTGTCGTTGATGGGGAGGGTTTGGATGACGGTTATGCCAACGTGTTTCGCCCAGTCAATCAGCAGTTTAAGGTCGCCAAAATCGCCGATGCCGAAACTGTTTTTGGTGCGTAGCGAAAAAATGGGGATGGCGATGCCCGCCTCTTTCAGGCGGTGGTTGTTGCCGTCCTCCCAGCGGATATTGCCGTGCGCATCTTTGATAAAGTATTTGTATTCAACGGTTTCGCGAATGTCTGCGATGTCCGTTTCGACCTGCCATTCGGGGTAGGCAGGGCAGGCGAGGGGCACGGCGCGTGCGGGGTCCCATTCGCCCAATGCCGGCGTGGAGCCTGACAGGTGGATGGTTTCGCCCCAGCGGGTTTCCTTGCGTGTTTTAAAAGTGGTGAACATCGTGATTTTTGCGCGGATAATCAATGGTGTAATGCAGCCCGCGGCTCTCTTTGCGCTCCATCGCCTGCTTGATGACGAGGTAGCCCACGTTGATGATGTTGCGGAGTTCGCAGATGTCTTTGCTCACGATGCTTCGGGCAAACAAACTTTCTGTTTCTTTGTAGAGCAGTTCTAAACGTTCAAACGCCCGCTCTAAACGCAGATTGGAGCGCACAATGCCCACATAATTGCTCATATAGGTGCCCACTTCTCTGGCTTCCTGCGTGATTAAGACCATTTCTTCGGTCAGCGAAGTGCCCTTATCGTTCCATTCGGGGATGTCGTCCTTGAAGGTGTAGTCGCTCAGATGCGCCATCGTGTGCTTGGAAGCGGCATCGGCATAGACAATCGCCTCGATTAACGAGTTGGAAGCCAGACGGTTAGCACCGTGCAAGCCGGTGCGCGAACATTCGCCTGCCGCATACAACCTGTTGATGGTCGTGCAGGCGTTCATATCCACCACGATGCCGCCGCAGAGGTAATGCGCCGCCGGAGCCACGGGGATGTATTCTTTCGTGATGTCGATGCCTTCGGAGAGGCATTTTTCGTAAATCGTGGGGTATTCGCGCTTCGTTTCTTCGGCGGGTTTGTGGGTCACGTCGAGATAGACGAAGTCGCTACCGCTGTTTTTCATTTCGCTGTCGATGGCGCGTGCCACGATGTCGCGTGGTGCCAGATTGCCGCGCTCGTCGTATTTGTGCATAAATTCTTTGCCGTCGCGGGTGCGCAAAACGGCTCCGTAGCCCCGCATCGCCTCGGTGATAAGGAACGACGGGCGTTCCATCGGGTTGTAGAGCGCGGTGGGGTGGAACTGCACAAATTCCATATCCTTGACCAGCCCCTTGGCGCGATAGACCATCGCGATGCCGTCGCCGGTAGCCACCAGCGGGTTGGTCGTGGTCTGATAGATGCAGCCGATGCCGCCCGTGCAAATCATCGTCACTTTCGACAAAAAAGTGTGAATTTTGTTCGTCCCCTCGTCCAAAACGTAGGCACCGTAGCACTCGATGTTGGGCGTATCTTTTGTCACTTTCTGTCCCAGATGGTGCTGTGTGAGTATCTCAATCGCAAAATGGTGGTCAAACACCTTGACGTTAGGATGCCGCTTGATGGCGTTGATGAGGCTTTCCTGAATCTCCTGACCGGTGTTGTCCTTGTGGTGCAGGATGCGAAATTCAGAATGCCCACCCTCCTTGTGCAGGTCAAATTCGCCCTGCGCGTCTTTGTCAAAATCCACGCCCCAGCGTACAAGTTCCGTGATTTGTTGTGGGGCTTCGCGCACCACTTTCTCCACCACCGCCTTGTCGCAAATACCATCGCCGGCAACCAAAGTGTCGTGCACGTGCTTCTCAAAATCATCGTAAGGCAATGTAACAGAGGCAATTCCGCCCTGCGCATAAAACGTGTTGGCATCCTCCAAAGTGGTTTTGCACAGCAACGCCACGCTCGCCTTGTCCGCCAACTTCAAGGCATAACTCATCCCGGCAATGCCGGAACCAATCACGAGACAATCAAATTTGTGAATCATATTTTTTTGAAATAATCGTGGACAAAGGTAAGAAAAATTTTCATCACTTCGTTCAACGCAACATCTTGCGGCTCTCAACATCTTAATTCAGCGTAGGCTCTGCCTGCGTTGACGATAAAAGCAAGGCTTCAGCCCAATGTCATTAAGTTAATCTATAATTGACTGAAAATCAATTGGACAATGAGGGGGAAATATTTTTTGTGGAAAAAATAAAAAAAACCATTGGTTTAAACAACAATAATCTGTTGTTTACGTTGTATATCAAACAACAGGACAATGGTAGCAATAAATGAACGAATAATGAAAGATAGGACATCTGACTTCCGTTACTAAGGCGGCTTTTTGTTCGCAACGGGCTAAATTACAACCCGAGTTTTTTGAGGCATGGAATAAAGTTTTAGTTGATAGTTTTTACAAAAATTATGGTGAAAACGCCAAGCGCTGGCACGGCTTTATCCTTATGGCAATAGATGGGACAACCCTCTCACTGCCCAATACAGAGGCTCTGCGCGCACTTTATGGTAGCTCCGGCAATCAACATGGCGAGCATATTTTATGCGTTGACCCTGAAAGATTAACGACCTACTCCTCAAAAAGTTCTTCGAGGTCAATTTCCAGCCCCTCAAAGATGGATACCGGCACTTTGCCGGTAAATTCGTAGGTGGTGCCTTCGTTATATTTGCCGTTTTCTTGCAGCAGAAAGACGGTCAGCCCTTTGTCTTTGGGATAGACCACCCAGTATTCTCTTACGCCGGATTCTTCGTAGAGTTTGAATTTTTCAGACAAATCGCGCTTTGCTGTGGAGGGCGATTGCACCTCCACGATTAAATCGGGCGCACCGATGCAACCTGCCTCGTCTAATTTTTTCGGGTCGCAAATGACACAAATATCGGGTTGAACAACGGTGTAGATTTTATTGTCTGCCGTTTCGCCATTTTTGGGGAAGCGCACATCGAATGGCGCGTGATAAATTTTACACTTTCCTTTGCGCTTTCTTATGAACAAGTTGACGAAGAAAGCCAAATTTGTTGAAATTTCTGCATGCCATCGCGATGGCGCACTAAACAAGTCATACACCACGCCATTGATAATCTCGCGCCGCTTGTCGTCTGCCCACGACAGATAGTCGGCGTAGGTGTACATGCGTGGGTTGGCATAGCCATACTCTGTTGGTGGTTCGCAGACCATGAACGTTTCCGGTTCATAGACCGGATATTCTTTGTGTTCCTTTTCCATGATTATTTTTTTTATTTTGTGAATATTTGGGACAAAGATACAACTTTTTTGGAAATAAATGTGTATCTTTGTGCTTGATTTCGAATTTTTTATGTAATTTTGCGCCCGTAAATTGAAAAATGGGGAAATGAGGTATTTCCTAACACGCTCTTAAACAGTAAAAAACATGGCTGAAAAATTTGGGAAAACATGGTGGGGCGAGCATTGGCTGCGCTCGTTGGAAAATGTGGATTACGACAATCGCCTGCCGCGAGGAGCCTCCTACGCACGAAGCGGGCATGTGAAAAGTATAAAAATTGATGGTAACCAAATTGTGGCGAAAGTGGCCGGAAGCCGTCCGACACCTTACAAAGTAACGATTATTGTACCGCCCTTTTTTGACGAACAGGTTGAACATTTGATGGCTAAAATCATCGAACGACCGGCACTGATTTCCAAGTTATTGAATCGCGAACTCGACCCGGCTATCCTCACTATTGCCGAGGAATTGGGCTTAAAGGTATTCCCAAAGCAGTGGACAGACTTCAAAATGCAGTGTTCGTGCCCCGATTGGGCGGTGCCTTGCAAGCACTTGGCAGCGGTTATTTATATGCTAAGTCGCGAAATAGACAACAACCCGTTCATGGTGTTTGCTATCCACAATGTGAATTTGCTCGACGAACTCAAAAAGCGCGATGTGTTTATCGCCGACCAACGGAAAACGGAAATTCCGACTCTTGAAAGTTTGCTAAGTCCCCCAAAAAGCCCCCCTACCCCCCTCAAGGGGGTAAAAAGTCCCCCTAAGGGGGATTTAGGGGGCTTTTCCGTTGATTTCTCCCAACTCCAAAACATCTCCGAAGCCTTAGTGCAACTATTGCCCGATGCGCCACCGTTTTATCCTGCGGGCAATTTCCGCGAAAAATATGCCATACAGTTGAAGTATGTTGCGAAAGAAGCCTCACGCATTCTCGCTGATAAATTGGATTTTAATGCCGTTTTTCCTCTGCCGGACAAACATTTTTTAACTAACCGTTCCTTGCTGAGTTTAACGCTCGATGTCGATAATCAACTGTATATCAGTGGTGAAAACCACACTTGCGTAAACTCAAATTTGTTGATTCCTGCGCTTTTCAAACTCGCACCCGATTTTATGGCTGATTTTGAGCCTTCGGTGGCGGCGTTGCACAAAATCCTGTTTGCTTCGTTGCATTTGCTGGCAAACGGCATGGTTGTTCCGCAAATTGTGCAGTTGGGAAACAAACGCTTTGCTGTTCGCTGGTTGCCTGCTGCTATGGATAGTCGGGTTAAGACGGTTGTTGAGAAACTGTCCGAAATTTTGCCTGCCGATTTGTTGCTTGCACAAAAAATGGTGCGAAAAAAGGAGCAATTATTATTGATTGAAAACCAAACAACCGAACTTTTATCGCTGTTTATCAGCAATATAGTTGCGCGTTTGTCTAAATCGTCGCAGAATGATTTGTTTGAAGATTTGTTTTTCAAAAACACTTCCTACGCTTTTTCCGGCGTAGGCGAAAATGCGTTGAGCGGCGGCATCAAAGTGTGGTTAGACCGCTATTATCTGACGGCAGACGCATACAAACCCGTCATCACGGTGTCGGAACTGCCCGACGATGAGTTCGATGTGCAGATTAGCATTGAGGATACTTCCGCGCCCGACCAATTGCCCATCCCGCTTGCTAACATCCTGAAACAGAAGCAATACGAGAAGCAACGGTTCAAAATATTGCAGGGCGTTTCGCTCTTGACACCGTTTATTCGCGGCTTGGATGCGCATATCAATTTGGGTGGCGATGCACCTGTTCGCTTCAATAACAGTGAGTTTGCGCCCTTTTTGATGGAGGTGCTGCCTGCCATTCGGTTGCTTGATGTCAAAATTATGCTGCCCAAGGCGTTGCAGGAACTTTTGCGTCCGAAAGTGTCCGTCAAGTTGAAAAAGAGTAATAAGGACAGTCAGGGCTTTTTGCGCTTGGATGATTTGCTCTCGTTTGATTGGCAAGTGGCTGTGGGCGAAAAAGTTATCGCTCTCGAAGAGTTTAATAAACTGATGCGCAACGCTTCGCGACTGTTCAAATTTAAGGAAAATTATATTTATGTGAGCGATGCCGATATTGAAAAGCTCAATAAGGCGTTTGCAAATGCTAAACCGCTCAGTTCCTATCAGTTGCTGCAAACAGCATTGGCGGAAGAATATGCGGGTGCACCGATTGCACTGACCGATGAAGTGCGCAATTTAATTCGCGAACTCACCTCCACCGAAGACGTTCCGCTGCCACAAGGCTTGAATGCCCAACTTCGCCCCTACCAGCAGCGCGGTTTTTCGTGGATGTATCGCAACAGCCGCATCGGTTTCGGCAGTGTCATTGCCGACGACATGGGGTTGGGGAAAACGCTACAAGTCATCTCCATCTTGCTGAAATTCAAGGAAGAAAACGCTATTGACAACAAACACAAGGCACTTGTGGTAGTACCCACAGGGCTTTTAACGAATTGGCAGGCAGAAATTGAAAAGTTCGCCCCATCACTCTCGTCACATATTTTTCACGGCTCGGCACGCAATTTGAAGCAGTTCGATGCCGACATCATGCTCACCACTTACGGCGTGCTCCGCAGCGATGCCGATGTGCTGAAAAAACAAAAATGGCAAGTGATGATTATCGACGAGGCACAAAACATCAAAAACCACGACGCAGCGCAGTCGAAAGCCGTAAAAAGCATCCCTGCCAACATCCGCATCGCGATGAGCGGCACGCCCGTAGAAAATCGCCTGACCGAGTTTTGGTCGATTATGGACTATACCAACAAGGGCTATCTGGGCAACGTCAAAGCGTTCAAAGAAGATTATGCCAACCCGATACAAGTGTTTAACGATGAACAAGTAACAGCAAAATTCCGCAAAATCACCGCACCGTTTATGATGCGGCGGATGAAATCGGACAAGACAATTATCTCCGACCTCCCCGATAAAATCGAGCAAAATCAATTTGCCCAACTCACAAAACAGCAAGCCGCCCTCTACCAAAAAACAATGCAGGCAGCAATGGAAGAAATCGAAGGCTACGAAACCACAGACAGCCAAACGCTGTTTAAACGGCAAGGATTGGTGCTGCAAATGATTTTGGCATTGAAACAAATTTGCAACCATCCCACGCAATTTCTCAAAAACGGACAATTCGATGCCACCCTTTCCGGCAAAATGGAACTGCTCTTTGAACTCCTCGACAGCATCATCGCAAGCGGCGAAAAAGTGCTTGTCTTCACGCAATTTGCCGAAATGGGCAAACTCCTGGAGCAGTTTGTCGCAGAACGTTTTGGCGAAAAACCACTGTTTTACCACGGCGGTTGCAGCATCAAACAACGCGAAGAAATGGTGACCCGCTTCCAAAACAACCGTGCCGACAAAATTTTCATCCTCTCGCTCAAAGCCGCCGGAACGGGCTTAAACCTCACCGCCGCCTCGCACGTCATCCACTACGACCTCTGGTGGAACCCCGCCGTAGAAAACCAAGCCACCGACCGCGCCTACCGCATCGGACAAAAGAAAAACGTGATGGTGCACCGCATGATTTGCAAAAACACCTTCGAAGAGCGCATAGACGCAATGATTCAAAAGAAAAAACACCTCGCCGAAATGACCGTAGCCACCGGCGAAAATTGGATTGGCAAGCTGAGTAATAAGGAGTTAAGAGAAATATTCAGTGCCTGAACATTGCCATAAAACCTGTTAGGTCTCGAAGACCTAACAGGTTTAACAGTGCGATGATTCTGCGATTAATTCATTCCTTTTTCACCAATTCAAAAAAGCCTCCAATTTCTTGCACATTCAAAAAAATTCATTACCTTTGTAGGATAAAATAAAAATAAAGAGAATTATGGTAGAAGTTATGGAGCGGATAAAATCCTGCGATGTGGAAGAGTTGATGAATATTGAGGCTTTTGCACACGCTCTACGTATGAAAAAGGCGATGGCTATGGTTGCTTCCGAGCGACGCAAAACGAAAGCAAGTGTGAAACCTAAAGTTTCAATTGCTGATGAGATGTGTGGTTTTCTTTCCGGATATGAAGGAAATTTAGACACAGTTCGTGAAGACAGGCTTAATGAAAGATATGGTCCACTATGAAAGTTCTAATTGATACAAATGTAGTAATTGATTGGCTTTCAAAACGTCAGCCTTTTGTTTCCGTTGCAAGGCGCATTGTTGATTTGGTAGAATCCGGACGTATTGATGGATACGTTACAGCAAGTTCGGTGACTGATATCTTTTATTTGTCAAAAAAATCACATAGTTACGACGAGGCGATTGAAGGAGTCAGAAAAGTTTTAACCGTCTTTGAAATTGCAGACACAACTAAGTCCATTCTACTCAGTGCAATATTGTCGAGTACGCACGATTTTGAAGATGCAGTTCAAACAGAAACTGCCCGTAAAATTTCGGCAGAATACATTATTACGCGCAACACGCAAGATTTCTTATTGTCGCCAATCCCTGTGCTTTCGCCGGATGATTTTTGGGAAGTGTTGTCTGCTAACACTTCTAAGGAATAGCTGCGCACAGATATTGAAATCCCCCCCAATGGACAGCGGACGGAAGTGATTAAGCCGATGCCGTGAAAAGCGATTATGTGGGCGGCTTATGTCCAATTTTTCGGCACTTTCCCAAACTCTGCTTGAAAACACTTGGAGAAATAGGACGAACTGGAAAAACCTACCATGTACATGACTTCCGAAACGGTGAATTTGTTTTGCGACAAGAGCATAGCCGCTTTTTTCATCCGTATGGCGCGGATGTATTCAACCGGGCCATCCGGCAATCCGAGCCAGATAAAACCGTCGTCATCGCAGATGATATAATTCGGCGTTTCATTTTCAACTTTATTTTCTTGAATAATTTTATCTGTTTTACGTCAAATATCAAAAATAAATCACCGTTGACAGTTTTGAATTAAAAAAATGTATATCTTTGTAAAAATTTTGCTGTACATCAAGAACGCAATATGGATATTACAGGAAAAATAACAGGCATAAAATACAAGATTCTTCTGTCGGAAGACTTGCAAAAGATTGATTTAAGCACTCTTAACATCAATCTTGCGCCGTCTTGTTTTCTTGTTGAAGACAACAAACATACTTTTGCCGTTTCAAAATGGGTGTCGCCGAAACGCACGCGCTCTTACCCTTATGAAAGGGTTTATAACACGCTTAATATTAAAAAAAATAATACCTAACAAGAATATGGCAACATTTATTCCTTCATTAGACAAAATACAAATGTTTAAAGTTCAGCCAGAAGAAGGCGAGTGGTCTTTGTTACGTTTTCTTGAACAAACTTTAGATGATAGTTTTGAGATTTATTTCAACCCTTATATGAATGGCGACCGCCCAGATATTGTGATAATGAGAAAAGGTTACGGTGTTATGATTATTGAAGTAAAGGATTGGAATTTGGATTTATACGAATTAGATGAAAAAAAGAATTGGATATTAAAAAAAAACAGAGCCGTTTTAAAATCCCCACTACAACAAGTTCTCAAATATAAAGACAATTTATATGAATTACATATTGACACTCTTTTAGAAAAGAAAATAAAAGATTATCGAAATTTTACCGTA
>BNTT01000025.1 GCA_025996815.1 Bacteroidia bacterium
AAGGGGCAAGCCCAACAAAAGTGGCAAATTGCCGACCGGTTTCAAAACGAGTGAAGTTGCGCGTGGCAACGATGATGGCAACGGCATTTATCAAACCTATCCCTACAATAGATATAATAATTGCGTATGTTTCATTCAACTTTTCGTTGGCATAAATCACTTTTTTCATCTCTTCTTCCACCTCTTTTATGTAATAACTCCAATGACTTTAGGTTCTCATCATATAATTGATAAGCCCTCATTCTGTCTTGAAAACGGGCAGCATACAGGGCTATATCCCGACTGTCTATTTTGTCGTTTTTATCACGACAAATCCCTTTGGAAAACTTAATCAGCCCCATGTATCACCGATACATCGAACGTTGCTTTTGAGAAATCAATCCCAATAAATAAATTCTTTTTCATACCTTTGTACTTTAATTTGTTATTAAAAAATTTGTTATTAAAAATTATCATTAAGTTTGGATTTAACCGAGAAGCTGGGCGTACTAATACCTTAAATAGGATTCAAAGCCTAACATTCTATTTAGTATTCCTCAGCTTGACTGACAATGGTCTAATTCGGCGCGTAGATTTCAAAATCTAATTAGGCACTTAGTTTACCATTTGTCAGTCGGTTAAATCTTTACTTTCTCACAACAAAAGTAATGATTTTACCCCGGATTTAAATTTTCCGCAAACTTAAGGCTTCTATGATGCAAACGGTCGCGCAGTGCTCACGCACAAAGCAAAATCTGCTGTGGAAGTTATCCCGGTAAGCCAATTGCAAAAAGGCATCTACATCGTGCGCATCGGCACAAAAGCATTGAAATTAGTAAAAATTTGAAGTTTTAATGGATAAAAAAACCTAATGCGCAGCAGAGGCGAAGTGATTTCGACTCTGCTGTTTTTTTGGGAAATAGCACTTCAAAAAAAATTAACCCCCCGCGAAAAATATTTTGTTATTAAAAAAAAATGTCGTAACTTTGCACCGATTTATGAGCACGTTATCATAAAGTAATTACAAAAAGAAAATGAAAGCGATGATGAAAGCAAATGTGAAAGGGTTAGTGATTGCGCTGTTGGTGCCGCTGGTGTTGGGTCAATGCAGCGATCGGGGCGAAGAGGTGGTGGTGGTGCAGACCGACACGCCGCAGGTGTTCGACGACATCGTGGTGAAGCGCGCCGTCACGCAGCGAAACGCGGTGTTTTATCTGACCTCGGAGTATCCCGATGCCGAATGGACAGTCTATTCGGCGGCAACCGGCACAAACAAGGCGGCGGGCGTGACCGCGGTGTACTATTTTAACGGCACGATGCTGGAACTGACGCACGACTCAGATATTCACACAGGGGATTACTTTGTCGCCGCCACCGAACCCGGCAAGTCCGAAAGTGGGCGGCTCAAACTCTCGGTGTTGAAGCAGGAACAGACCGTCACCCCAACGACAAGCATCGCCAGCGTTGCCAAAGCCGACGCGGAGCAGGCGAGCGTGTCTTTCACCCTCGACAATGCCGCGGAGTATTCCTCCGCCGCCAGATGGATATTGTATTCCCAGGGCACGGGAGCCACCGGGCGAATAGCCGACATCAGACTGTCGCTCAAAGGCGATGTCCTGACCCTGACACACAATCAGGATGTGCCGGAAATAACATGCTGGCTTGCCGTCGTCGACGACGGCAAATCGGAATGTAACCCGCGACTGAAACTGTCAATCACTGCATACGACCCGGAACGAACGCCGGCTCCGCTACCGGTCAACACCACCGTTACCAAGACTTCCACCACGCAGGCAAGTGTTGCTTTCGCGATGCTCAATGCTTATTCCGCCCCCGAATGGAAATTGTATACCTCGGCGACAGGGGAAAGTGTATCCAGCGTGACCCCGTCATTCTCCGGCACCACCCTCACTCTGACGCAGAATCCGGATGTGCCGGAGGGGGCTTATTTCATTACAGCCACCGACGACAATCAGCTGGAAAGTGCGCGGGTCAAACTCACGGTGAACCCGTATGTGGCACTGCCGACCGCCACCCCCATGGTAGCCGTTGCGAGTGTCGTCAAGACCGCCACCGTGCAGCGAAGCGTGGACTTCACGCTGACCAACAACCCCGTCTATCCGTCAATGCCAATGACCCGGTGGAAAGTCTATATCGCAAATAGCGGCTCCGCAACGGCGCTCAACATTTCCGCTGCACACGCTAATAATAATTTCACCCTGACACACTCCTCGGATATCCCCGCAGGGAATTACTGGATTTCCGCTACCGAAGGTGACAAGACGGAAAGCGGACGACTCGCCCTTCGGATTATCGCCTTTACGCAGGACAAAACTCCCACGCCGACAGTAGCCTCCGCCAGTGTCATCAAGACCGCCGGCATAGAGTCGACCGTGGACTTCACGCTCACCAACAGCCCCAACTATCCGCCAAATACACAGTGGAAGGTTTATGCCACGGCGACAGACACCACGGTGGTAAGCGACGTTACCGCTTTAAATGCGGTTGCCGTCCTAACGCTGAGGCACAGTACGGACGTGCCGGAATATACATATTATGTTTCCGCCACCGAAAACGGCAAAGCAGAAAGCGACCGCCTCGCTCTCACCGTGATAAAAGAAAGGACGGCTAAACCGACTTTTACCGATTATATTGTTTCCAAAACCGCCCCGACGCAGCCAAGCGTAGACTTTACCCTCATCAACGACGACCCTGCCGAATATCCGCCGACCGCTACCCAATGGAAGTTATATGGCACGGAAACCGGCACCACGCCGCTCAGCGATGTAACCATAAAGCTCGACAGAACAGGAAGCAATACGCTCCTCACCCTGACCGGTGCACCGAATATAACGGCAAGGGACTACTGGCTGGCAGCCACCGTGGAAGGCAAAACAGAAAGTGTCAGGGTGCGCCTCACGGTTGTCAATTATATACCGGGCGTGACACCCACCCCCATGGTATCCAATGCCAGCCTTGCCAAGACCTTCGACCCGCAGCCAACCATCAGTTTTACCTTAGACAATGCCTCCGCATACTCGTCGGGATATACATGGAAGGTCTATACCTCGCCGACAAACCCCACGGAGGTGTCCTACGTGAGCGTGAATCTTTTCCTCGGGTCTTTGGTGCTGGCGGATGTGAACAATGTGGATATTCCCATAGGGGATTATTGGGTTACTGCCACCGAAAACGGATTTGGTGGCACCAAGGAAAGTGACCGGCTCATGCTCTCCGTGCTCCCCGCGCCTGCGCCCGAACCGACCGTTGCCCCCATAGCATACATTTCAAACCTCGCAAAATCCTCTCCCCAGCAGTCAAGCGTAGCCTTTACCATAGACAACACCTCCGCATACGTGGGCATAGGGTGCACATGGAAAGTCTATCCCACACAGATAAGCCCCGCGGAGATGCCGGACATAATCCTGAACTTCAACGACACTGCCCAAACTTTGACCCTGCGGCATTCCCCGGATATTCCCGCAACGATTTACTGGGTGTCTGTCACCGAACCCGGCAAGACTGAAAGCGACCGGCTCGCCCTTCGGATTACCCCGTATGTGTCGGGCGTGACGCCAACACCGGAGTTTGCCCCCACCCATCAAAAGTCTTCTGCAACAGAACCAAGCGTGAGCATTCCGTTCCTCAATGCCGCTGCTTATTCGAGTACGACTACTACATGGAAAATTTATTCCTCACCGACCGGGTCCGCACTTGACCCCGACGTAAGTGCCACTTTCAACGGAACGTCGCTGTCGCTGACGCACGCCACGGATGTGCCGACGAGGAGTTACTGGATTACCGCCACCAACAATCCCAACGACACCGAAAGTGCACGGCGGAAGTTCACGGTTATCGCCTATACGTCGACCGTGCCCGTAACTGTGACCCCGAATTTTGCCACTCCCTATCAAAAGACCTCTGCGATAGAACCAAGCGTGAGCATTCCGTTGCTCAACGCCTCTGCTTATTTGTATACGACTAAATGGAAGGTTTATTATATGGCGGAAGGACCCGGAGAGGACCCCGACATAAGTGCCACTTTCAACGGCGGCACGTCGCTGCTCCTGACATCAACCACCGTGGGTGATGTGAGGGTGGGGCACTACTGGATTACCGCCACCAACGACCCTCCCAACACCGAAAGTGCGCGACAGAGAATCACGGTCGAAAGCCCACTGCCGCCACCACCGCCACCACCACCACCATCACAGACACAACAACCAATAGTACAATCTACCTCCATTATAAAACCGATACCCGCTCCAACAAGCATAACAGTGAGAATGACCAACATTGTCCCCTACTCAAGCAATTGTGTATGGACCTTATATAACGTGGACGCGATAGGCACGCGCTCGCCGAATACTAACCTGATAAAGACTTTCAACGCTATAACCCGCGACCTGCTCCTGACATCCCCCGCGGGTGAGGTGCCGGGGGGGAGGTATGCGATTAGCGCCACCGAGCCCGGTGAACTTGAAAGTCTGCAGACGGTTATCACGGTGAAAGATGGCGGCTTACGTGATGTTGAGTCAACGGCGTTCTATTCCGCCATCGGCAGCCACACGCTGAACATTGCGCTTATCGGCGGCACCTTTGTGGATGCGTCGAGTCTATCGTTGCAGCACTTCAAACTTACCACGAGGGGAACACCCGGATTTCCCTACCGCGAGTCGGATTTAAGTCTTCTGGTAAACGGCAGCGAGAAGATAACGCTCGTCAGCCCCTCAGTGGTCGCCATTACCGATTTGACCCCGGTGAGATTCGCAGGAAGCGGTCAGAAAATCACCGTAACCGGCAATGCCCTTGCCACGCAAGCCACAGCAGTGCTGGCAGTTCCAAACGGTGGCAGTGGTAGCGGGTTAAGTGACGTTGAGTCGGCGGCGTTCACTTCCGCCGTCGGCAACTACACGCTGACCATTACCTTGGACGGTGGCACATTTATGCCGCAACCATTCCTCTCCCCGTCGCAATTCATCCTCAGCACGCGGGGAACGGGCGGATTCAATCTGACCTCCGCCACCACGGTGATACGCCTCAGCAACACGGAGGTCATCATCCCCAATTTAGACCCGGTGTCGGTTACGGGAAGCGGTCAGAAAATCACCGTAAGTGCCGATGCCATTGACACAGCACCACGCTCGGTGTCGGTAGCGGCAAGTGGTATCTGGCAAGACTGGCTGGCTCCGGTTAATGTCTTCGTGATGGAAACGAAGTCGGTGCCGAACATAGGGTTCATTGCCGCAGACCCCGGTGTCCCCCTTCTATGGTCGCTCCGCAACAATGACTATGCGGCGCTTTCTGCTTCCATCGGTAGCTACAACTATTCCAAGGGCGGATACGACAACGTTGCCGTATCCGTCTCAGGGCGTAAGCCGGGAACTACCTTCTACACTGTCCGGACGACGCATGGCGGGCGGGCGGTTAGCGCGGATGTTCTACTGACGGTTGATGTCAGCACCACCTGGTATGTGGGACCGTATGGTATCGGCACATACGGCTTCGCCGACAACGATATAGTCACTTTATTTAACGGACTGAAAAACATACGGAACTATTACGGCTGGTTAGAGCCCGGCGGCGGCACGATAGTACAGCCCGGCGGCTGGCCCGATAAGGGGTTTAGTACGGAAGCGCACGCAAAGCTACTGTTTACCAGCGATATGACGACGGAGAACATAGAACCATTTGACGAGCGATACCCGAAGAATATCGACCTGGCGAGTGCTTGGTTGACGAATGCGGTAGCCATCGGAAAGGTGACCGCCGGCACCGACAAAATCTTTACCCTGGAAGGGCTCGATATTTCCGGCGGCATGGAGGTAGAGAGCAACTCTGAGGTTACGATGAAGCCGCGAACGGTGATGCGCAGCATCGTAACAGTGCGCGGCAAGTTTAGCATGGAGGGCGGTGTCTTCGAGAATGCCTCTACGGAGGTGTATCCGGGCGCCAAGTTCACAGTCAAGGGAGGAACGATAAACAGCAACAGGTTCGTTGTAAGCGGCGAGTTTGTCATGAACGACGGCATATTCCAAAGTCCCCTGGCGGAAGTGAGGGGCGCGTTCACCATAGACGGCGGCACATTCAAAAGTCCCAGAATGGAAGTAAGGCCAGGCAGCACGTTCACGCTCACGGCAGGGGCAACTGTTGACCCCTCATCACGGGTGTATGTGAATGGCAGCAGCACGGCTGTTACCCCCTGGCCGCCTGCTTTGCCCTACACTGTAATAGTGCCGCCGTAAAGCCGTTGTGATTATTTTTTCTTTTTTGCAGTAGTCGTCTTTGCGGTTGTCTTTTTCGCGGTTGTCTTTTTCTCTGTTGCCTTTTTCGCAAAACGCCCGCCGCGCGCCGGCTTCTTCTCCGGGGCTTCCTTGATGATTTTTTGGCAATCGGCATACGTCAGTTCTGCCGGCACTGCGCCTTTTGGAATTTTGTAATTGGCTTTGTCGAACGCGATATACGGTCCGTAGCGACCGTTCAGCACCTGCAATTTGGCATCTTCGGGGAACGACTTGATGAGCTTGTTGGCATCGCGCTCCTGCTTTTCTTTGATGAGTTGGGTGGCATCCTCGATGGTGATGACGTAGGGGTCGTAGCCTTTGGGAATAGTTGTGAAGGCGTTTTCGTACTTCAAATACGGACCGAAGCGACCGATGGAGGCGGTTACGGGCTTGCCTTCGAGTTCGCCAACCGCGCGCGGGAGAGTAAACAGGTTCAGGGCTTCTTCCAGCGTGATGGTTTCGATGGAGAGGTTTTTCGTCAGTGAGGCGAATGTGGGTTTTTCTTCCGCCTCTGCCGAGCCTATTTGGGCGAATGGTCCGAAGCGACCGATTTTCACCGACACGGGCTTGCCGGTTTTGGGGTCGGTTCCTAAGACGCGCTCGCCCACTTTGTGCTCTGTTTTGGAGGCGGCAACTGCCTCTACCACCGGGTGAAACAAGTCGTAGAAATGCTTCATCGTGTCTGTCCACTTGACATCGCCGTCGGCTATTTTGTCAAATTCTTTTTCGAGGTTGGCGGTGAAATTGTATTCTAAGACTCTTGGGAAATTTTCCGTCAAAAAGTCGTTTACCACCAAGCCCGAATCGGTGGGCATCAGTTTGTTTTTGTCTGCGCCCACGGTTTCTTTCTTGACGTTTTTGGCGATTTTTTCGTTTTTCAGCACCAGCGTAATAAACGGGCGTTCGTCGCCGTCTTTGTTGCCTTTGAGCACATAATCGCGCTGCTGGATGGTCGAAATAGTTGGTGCGTAGGTCGATGGGCGACCGATGCCGAGTTCTTCCATCTTGCGCACGAGGCTGGCTTCGGTGTAGCGAGGCGGCTTTTGCGTGAGGCGTTCGGCGGCGGAGGCTTCGGCGAGTGTTAAAATTTCGTTGAGTTTCATCGGCGGCAGCAGCGACTCCATACTTTCGTCCGCCGCTTCGTCGTCGGTGTCCTCCATATACACGCGCAGGAAGCCGTCGAACTTGATGACTTCGCCCTGCATCTGGAACTTCACGTCGGGGCGGTTGCTGATATTCACCGTCACAGTGGTGCGTTCGAGTTCTGCATCAGCCATTTGCGAGGCGATGGTGCGCTCCCAAATCAGTTTGTAGAGCCGTTGCTCCTGTGGCGACCCTTTCACGGTGCGGTTGCTCATATAGGTGGGGCGAATGGCTTCGTGCGCCTCCTGTGCGCCTTTCGACTTGGTGTGATATTGGCGCACTTTGCTGTATTTTTCGCCAAATTCTTTGAAAATTTCCTCTTTGGAGGCATTGATTGCCAATCCGGAGAGGTTGAGCGAGTCGGTACGCATATAGGAAATCAGCCCCGCCTCGTAGAGCCGTTGCGCCACCGACATGGTTTGCGACACCGAGAAGCCGATTTTGCGCGCGGCTTCCTGCTGCAAAGTGGAGGTCGTGAACGGTGCGGCGGGCGATTTCTTGCCCGGTCGCGTGTTAATATCTTCAATCGTGAACGTGGCGGTTTTCAGGCTTTCGAGAAAAGCCTGCGCCTCCGCTTCTGTCTTAAATTTCTTGTTGAGTTCCGATTTCACAGTCGTTTTGCCGTCGGGCAGCGTGAATTGCGCCGTTACGCGGTAAAAAACCTCCGCATCGAACTTGTTTATCTCGCGCTCGCGCTCCACAATCAGCCTCACAGCCACCGATTGCACCCGTCCGGCAGACAACGATGGGCGAATTTTGCGCCACAGGATAGGCGACACCTCAAAGCCCACGATGCGGTCTACCACGCGCCGCGCCTGCTGTGCATCCACCAGATTGAGGTCAATCTTGCGCGGATTTTCAATCGCACTGAGAATCGCCGATTTCGTGATTTCGTGAAACACGATGCGCTTATAACCGGCATCGTTTAGCCCCAAAACATCATACAAATGCCAAGAGATGGCTTCTCCTTCGCGGTCTTCATCGGACGCGAGCCACACCATAGATGCCTCCTTAGCCGCTTTTTTGAGTTTCTTAACAAGTTCCGCCTTGTCGGGCGACACCTCATAATCGGGCTTAAAATTGTTATTCACATCCACGCACAGCCCCTTGCCGTGCAGGTCGCGGATATGTCCATAGCTGGACAGCACGCTGTAGTCGCTACCTAAAAACTTTTCAATCGTTTTTGCTTTAGCCGGAGATTCCACTATGACCAAATTTTTCTGCATCTCTCTCATTTATTAAAATTCGGCGGCAAAGGTAGTGATTTTTTTGGTAAAAATCACTACCTTTGCGGCGTTTTTTTAACAGTCAAGCATGAAAGCGGATTTTTCTAAATTGAACATCGACTTTAAGCCGAAATTGGTTACTTCCCTCAAAAATTATTCGCGGGAAAAGTTTATGGCTGACCTTATGGCGGGCATCATCGTGGGCATTGTGGCTCTGCCGCTGGCGATTGCGTTTGGGATTGCGAGCGGCGTTAGTCCCGAAAAAGGGCTGATTACGGCGATTATCGGCGGATTTATCGTGTCGTTTTTGGGCGGGAGTTCGGTGCAAATCGGCGGACCAACGGGGGCGTTCATCGTGATTGTTTACGGCATCATTGCGCAGTTTGGCTACGCAGGATTGGCTGTGGCAACGGTTTTGGCGGGCGTGATGCTCATCGGGATGGGGCTTTTGCGCTTCGGGTCGGTCATCAAATTTATGCCTTATCCGATTATTGTGGGCTTCACGAGCGGGATTGCGCTGACGATTTTTTCTACGCAGATGAAAGATTTTTTCGGACTGACGATGGCGAGCGTGCCCGCCGATTTTATCGCCAAGTGGGGTGCCTACGCGCAGGCTTTTGACACCATCAGCCTGCCCTCGCTGGCGGTGGGCGCGTTGAGTTTGCTCATTATTATTGTGTCGCCCCGATTTGTCAAAAAAATACCCGGCTCGCTCATTGCCATTATTGTGATGACGCTTGTGGTGTATGTTCTCAAATATCAGTTTGGCATCGCGGGCATCGAAACGATTGGCGACCGCTTTGAAATCAATGCCACGCTGCCTGCGCCGGATGCCATCACAATCAATATGGAACTCATCACGCTGCTGATGCCCGCCGCGTTCACGATTGCGATGCTGGGCGCGATTGAGTCGCTGCTGTCGGCAACGGTGGCGGACGGTATCACGGGCGACCAACAAAACTCTAATACAGAACTGATTGCGCAAGGCGTAGCCAACGTGGTGGTGCCGATGTTTGGCGGAATACCCGTCACAGGAGCCATCGCACGCACGATGACGAATATCAACAACGGCGGGCGCACACCCGTTGCGGGGATTGTTCACGCAGTGGTGCTGCTGCTGATTTTGCTCTTTCTCGGACCGCTCACGAAGCACATCCCGATGGCGTGTCTGGCGGGCGTGCTGATTGTGGTTGCCTACAATATGAGCGAATGGCGCGTGTTTCGGTCGCTGTGCAAAAATTCTTCGTCCGACATGCTTGTGCTATTGCTGACGTTCTTTTTGACCGTATTGTTCGACCTGACGGTTGCCATTGAAATTGGCATTTTGTTGGCATTGGTGCTGCTCGTGAGGCGCGTGTCGGAAACATCCAGCATCGCCGTCATCAAAGACGAACTGAATATGGAACTCGACGAAGAGAAAACCACTGAACACGAAACACTTACGATTCCAAAAGGCGTAGAAATCTACGAAATAGACGGACCATTTTTCTTCGGCATCGCCAACAAATTTGACGAAAGTATGCGCAGCCTCAACGCCGAAAAGCCCAAAGTGCGCATCATCCGAATGCGAAAAGTGCCGTTCATGGACTCCACAGGACTGCACAACTTGGAAAGCCTCTACCGCCTCTCCGAACAAAACAAAATCCAAATGGTGCTCTCCGGCGTCAACGACAACATCCGCGCGATGCTCGAAAAATCAGGCTTCGCCGACAAAATCGGGCATGATAATATTTGCAGTCATATCAGTATTGCGCTGGCTAAGGCAGAGTCGTTGCTTTAGTCTGAACCTTGATTTTCATAAGATTAAGAAGATTTTCGGGATGAATTTAGGAGGGGGGATAGCATTAAACCTGTTAGGTCTTAAAGACCTAACAGGTTTTTTAAGTGGGCTTTTGAAACAGCCTCTTGAACATTCAGCCTATAAGGCTACCATGATGGAGCTCCCCAATCAGGAGCCGGAATATGAACGCCGGTAATATCACCTGTTCCAAGGTCAATACCGTCTATCCCGTTTAACGTTCCGTTTTCATCTACGGTAATTTTTTCTGCAGTAAGATTGAATGTGCTAAATGATGTAACATTAGCCCTTCTCTTACCGGTTGCATCATCCCCAAATCCCAAATCAAAAGTAAGCGTGCTTGGTCTTGCCGGAATCATTCCGTGGAAATTCACAATATCTTTGGGTCTTGCAACCTCACCTGCAACCACATCTCCTCCAAATCTTGCTTCATCCGCTTCTGTCCATAGCTCATCTGCAGGATGCGGATAATCATTAAACAGAAAACTGCCAATTTCAGCACCGTTAGCATCATATACCATGAGCCAGCCCACAGACCCAAAATTGGCGAGGTCGCCCCAATCATCCGCACTTCCGTCCGGCCACTCACCGGGATTAATACCGGTAACTTTCAGCGTGCCTTCAATCATGATACACTCAATTTCGATACCGTCGTTAAAGGGGTTATTGTTTTGAAGACGAGCATTAATATCGTAATCGTCGTTATTCCCTATACCGGTTACCGGCACTTCAAAATCATTAAGCGGATACATAAAGGGAGTCATTACCGGAGTTAATCCTGTTACCGCGAAATAAAGCTGCGGACATTCATTCGGGTCAATGTTGGTAAGCGGAATTTCCCACTGTGCATCGTTGTCATAAGGAGCAACGGTTCCAACACTTCTTAACGCACTACCAATAGAACGTGCCGCGAACCGGGGAGATGAAGGTGCAAAACCGCCACCGCCAATAGTGCCTTTACCAACCGGTGAACCTTTAAAATCGGGATTGTCGTACACCACTACCTTTTGGGGATTAACTCCCATCCCCACTTTTAGCCCTTTCAGTTCGCCCTTTAAGGTGAATGATTTTAACTCCGCCGGAGCTTCAATAGTTACCGTGCAGGTAGCCGTTTTGTCGCCTGCTTTGGCGGTAATGGTGGCAGTGCCGGCGGCTACGGCGGTTACTTTACCGTCGACTACGGTAGCCTTGCCGAGGTCGCTACTTTCCCACGTTACGGTTTTGTCGGTAGCGTCGTCGGGCAATACCGTTGCCGTCAGCGTGAAATCTTCGCCGACGACAAGCGTCAGCGTGGGTTTGTCCAAACTAATGCTGGTTACGTCTACGGGCACCGCTGGGGCATCATTAACAGTTACCGTGCAGGTAGCCTCTTTGTCGCCTGCTTTGGCGGTAATGGTGGCGGTGCCGGCGGCTACGGCGGTTACCTTCCCGTCGACCACGGTAGCCTTGCCGGGGTCACTACTTGTCCACGTTACGGTTTTGTCGGTAGCGTCGTCGGGCAATACCGTTGCCGTCAGCGTGAAATCTTCGCCGATGTCAAGCGTCAGCGTGGTTTTGTCCAAACTAATGCTGGTTACGGGCAACTCTTTGTCCTCAGTGCACCCACTAAAAACACTCACACATGCTGCCATAGCAGCCATTAAACACACTTTTTTCTTCATACCATTTATATTTTTAAAAATTTATAATTCATTTCATACTTAGGCACACAAAAAAAACCATACTGAGGCATAAGCCTCAATACAGCTTTAACAAAGCCACATAACTTGCTGATTATCAGTAAATTGGGTGGGGGGGGTAAAAATATGTTAATCTTGCTACTCATTTTATTTTTCTAAATATATCGGGCGCAAAGGTAGGCATTATTTTTAAATTACCAAATTTTTTAAATCAAATATTTATCATAATAAAAAAAGTGCTAACTTTGCCGCGATTTTATAAAAAACAATGAAAATGGAAAAAGGAGCAAGCGAGCAAGCGTGGTGGAAATGGGTATTTATAGCCATTGTAGCAGTTATCTTTGTGGCAATGCCGCTGATGAGCCTTGATGCGGGAAATTCGCGCGATGAGGAGCCTTGGCAATTTCCGCAGGGGTTGCGACTCTACGACTACTACACTTCATTTGGGGAAAATACCGACTATCTTAATCAAGAGGGTCTAACATATTCCGGCTACGCTTTTGATACATTTACTGCATTTGTTGTCAAAATATTCAACATCGACGACTATATGACAGCGCGCCACGTTTGCAATGCGCTTGTGGGGGCATTTCTGATGCTATTTGTAGGGCTGTTGGCAAAGTTAATTGGCGGTTGGCGAGCGGGAAGTCTGGCTTTGCTGCTGATTTTTTTCTCCCCACACATCGTTGGGCATTCGTTTAACAATCCGAAAGATATACCTTTTGCTGCATTTGCAATGGGTGCCATTTACTACATTGCGTGGTTTATAAAGGAGTATCCCAAGCCAACGCTCAAGACAAGCCTGAAAATGGGCGTGATGATGGGGGCGGCGATTGGCATACGCCCGGGTGGATTCCTGTTTTTTGCCTATTTTGGGCTGTTTGTGATGGTCTACTACTTGATGGTCAATAAGCCCAAGCAGTATTTTTCCAAGGAAAACAGAGCGATTCTGAAAAAAATCTTCGCGCAGGCGGCAGTTGTGTTGGGCGCAATGCTGGTGGTGATGTTCATTTTGTGGCCTTATGCTCTGCGCGACCCACTGCACAATATTATTTCCTCTTTTAAAACCGCCTCTCACTTTTATGTGAATATGCTCCAAATTTTCGAGGGGAAATTGTTGTATTCGGAAGATTTGCCCTGGTATTACAATCTCAAATATATTGGCATTACTTCCCCAATAGTCGTCTTGATGGGGGGAGGGGTGCAGTTGTTTGCGGCGGGGCGGCAACCGAAAGGCTGGTTTTGGACATTCGTGCTGCTGTTTTGTTTTGCCTTTCCCCTTTTTTGGATTGCGTACACCAAAGCCATCGTTTACAATGGGTGGCGGCACTTGACGTTTGTTTACCCCACGCTGGTAGTAGCCGCCGCGTTGGGCTTTAATTCTGTGGTAAATTGGGCAAAAAATAAAAAGTTAAAATTTGCTCTCACCGTCTTGCCTGTTGTTTTGCTGTTTGACCCGCTGATTTTTACAATAAAAAATCATCCCTACGAATACACCTACTATAATCAATTTGTGGGAGGCGCCAAAGGTGCTTTCGGCAACTACGAAATGGATTATTACGACCACACACCACGCGAGGCATCGGAGTGGATATTGGCGGATATGGCAAAAAATGGTGCGCCTGACCTAACGCGCAAAACGCGGATAGTAGCATGGCATCCAACCTCCTCGGTCAACTCCTTTTTCCGAAACGATACCGCCCGATTTTCAGTTGGTTTTGTGCGTTGGAATGAGCGCGGTTTCAGCGATTGGGATTATGCGATATTTCCCGTTACCGGAATATCTCCCTCTTTGCTACAAAGCAAAGAAGCATTCCCTCCCAAAAACACAGCCTATCAAATCAAAGTTGATGGCGTGCCGATAGGCATTGTGCTGAAGCGCGAAGACCGCTCCACCTACTACGGGCATATCGCGCTGCAGCAGGGAAATTTCGCCGAAGCAAAGGCACAACTCATAAAAGCATTGGATTACGATGCTTACGATGAACAGGCTCTGGACGATTTAGCGGAACTTTATATCCGTACCGAACACTATGATTATGCCATGACACTGGTAGAGCACTGGCAAAGCTTCGCAAAAGACAACGGGAAGGTACTCAACTTTCTGGGGACTATTTACTTATACAAGGGGGATTTTGCAAATGCACTGCTGACGGCAAACACCTTTACCGAACTTTACCCCCACCATGTGGAAGGTCTATTGATTGCTGCCAACGTCTATGAGCGACAAAATAATCTCGAAGAAGCGTGGCATACGCTGAGCACCATAGTCATGAAGCAGGACTGCAAGCCGGCATACGAGCTTATGTTGCAAATTGTCAACCGAATAGGTGATGAGGATGCCGCGCAGCAAATAAGTGAGAAGCTAAAGAATCTCGAATAGCATCACTAAATAAAAAAAGAAAATGAAAAAAGAAGCAAGTGAGCAATCATGGTGGAAATGGGGATTTATAGCCCTTGTAGCAGTTATATTTGTGGCGATGCCACTGATGAGCCTTGATGCGGGAAATTCGGGTGATGAAGATGCGTCTCAATACCCACAAGGGTTGCGGCTCTACAACTACTACACTTCATTGGGGGAAAATACCGACTATCTTAATCAAGAGGGTTTAGCATATTCCGGCTACGCTTTTGATATGTTTACTGCATTTGTTGTCAAAATATCCGGCATCGACGACTATATGACGGCTCGCCATGTTTGCAATGCCCTCGTGGGTGCTTTCTTGATGCTGTTTGTGGGGCTGCTCGCCAAGTTGCTTGGCGGCTGGCGAGCGGGAAGTTTGGCTTTGCTGCTGATTTTTTTCTCACCGCACATCCTTGGGCAATCATTTAATAATCCGAAAGATATACCTTTTGCCGCATTTGCAATGGGTGCCATTTACTACATTGCGTGGTTTATAAAGGAGTATCCCAAGCCAACGCTCAAGACAAGCCTGAAAATGGGCGTGATGATGGGGGCGGCGATTGGCATACGCCCCGGCGGATTTCTATTCTTTGCATACTTCGGGCTGTTTGTGTTGGTTTACTACTTGATGGTCAATAAGCCCAAGCAGTATTTTTCCAAGAGAAACAGAGCGATTCTGAAAAAAATCTTTGTGCAGGCAACAGTTGTGTTGGGCACAATGCTGGTGGTGATGTTCATTTTGTGGCCTTATGCTTTGCGCGACCCACTGCACAATATTATTTCCTCTTTTAAAACCGCCTCTCACTTTAATGTGACGTTGATACAAATTTTCGAGGGGAAAACGATTTGGTCGGATAATCTCCCTTGGTACTACACCCTGAAATATATTGGCATCACCTCCCCTATAGCCGTCCTGTTGGGTGGAGGGGTGCTGTTATTTGCGGCGCATCGGCAACCAAAAGGCTGGTTTTGGACGTTCGTGCTGCTGTTTTGTTTTGCCTTTCCCCTTTTTTGGATTGCTTACACCAAAGCCTCTGTTTACGGCGGCTGGCGGCACTCGACATTTGTTTACCCCACGCTGGTAGTCGCCGCGGCGCTGGGTTTTAATTCTTTGGTAAATTGGGCAAAAAATAAAAAGGTGAAAATTGCTCTCACCGTTTTGCCGGTTGTTTTGCTGTTTGACCCACTGATTTTTACAGTCAGAAATCATCCCTACGAATATACCTACTATAATCGGTTTGTGGGAGGCACCAAAGGTGCTTTCGGCAACTACGAAATGGATTATTACGACCACACAACACGCGAGGCATCGGAGTGGATATTGGCGGATGTGGCAAAAAACGGCGCGCCTGACCCAACGCGCAAAACGCGGATAGTAGCATGGCAGCCACCCTCGGTCAACTACTTTTTCCGAAACGATACCGCCCGATTTTCAGTTAATGCTGTGCGTTGGAATGAGCACAATTTCAGCGATTGGGACTATGCAATATTTCCCATTACCGGAATATCTCCCTCTTTGCTGCAAAGCAAAGAAGCATTCCCTCCCAAAAACACAGCCTTTCAAATCAAAGTCGATGGCGTGCCGATAGGCATTGTGCTGAAGCGTGAAGACCGCTCAACCTACTACGGGCATATCGCGCTGCAGCAGGGAAATTTCGCCGAAGCAAAGATACTACTCCAAAAAGCATTGGATTACGATGCTTACGATGAACAAGCTCTGGACGATTTGATTCAAATCTGCTTAGCGACCGGAAAGCCTGAGGATATGGATTTAGCCATGGACTTGACAAACTATTGGTTAGGCTTCCACAAAAACAACACCAGCGCACTCTATATGTTGGGGGTGCTTTATTTCAGCAAAGGCGACTTTGCAAAAACTGTCACCGTGGGCAATACAATCACGGAAATCAATCCGCACTCTGTCGATGGGCTATTGCTTGTTGCCATAGCCTATGCACAACAGAATGATTTAAATGCGGCATGGCACCTCCTGAACAAAATAATCGTGATGCAGAAAGACCACAAGCCGGCTTTGGAAGTGATGCTGAACGTTGCCTCCCGAATGGACAATGAGGAAGCCGCGCAACTGGTTAGTGAGAGGCTGAAAAATCTCGAATAATATCACTAAATAAAAAAAAAGTGCTACCTTTGCCGCAATTTTATAAAAAAATGAAAATGAAAACAGCAGTAAGCGAGCAATCGTGGTGGAAATGGGTATTTATTACCCTTGTAGCAATCATATTCGTGGCAATGCCATTGATGAGCCTCGATGCGGGAAATTCGCGCGATGAGGAGCCTTGGCGGGTGCCCCAATCGCTGTTGCTCTATGAATACTATACTTCTTCCTTCGGCAAGGAGGGTACAGGTCATTTTCTTAATCCGCAAGGGTATGCCTTCGATACTTTCACCGCATTTATTACCCAGACGTTCGGAATTGATGACTATATGACGGCTCGCCATGTGTGCATTGCTTTCGCAGGGGCTTTTCTGATGCTGTTTGTGGGGCTGCTTGCCAAGTTGCTCGGTGGATGGCGAGCGGGAAGTTTGGCTTTGCTGCTGATTTTTTTCTCACCGCACATCGTTGGGCATTCGTTTAATAATTCCAAAGATTTACCCTTTGCTGCCTGTATGACAGGGGCGATTTATTATATCGCGTGGTTTATCAAAGAGTTTCCGAAGCCGACGGTGAAGACAGTTCTCAAATTAGGCGTGATGACCGGTGCGGCGATTGGCATACGTCCCGGCGGATTTCTGCTTATTCCCTACTTCGGGCTGTTTGTGCTGGTTCACTATTTAACAGTCAATCCGCCCAAGCAGTATTTTTCCAAGGAAAACAGAATTATCTTGAAAAAAATCTGTGTGCAGGCGGCGGTTGCACTCGGCGTAATGCTGGTGGTGATGTTCGTTCTGTGGCCACTTGTCTTGCACGACCCGTTGAATAGAATCACTGCTATATTCAAAGTAGTTTCTCATTATCAATTTGGTGCTTTTTCTCAGGTTTTTGAGGGGAAGTTGTTGTATTCGGAAGATTTGCCATGGTATTACATCATCAAAAATATCTGCATAACCTCCCCTATAGCCGTCTTGATGGGGGGGGGTACAACTATTTGCGGCGCGGCGGCAACCGAAAGGCTGGTTTTGGACATTCGTGCTGCTGTTTTGCTTTGCCTTTCCCCTTTTTTGGATTGTGTACACCAAAGCCATCGTTTACGGTGGTTGGCGACACGTGATGTTTGCTTATCCCACGCTGGTAGTAGCCGCGGCATTGGGCTTTAATTTTTTGATAAATTGGGCAAAAAACAAAAAGATGAAAATTGCTTTCACCGTCTTGCCGGTTGTTTTGCTGTTTGACCCGTTTATTTTTACAGTCAGAAATCACCCCTACGAGGCTACCTATTGCAACCGGTTTGTGGGTGGCGTGAAGGGTGCTTATGGCAACTATGACCTGTACGATTTAGACGGTTCCAAGCGCGAGGCGGCGGAATGGATATTGGCAGATGTGGCAAAGAATGGTGCGCCCGACCCAACGCGCAAAACGCTGGTTGCGACCTGGCATCAATCAGACTACTACTTCCGAAAAGACACCGCCAACTTTTCTATCAACTATGTGCGTTGGGAAGAGCGCAACTCCGTCGATTGGGACTATGCGTTCTATGCGATTGCCGGAGTACATCATTTGAGGCGGAGCAAAGAGGCGTATCCACCCCAAAACACGGTGTATCAAGTCAAGGTCGATGGCGTGCCGATAGCACTTGTGCTGAAGCGCGAAGACCGCTCATCCTACTACGGGGATATAGCGTTTCTGCAGGGTGATTACGCCAAAGCACAGACACAACTCCTGAAAGCATTGGAATACGATGCTTACGATGAACAGGCTCTGAACGATTTTATTCAAATCTACTTGGCGGCTGGGAAGCCTGAGGATATAGATATAGCCATGGAACTTGCAGAGCACTGGCAAAGCTTCGCAAAGAACGACTTGAATGCACTCACCTTCATGGGGCGTCTTTACTTTTACAAGGGGGATTTTGCAAATGCGCTGCTGATGGCAAACACCCTCATCGAACTTCACCCACACCAGATAAACGGGCTATTGATTGCTGCCTACGTCTATGAACGACAAAATAATCTCGAAGAAGCGTGGCATACGCTGAGCAACATAGTCATGAAGCAGGACTGCAAGCCGGCATACGAGCTTATGTTGCACATTGTCAACCGAATAGGTGATGAAGATGCCGCGCAGCAAATAAGTGAGAAGCTGAAGAATCTCGAATAACATCACTAAATAAAAAAAGTGCTACCTTTGCCACAATTTTATAAAAAATGAGGCTGCCCTTTTGAGACAGCCTCCACAAATTGCTTGCAGGAAAACCCTATTTAGTGGTATGATTGCGGATAATCATAAAAAAAATGCTTTTTCCCTGAAAATTGCTTGTTAATTCAAAAAAAGGTTGTACCTTTGTCGCCGAAATTATTGAAATATGTTAGAATTGGGAAATACATTGGCAAATTATTATTACTCGTCGGCTAAAGCAGACGGGGCTGTTGTATTTGCGTACCCCCCCCCCCCCTCACAACTCGCTCATTATCAGTAAGTTACAATCAATCTTTCGAGCAAAATATAGTGTTTTGCCGTATTGTCAGCCATATCAGGGCGTTATTGTCGTGCTGTGGCTTTGTTGTGTTTAATATCATAAGTAATTTAATTTTTAATATTTATAAGCAATGAAGAAAATTTATCTATGGGCAGCAGTCGCCCTACTCTCTATGGCTGCACCGTGCGCTCAGGCGCAAAATGAGTGTTCATCTGCCGTACCGATAACGCTCGGCGATGACGTAACCCTGACCGAAACCGAGAGCGGCGACCACTGGTACGCAGTGTCCGCGGAGGAAGGCAAAAGTTATGCGGTAAGTTGGACAAACGGGTGGGGTAGTGTCCGATTACACATGATTTGTGGTGACGAAGGACTTTATTGGAACGATGTGGTTACGGCACCTTCTACCCAAACATACTTCATAAATGCTATGGGCAACGATGGTTACAGCTTCACCATTACCGAAGTTACCGGCAACCGCATCTGCGCCAACGCACAAGCCATAGCGTTGGACGAGGTGGCAACGCTTACAACCACAGATAACACTGTTTATTGGTACGTGATTACTTTCGAGGCAGACAAGGTGTATGTTATTGAATGGGAAGCGGGCAGCAGTGGTTATTTTGAACTCTACCGCACCTGCGGTGGCAATCAAATCGCATTTAGCAATGGCAAAGACCTCACCTATTCACCCTCTGCCGCAGGTACATATTATGTCAAGGCACAGGGTCGGAGCGGTGGCAAATTTACCGTAAAGGAAATTACCCTTGATGCCAACGACAACCGCATCTGTGCCAATGCCCAAACCGTAACATTAGGCGCAGATATAACGCTTGCTACCGCAGACCAAACTCATTACTGGTATAAAATTGAGTTGGAGGCAGACAAAATGTATGAACTGTCGAGAGACGGCAGCGGGACGGCAAGATTATTCGCATCTTGCGGTAGCAGCGAGAGCGAGGTGCTGGCACATTTCGTCGGCAATACATACACCCCCACTGCCACAAGTACGTATTATATTGAAGCATATAGTTATAGTGCGGGCGATAAGGTCAAAGTTGTGGAAGTTACTGACAACCGCTCCTGCGCCAATGCCGAGGAGCTTGCCCCGAATGCAGAAAGTCCCACCCTGCCCAAACAGTATACTAATTATTGGTACAAGGTAGAGCTGGCTGCAGGCACGACATATACTATTGACTGGCAAAATAGTGGCGACGGCTATTTTGAAGTATATACCACCTGCGGCGGAAGTCGTGTTAACAGCAACGGCAGTGTTTACGAAATAACTGCCACAAGCACATACTACATCCGTGCATACTCCTACAATGCGGACGGCACGTTCAAAATTGCGGAAGTTACCGACAACCGCGTTTGCGCTCACGCCGACGGTATTGCCCTGAATGCAGAAAGCCCCACCCTGCCCCAACAGTATAATTATTATTGGTACACGGTAGAGCTGACTGCAGGCAAGGTGTATGCTGCTGAATGGCTAAACAGCGGCAACGGCTTTTTTGAAGTATATACCACCTGCGGCGGAAGTCGTGTTAACAGCAACGGCAGTGTTTACGAAATAACTGCCACAAGCACATACTACATCAGTGCATACTCCTACAATGCGGACGGCAAGTTCAAAATTGCGGAAGTTACCGACAATCGCGTTTGCGCCAATGCTGAACCGCTGGCTCCGGCTACAGAAAGCCCTGCCCTGCCCAAAACAAATACATATTACTGGTATAAAGTAGATTTGGAGGCAGGCACGCCATACTTGTTTGAGACAACAGGCGGCAATGGATACGGTGAACTTTATACCTCCTGCGGCGGTAGCTACGTTGCATCTACAAGCAGTCCCTACACTGCCACCGAAAGCAGCACGTTCTACCTCAGTTTGCGCGGCAACGATGCTGATTACAAAATCAAAGTCAGCGAGATTACCGACAACCAGGTATGTGCTTATGCAGAGAGAATAAATTTGGCAACGGAAATCACACCTCCTGCCGCAAGTAGGGACTACTACTACAAAACAACCTTGGAGGCAGGCAAGGACTATGAGCTGCAATGGACGGAAGGCACCGGTTCTATTTATCTGTCTAACTCCTGCGGCGGCAATACGCTTACAGGCGGCAACGGTACTCAGGTGTACAGTGCCACTGCCACCGGCACATACTACATCAGGGTACGTGCCAATGCCGCAGCAGGCAAGTTCAAGGTGAATGAAACTACCATCTCTGCCACCGACAACCGCCTTTGCGCCAATGCCAAACCGCTTGCAGTGGGCACGGAATCCGATGCCCTGCCCGCAGATGTAACTTATTGGTATAAACTGACCCTCACGGCAGGCAAGACGTATGCGGTAGAAACAACAAACGGCAATACGAATTACAACTTGTACACCGACGATTGCAGCAATACCTACGTTGATATAAGCAATATCACCGAGACAGGCACTTACCACTTGCGGGTGGTGTCCAACGCTGCCGATAGCAAGTTCAAGGTAAGTGAATTTACCGACAACCGCGCTTGCAGCAATGCCGTGCAAATAGCGTTAGACCAAGAAGTTACGCCCTCTACTCAGGGTACATATTATTGGTACACAATAAATTTTACGGCAGGCAAGACATATAACATCCAATGGACAGGTTCGGGCTATGTTGTTTTCTATGATGCTTGTAATGGCACGCAATTAGGGTCTTCCAATAATTATGTTGCTCCAAATAGCGGCACATATTACATACGTGCGCAAGCTTATCAAGCAGATGCTGCCTTTAAGGTAACTCTAACCGATGCTGAAGTAGTAACCGACAATCGCCTTTGCACTTATGCAACGCAAGTAGAATTGGGCGAAACCATAACGCCGACCACTACAAATACTGATTATTGGTACACAGTAGATTTTACGGCAGGCAAGGATTACAAATTTGAGGGCAAAGAAGGCGGCGATATTGTGTTTTACTTGCATAATGCCTGTGGCAGTGCGGTACTTGTAAGTCGCAACCTTTGGCAAACCAACCTTTCGGAGCTCTACTCGGCGAAGGCAACCGGCACCTACTATGTGAAGGTGTATGCGTATCAAGATGGCAGCACGCTCAAAATCAGCGAAGTTACTGCGCCCACAGTGCAGTCGGTACAAATCGTTGCCAACAACGGTATGAGTGTACCAAAGGGCGGCACGCAGAAGTTTGAGGCGCGGGTAACTGCTCTCGGCGGCGCGGCGCAGACCGTAACGTGGAGCATGACAGGCGGCACGACAGGCACAAGTATCAGCGCAGACGGTACGCTTACTATTGGCGCAGCCGAAACGGCTACTATCCTTGTGGTTACAGCCACTTCCACTGCCGACAACAGCAAGAAAGAATCCAAAACGGTAACTGTAACCACAGACGTTTTGGTTGAAGCGGTGCTGCTTGTAAGCGTGAATCCTTATACTGCAAGCGTGGCAAAAGGCAGTACGCAGCAGTTTGAGGTAGTGGTATTAGTGCAAGGCGGTGCCGGCAAGGGTATAAAGTGGAGTGTTAGCGACAACAGCGATGCAGGCACGAGCATCAGTGCCGACGGCGGTCTGCTTACCGTGGCGGCAGCCGAAACGGCATCAACGCTCACCGTTACAGCCACCTCCACCGTCGATGCAAGCCAAAAAAGCACAGCACGGGTGACGGTGACGGCGGCAGGCGGCACCGGAACTGAAACCGTGACGGCGCAAGACACACCTCTGCGACCCTATCCCAACCCTGTTACGAATGGTCAATTGACAATTGACAATGGACAGTTAGAGGCAAGCGACAGGATAGCGATTTATAATATGAATGGCGGTTTGATGGGCGTTTACAAAGTGTCGAGTGGTGCAAGCACTACCCTCAACATTGGTCACCTGCCCACAGGCATCTATATTGTGAAAGCAGGAAAACGGACGGCAAAGGTGGTGAAGCAATAAATCACCCATGCCTCTTGCATAGAAAAAGCCCTCACCTTTGTGGTGGGGGCTTTTTTTCTTTGTTATCCCCACAAATGGCTACTGCCCCCGTGCAATATCCTCACTAATGGGGATTGCGGATGTTTATTTCTTGTTGTAATTTTGCACTCGATTTCAAATATTAAATTTTTATGAAATATTTATTTTCTTTTTTGATGGTGTTTTTTGTGTTGAGCAATTCTGTGTTGCTTGCGCAAAATCACTCCGATACGACTAAGATGGTGCCTTACGAATGGGCATTCAGCAAATATCGTTTTGGGGGGTATGGCGAAATTTTGTATCAGCAGCATAACTATGGCGCCAATCGCTACAAAGACCCTGCCGGTGCGCCGAAGGACAGTCGTGCCTATTTGACGATTCCGCGTACTATTTTTGCGGTGGATTATAAGTTTCGCGATGATATTGTTCTGGGTACGGAAATTGAATTTGAATATGGTGGCACAGGGTCGGCGATGGAATTGGAATATTCCGAAGGCGGCGAATATGAGATGGAAGTGGAAAAAGCCGGCGAAGTGGTGTTGGAACAGTTTCATATCACGAAGCGTTTTGCTAATTGGCTGAATGTGCGTGTTGGGCATATCATTGTTCCGGTGGGCTTGACCAATGCGCACCACGAGCCGATTTTCTTTTTTGGCACCACCCGTCCGGAGGGCGAAGTTGCACTGCTCCCGTCCACTTGGCACGAAACCGGCATTTCCCTTCTGGGCTATTTGCCTTCGTGGAGATACGAACTGATGCTCGTGAATGGGCTTGACCCCAATGGGTTTTCGACCGCCAATTGGGTGGGCAGCGGCAAGCAGGGCATCTTTGAACAAATCACTGCCACCAATCCTGCGTTTGCCGGACGGGTGGAATATACGGGCGTGAAAGGTTTGCGCGTGGGCGCGTCGGGCTATTATGGCAATTCGGCAAAAAATTCGTCGAAGCCGCAGGCATTCACCGGCTTGAAAGGTACGGTTTCGATACTTTCGGGCGATTTGCAATATCAGGGACACAATGTCATTGCCCGCGCCAATTATATTTATGGCAATCTGGCGGATTCCAAAGCTATTTCGGATATTAACTATTTGTCGTTCAAAAAGACAGGCTATCCGATTACCGAAGTGGCAAAAAATGCACTGACTTATGCGGCGGAAATCGGCTACAATGTGTTGTCGTTTTGGGATGCAAAGGAAAAACTCTATCCCTTTGTGCGCTATGAATATTACAACACTGCCGAAGCGGTGGAAGCAGGAGCCAAAGAAAATCCGCGCTACAAGCGTGATTTGACTACGTTTGGGTTCAATTATAATCTCTTGCCCAATCTGGTGGTTAAGGCGGACTATTCCATTCGGCGCATCAATGAGGGGAAATACAACAGTGAGCATACTTTTGGTTTGGGGGTGGCTTATACCGCTTGGTTTGTTACAAAATGAATTACGAATTAAAAATTAAAAATTAAAAATTAAAAAAATATATAAATGAGAATTTCAAAGAATTACTTAGGAGCAATTGCATTGCTTGGCGCGGGACTATTTTCCGCTTGTGAGAAAGATGAAAATGGGGAGGCTGAAAATCCCGATGTGAACAATCCGCAGATTGAGGCATTGGCAACTAATGCGAAGTGGAACAACTATTTGGTGGCTGCCACGGAGGAGTTGTACAACGATTGTGTGAGACTGTGGGCAGCGTGGGCAGGTCCCGACGGTTATGCCGATTTGGTTAAAAATCCGAACAATGACTACTATTCCAGCGGTATTGATGCCATAGAAGCAACCATCATTCAAGGCTCTATTGATATTGCCGGCGAAGTGGGCGAACAAAAAATTGGCGGTCCTTATGGTTACGCACTTGCCGGAAAGTATGCCGAGGGCGTGCTCGAAGTGGAGTCGTGGTATAGTTGGAACTCGATTACCGACTATTCCGACAATATTGTGAGCGTGCGCAATTCCTATCTCGGCGTGAGAGGCGGCGCGACGGCAAGTGCCAACAGCCTTTCTGCTTTTGTGCGAGACAAAAATCCGGATTTGGATGCACAGATAATCGCGGCTATCAATGCGGCTTACAGTGGCATACAAACGATGGAGGCGCCTTTCCGCAACAACCTGACGGGTGCGAAGGTGGTGGCTGCAATGAAGGCTTGCGCTGATTTGGAAGATATTTATAAAAAAGAATTACTTCCGTTGGTGCATGATGCCGGAGCGGCATTTGATTTCACGCCAATCTTAGCCACCTACGCCGATGATATTGTGGTGAAAACATACGAGGATATGAAAAATAAAGCCAAAGCATTGCAGGATGCGGCACAAGAGTATGCCGGCAATCCAACCAATGCCCGATTGAGTGCGGTGTGCGATGCGTGGAAAGCCGTTCGTGTTCCTTGGGAACAGAGCGAGGCATTTCTTTACGGTCCTGCCGATTTGTTGGGGCTTGACCCTTCGTTGGATAGTTGGCCCCTCGACCAAGATGATATTTTGAGTATCTTGAACAACGATAGACTAAATACTGTGCAGGAAATTCAGGGTGCCATCACCGGCGAAGGCGTGCGCGGATTTCATACCATAGAATTGTTATTATTCAAAGATGGGCAGGACAGGCAGGTTAAATAACACGATAAGCCATTACGTGAAGGGTGTTGCTATGCTTGTGATGAGCGTGGCAACACTGATTGCGTGCAGCACTGATGACGACATTGTTATCAAAGACCAATATGGCAATGTGGCGGCGGCTGAACAACTATCGGCAGGCACGGCTACTGTTTTCAATATTGGGAACTCGGCTTATGATACGCCGGCAGCGTGGGTCACGGGGGATTTGCTGACCCGCTTTTATGCGGGCGACCGTTTGTATGACAACAATCGCGGCACCGAAGGCGGCAAAGGTCCGGTGTTTGCAGGGTCGTCTTGCGGCAGTTGCCACAACAATGCGGGGCGCACTTTGCCCTCCATCTACACGCGCGACAGCGGTAGTGGCGCGGCGGGGTTTTCGTCGCAATTGGTGTATATTACCCGGCAAAACGGTACGCATTTTCGCCAATATGGGCGGGTGCTGCACGACCAATCTATTGTTGGCGTGGCGGCGGAAGGTAAGTTGCACGCCTATTTTACCGAGCAGGAGTTGCAATTTCCCGATGGTGAGAGGTATGTGTTGCAAACGCCGCATTACGAAATCTCTGAGTGGTATGCCGATAGCATCGACCCTAAAGATTTGATTGTGGATGTGCATATTCCCTTGCGCCACGTGGGTATGGGGCAGATTATGGCATTAGACCCCGATGAATTGCGGCGGTTGGCGGCGCAGAGCAATTATCCCGAATACGGCATTTCCGGGCGGTTGAGTTTGATTAATGAGCGTAATCGGCAATACGTGGGTGTGGGCGGCAACAAAGCCCATCACGCCGATTTGACGGTGGAGTTGGGCTTTTCGTCCGATTTGGGTGTGAAGAACGACCGCTATCCGTATGAGGTTTCCGAGGGACAGTCGCAGATGTTGGGCTATTCGCATTACGGAATGGAAATCACTACGCGCGAGATGGAGGATGTGGATTTGTATATGTCCGCGTTGGGCGTTCCGGCTCGCCGCAATGTGAATGATGCGAAAGTGAAGCGAGGTGAAGAGAATTTTTATAAGGCGAAGTGTCAATTGTGCCATACGCCCACGTTGCATACCCGTCAGGATGCGCCGGTGTTGCTCAACGGCACGCGCTTGCCTTGGCTGACTAATCAAACGATACATCCGTACAGCGATTTTCTGCTGCACGATATGGGCGCGGGGTTGGACAATCACGTGCGGGCAGGCTCGGCGTATAGTTACGAATGGCGCACCACCCCGCTTTGGGGCGTGGGGCTGCAACAGACGGTGAATGGGCACACACGTTTCCTGCACGATGGGCGTGCGCGCAATTTTGTTGAAGCCATTATGTGGCACGATGGTGAGGGGGCTGTCTCGCGTGAGTTGTTTAAGCGGATGGCAAAAGAAGATAGAGATGCGGTGGTGGCGTTTTTGAATAGTTTATGATTAATTATGGGATTATGAAAATAAAATTATTATTATTGAGTGGGCTGTTTTCGGTTAGTGCTTTTGCACAGGAAGCCGGCGACAAGTATATTGAGAGTGATGTGATTCCTTTGGCGGGGAAGAAGGGGTTTAGTTTTGAGACCCGTGCGGGTGATTTTGTGTTTAAGCCCTTTGTGTTGGTGCAGACTTCTGCCAAGGTGAATTATTATGACGATGAGGGGTTGGAACTTTCGGACCAAGACAATATTGCCAACAGTGGGTTTGAAATCGGCAATGCTCTGTTGGGGTTTGCCGGCAAAGCGTTTGGCAAATTGACTTTCAATATGACTCTGAATGCGGCGCAGTCGGGCGATGCTTTGCTGCAACAGGCGTGGTTTGACCTGAATTTGAAGGATGAACTTCGTTTTCGTTTTGGGAAATTTAAGACGCCCTACAATCAGGCTTATTTGGTTACGTTGGGCGAGACCCTGTTTCCTGCCTTGCCGGTGTCGCTGACTGCTCCGGTGAATATTCCCTATTCTTTGAACTCCGTTAATCCCAACGTCGCCACCGGTTTTGATTTGGGCGTTCAGGTGCACGGATTGCTTGCTCGCAAGTGGGAATACCGTGTTGGTGTTTTTAACGGGACGGGCATCGGCGTGAATGGTGCTAAGAAGACTTTGAGCGACGATTTGGGTGTTCCGTCGCTGCTTTATGCCGGGCGCATTGCCTATATGCCCAAGGGTGTGATGCCCACGCATCAGGGCAGTCCCGAGCAGTTGAGCGACAGCAAGTGGCTGGTGGCACTTTCCACGTCCTACAATGTGGAGGCTAATTGGCAGGCGAGCAATGATTTTCGCGCCGGTGTGGAGTTTGCCTATTTGTACCGTCGCCTCTATCTGGCGGCTGAGGCGTATTATTTGAATGTGAAGTTTACGAAGAGACAGCAGATTGCGCAGCCCTATAACTTTCTGGGGGGATATGTTCAGGGCGGGTATTTCGTGAGCGACAAAGCGCAATTGGCAATGCGTTATGATTTGTATAACCGCAATTCGTTAAAGACAGACGGCTTTTTGAACTTGCCTGCGCTTGGGGTCAATTATTTTATTGCGGGATATAATCTGAAATTGCAGGCGATGTATCAATATTTGGGCAAGTGGGGGCACGAAAATCAGTTGGCACGTGATAACGACGACTTGGGCTTGGCGCAACATTTTGCACAGGTGATGTTGCAGTTTTCATTCTAAAATATGAATAATGAAAAAGATATATTTATTGATTGGCGCGCTTGCCTGCGCGTTTGCGGCTTGCGACAGCGGCGATATTTATCCTGCCGACCGCACTAATAAGGGCGATAATATTGCGGTGGCGGTTTCGTTTCGCCTCTCGGCGCGGGATAAGATTCCGGCGGGCTATTCGCTTGTTTTTGGTGCATTTGAGGAGAACAGTTCTTCGCCCTTGGTGTGGACGAGTGTGATGGAGACTGCCGGCGATGCGCCGGTGAGGGTTTCCCTGTCAAGTGTTCCCAAAGCGGCGCGCACTGTGAAGTTGAGCCTTTTTACTGTGGGGCGCAAGGCGATATACGATTTTTATACTTTTGATATTTCCACCGCATTGGATGCGATAGAAATTCCTTTAACAGATGTGTCTTTGTTGCTTAAATACAATAAAATACAGGAAATGTTTGGGAAGAATTGTACGGCTTGTCATGGGACGGAGCGCGGTGGTGGTGGTTTGCTGTTGGGCGACGGCGTGAGTTATGCCGCTTTGGTGAATCAGGCGGCAACGAACAGCGAGAAGGTGAGGGTGGAACCGTATAGCGTGCAGAACAGTTTTTTGATGGACGTTTTGACGGATGAGGCAATAAAATTGAGTCAGCCGCATTCCACGATATTATATGCCGACGATATAAATTTGCTGAAGGCGTGGATTGCGGCGGGTGCAGAACATAATTGAAGATGAAACATACAAAAATAGAGTGGGAAGACTTGTCGGCAAGTGCCGAAGTGAGCGTTTTTGAAACCGCCGGCGGCGTGGCGGAATATCACGCCATGGTGAGTTTGAACAACCCGCAGGACGATGCGGCAAGGCAATACCGCAACATCGAAACCGCCATCGAGCGGTTGCAACAGGGCGAGAGAAAGACCCTCGTGCTGAAACGCTATTTCGTGAGCGATGCCATCAATCACGCCTCGCTGTTGGCGCACAACGATGATGTGGCGGTATCTATCGTGCAACAGCCGCCCTTGAATGGCACAAAAGTGGCGGTGTGGGCATATTGGGTTGAAGCGTGCATTGTGAAATCCATCGGCGAGGATGCCGTTGTGATGCTGCGCCCGCACTATCAGCATCTGTATAGTATGCAGTTGCACAGCCACGGCGAAGACGAATATATCCAAACGTCGGAGATTTTCAAGCATTATAGCCGCCAACTCGAACTCCGGCAGTGTTCGCTGAGGGCTAATACCGTTCGCACGTGGATTTATGTGCAGGGAGTGGATACGCATTATGCCGATATGGTGAAGGCGCGCCGCCTCTATTTCACGCAAATGGGCTTGACTGAGGCTACGCATTATATCGCGAGCACAGGGATAGAAGGCAGATATCTGCACCCCGAAACCACCGTGCTGATGGATGCATACAGCATCGCGGGCATCAAAGAAGCCCAAATAACCTATCTGAAAGGAGCCACCCACTTGAATCCCACGCACGAATACGGCGTAACTTTTGAGCGGGCAACAGCGGTGGATTATGGCGACCGCCGCCATATTTTTGTGTCGGGCACAGCGAGCATCGACAATCACGGCGACATCGTTCATCCCCTGCAAATTGATTTGCAGACCCAACGGACGCTCGAAAACATCGGCGTATTGCTTGCCGAGGCAGACGCCGGTATGGACGATATTGCGCAGATGATAGTCTATTTGCGCGATACGGCAGATTATGCGCGGGTGTCCATGTATTTGCAACAGGCGTGTCCGCAGATTCCCAAGGTCATTGTGTGGGCACCGGTGTGTCGTCCGGGTTGGCTGATAGAGATGGAGTGTGTTGCGATAAAGGGCGTTCGGAATGGGGCGTTTGGGGAGTTCTAAATTTTAAGCCTTTGTGGGTAAAAATTAACATACGGGGCGAGAGCGAGTTTGGTACGAACTTGGTACGACTTTGGTACGAACTTGGTATGGAGGAGGTATGGAGGAGGTCCCTCCCCGAAACGAGTCGGGAAATCTTGATTTTTGGTGAAAAATCGGGGGAATTTGGGGTTTTTTAACTGTTTTTTTAACGTTTTTTTTGATATTGGGGTTGTGTGGTGTTAGGTACACAATGTTGGTAGAAACCGGAATCCACCCACCCCACCGTCCCATTCGGGACGGAATGTGATACAACGATATTGATATTTCGTGCCTACACAGAAAAGAAATAGCACTGTCCCGCAGGACAAAGAAAGAGCCAAGCGGTATGATTGCGGATAGGTATATAAAAAACAAACGTTCCCTTACTTCTATCAAAAATACATGCCTGTAACCCTTATTTTTTTCGGCACCCTCGTACCTTTGCAGCGAGAAATGTTGAGGAGTCGATTATTCACAAATTTTGTATTTTTGTGAGCTAATCGGGAAAGGGTAGAAAGATAGCGGCACCCAGATACGTT
>BNTT01000026.1 GCA_025996815.1 Bacteroidia bacterium
TTAAACGGGGCAATACAAGAGTTAAAAACAATCGGAAGAGGTTACAGAAATACCGCTAATTTCAGAACGGCTATTCTCTTCTTTAACGGTGATTTAATGCTCTTTCCACACAATTCCCAGTAGAACCAAAAAAGAAATGATTATCCGCAATCATAATTTAGTGGTATGATTGCGGATAATCATATTTATTTTCAATTCAGCATCATTTCACCACTTTCACCCTCCCTGCTGTCGTGCGGGCTTGCGCCGATGTGTCATACATCGCCTCGCACTGCACGGCGGGCAACACGAATGTGCCGATATAAGAGGCTTGCAGGCGGATTTTGAAGGTGGCACTTGCGCCGCGATTCAAATCGAAATAGGTGAGCACCCGGTCGTCTCGAATGTCGCGGTAGGTGTAGTTGTTGGATTCGGGATTGTTGAAAATTTCCCAGCCTGATGGCAAAATATGTGTCAGAGCGATGTCGGTGTAGTTCTCGGTGGGGCTGATGTTTGTTACCTTCACCGATGCCACAAAGTCGCTGCCCTGTTTCAGTTCCGAGATAGTGACGGAATTTCCGTTGTCGTTGAGATAGTTGATTTCCAATTTCAGATTGTTGGAAATGGCAGACAACGTGTCCACTGCCGGTTTTGTTTTTGACACCAGCGCAACATACAGGAGTCCTTTCTCGTTGTTGGTGAGCGTGATTTTTCCTTCCAAGGGGTTCTTTTTCAAATCGGTTTGAATCACCGCTTTGGACGACTTCACATTGTCCTGTTTTTTGCCGTTCAACGTCCACGCATATTTTATTTGTCCGGATGTTTTTTCAGCCAGTTGCCCCATCGCCACTAAGGCAAAGGCGGTCGATTGTGTGCTGAAATAGCTTTCGTCCGTCAGCGATTTCGACACACGTTGGGCGTGTTTAAAGGCATCTTCCAGGTGATTTATCAGCACCAACGTTTCCAAAATAATCGCCTCGTCGCGCATACTCGACCCATAGGTGTTGCGACTGTAATAGGGCGCAATGCTGGTTGGGCGATTGAAGACCAAATCTTCCGCCACGCTCACCTTTCCGTCCACCGCATAAGCAGCAGCCAGCAGCCAGCGCGATTGTGTGTTCAAATCCTTGCTCTCTTTCATACGATTCATCGCTCCCAGTTCGGTTGCACCTGCCAACGCCAGCGTATAAAGTCGATAAGCCTGCGTGGCATCCGACGCGCCGGCTTGCACTTGCTTCACCTGCTCACTTTTCCAGCGTTTGAGTACGCCTTCGTTCACTTCATAGCCTTTTTCTTTCGCCTTGACGAGGAAGTGACCGGCATAAATGGATACCCAATCATTGGCAATCGCGTTGCCGGGCCAATAGACAAAACCGCCGTTAGAAAGTTGCCGGGAATAGAGCGTCTGAATGGCTTGCGACACGTTGGTCTGAATATTTTTTTCCTCGTCGCTATTCAAGTCTTTGAACTGCGACAGATACAGCAGCGGAAACGCCCGCGAGGTTACCTGCTCGGAGCAATAATTGCTGTAATTGTAAAGGAAATCAAATCGGCGCGAAATATCTACCGACGGAATGCGGGACGTTTCCAGCCGCACCCAATTGTCCTTGTTGTTGCTCGCCAACTGATACGCAAATTCGCCGGTTTCATCGACGTTCAGGAGTTTGGTGTCGGAAATAATCACCGGTGGATTGGGGTTGCGCACATCTATTTCAATGGTTTCGGTGGTGGAGAGACCATTCCCCGAAGCGGATATCGTCACCTTTTCCATGCCGGTAACCGATTTGGTTTTGAGGTTGAAATAGATGAGTTGGTCGCCTGCTTGGGAAAAATGCACTTTCTTTTGTGCGCTTTCGGTGAGCGTCAGCAAATCATTGGCGGTTTCTATCTTCACGGTTACGTCTTTTACGCCCGCTTCCATTGCAAACACATTGACCGGCAAACTGATTTCTTCATCGGTGCTCAACACGCGCGGCAAAGAGGACAAAACCATCAATGGCGAGCGCACGGGGGTTGTTTTTTCGGCTTTCCCGTAGGCACCATCCTGTCCGGCAACCACCATCGTGCGCACCGACCCGACATACATCGGCAAAGAGAGGGTGTGCGAAGCCGTTTTTCCACTGCCCAGCGCGAACGGTCCAATGAATTTCACCACGGGTTTGAACCGGTTGGCTTGCGTGTTGGCAGACTTCAATGCTTCATCGCCACCCACGCTAAACAGTCCGCCCAGAGTGCCGCCAAACGCCCCAATAACGTTGTCGTACATATCCCACGTGCGGATGCCCAAGGCTTCGCGCGCATAAAATTCCGACCACGGGTTGGGCGTTTTGAAATTCGTCAAATCCAATAAGCCATCGTCCACAATCGCCAGCGTGTAGGTCATCGGCTTACCGTCTTTCTCGCTCACCTCCACGGTGAAGGACTGCTCCGGACGCAGCTCATCATTCATTTTGATTTGAGGATTGAGGAACGACTCTTTGTTCGTCACCGTAATCGGCACAAGTCCGTACATCCGTATCGGCAAATCGTTAACTGTCTGTGCGTGAGGCTGCAACAGGCTGATATGAATGTAGAAATTGGGGGTCATCTCTTTCGTAACGGTAAACGAATATTTGGTGTCGCCACTCTCTTGCATCGCCACCCAGTTGCGACTTATCACGTTGGAGCCGTTTTCCAAAGCCACCAAAGCCGTGCCTCCGCCCGAAGCGGGGATGATGACGGTGGCTTTTTCGCCTATTTCATACGCGGGTTTGTCGGTCGAAAAGGTCAGCATTTTGATGCCTTCGGGATTTTTTTTATCGGAGCGTCCGCGATATTCGGGCCAGTCGATATAGGCAAATCCGCCGGTCGCGTGTCCGCTTTCTTTGTCTTTGACATAGACCAAATAGCGTCCCCATTCGGGGTATTTCAGGGTATATTTGAAGCTCGTTTTGCCGCCGGTGGTCCTCAACGTGCCTTCTGCAACGGGTTTGTAGGATGAATTATTGACGTAGGAGGAAACGGATTCGGAGCTGTTTTCCCACCACCAGCTCCAACTTACTTTGTAGATTTTGTATTCCAGATTGCTGCGGTCAACCGCTTTGCCATCGGCATTGAGGGTAACAACATCAAACGTGTTGGCAACATCTGTTTCAAGATATTTCCCCGCCGGCTGATTGAGATTAAGTCCCACATAGGAGCGGTAGGGCGAGAACGGGATGGTTTGCGTGGCGATGCTGGCATCGCCGCCCGGCTCAAACACGCGCGTTACCAGCGTGGCGTTCAACATACCCGGTGCATTTTCCGCTTTGGGTGCTTTCAAGTTGAAACGGACAACGCCCGCTTCGTTGAGGGTGCCCGAAAAGATTTCGGTTTCGGAGGTCTCAAAGTCGTTTGCAGGCGCATTGAACAGGTATTTTTCATACCCTTTGAATTGCGTTTCCGTCCGCCGCAACGTCATTTCCACTTTGGCTTTCAGATTGTGAGCGATGGCACCCGTGAGCCACGCCGAAGAGAGGGTGACGGACGGTGCTTCTTTGTAGGCTTCGATTTTGGTTATCCCCAAATCCAGGTTCACTTTCAGCCGGTTGGGTTTGATTGTTTCGATGTGGAACGATTGGTGGAAGGATGTTCCGCCCACCCTGATGTAAGCATTCCACAACCCTGTGGGGTCGCTCGCTTTGGTTGGCACGGCAAAAGTATAAAAGCCGTTGACACCGGTGGTCGATGTTTGTTTCGTGTTGAACTGTCCCAACGGATTGTAGAGTTCAAACGAAACGGGGTGGTTAGCCGGAATGCGCTTGTCGGGGTCGAACAGCACGAAGGTGATGTGAAGCGTATCCCCCGGTCGCCACACGCCGCGCTCGCCGTAGATATAGCCTTTCAAGCCCTTGTCGATGGTTTTGCCGCCCGTATCAAAGCGGCTCAATGAATTGTTGCTGCCGTCCACCAGCCGCAGATAGGTTTTTTGTCCGTTGGATTCTGCCACCAGCACAAACGGTTTGCCTTTGGTTGGGACAACGGCGAAGCCCTCGGCATCGGTTGTCCCGCTCCCAATCGTTTGCAGTTGATAGTTGTAAACGGTGATTGCAGCATTGCCAACGGGTTTTGTGTCCAAAATATCGGCTACCGACACCCACAATTTATTCTCGGAATTGGCTTTGGCAATCACGCCGAGATTGGACGACATCACATTGCAGACCACCTTTTTGCGGTTTCCCATATAGTAGGTTGGATGGCACGGATTGTCCGCCTCGTCGCTGTCATATTCGTCCCAATCGTAATCGCCGCTGCTGTAATAATAAGACGTTGGGGTGTCCCAAAACGACTGTTCTTTTTCGGTAATCTCTTCGGACACAATGCGTTGCAACGAGTTTCCGGCAGGCTTTTCGGCGGGTTCACCGAGCACCCGATTATCATCGCACGGATAGGTCGAATAGGCTTGCGTGAACGACAATTCGATGCGATAGATAGCTCCCGGTTGCTGTTTGAAGATGTTCGACAAATCAATAGCGTAGTTTTGCCAGGTGTCGAAAGTGTTGGTCGCATTGGTTAGCCACAGAGTTTTTTTGAACATCAGTCGCCCCACGCGGCGCAATTCGTCGGAGCCATCGAGGGCGTTGGCTTGCAAAAACGACAGGATATTATTTTCGTAAATCTGGATGATATTCAAATCCACCGCCCGAAGGCTCACCGCCCGAAAGGGGAGTTTGAGATTGGAGGAACTGGGCAGGATATTTCCTCCATTAATCAATTCGATTTGGGGTTTCGGCTGTTCGATGGTCAGTTCGGTCTCGTAAGCACGCGCTAAGGTGCCGCCACTGCTGTTTTTGATATTTTTATTGACCGTTACCGTGGCTTTTCGGATGTTTTTGGGGTCAAAAAAGATGGTTACTATATTGTTTTGTGTCCGCGTAGTAAAATTTTTGATTTCAGGAATCGTAATCAGCCCCTTCACATTTTGGTTCGTAGAAAGCGGGTCGGAAAACACAATCTGAATACCATATTCCGGCTTATAAACCACTTCTGCCGAAAGCACGTTGAAGGCATCCATTGCCGGAATTTGCAGTGTTTGATATTTTTTCCCATCCACCGAAATCGTCAGTTGGAGGTTGGCAGAGGCAGCGATATTATTCACACGAAAAGAATATTTTTTTTCGTCGATGGCTTCAATGACCGGCGCAAGCGACTGGTTGTTGCTGAGCGCAAAGCGAAGCAATTTCTGCACCTTTTCCAACGTTGTGGGACTTCTGAAATGAATTTCTCCCGCAACAGACACCGTCTTGGAAGTGGCAATATCCAATGGAAACATGACAATAGTATAATCTGCTTCTTCAACATGAAATTGAAATTCAAAGGTATTGAGCCGTTTGTCAATATTTTTGAGAACTTTTCCAAGTTTGAACTGTGCCGTATAGGATTCGCCGTTTTTCAGGGCTTTCTCTTCCGGCACAAACTCGATGGTATGGCTGTTCAACCAATAGGCTTTCCCGTTCAGCGAGGGCGTAAAAGAAAACAGGTTGTCTTTCACCTCCATATTGGGTGTAACGCCATCCTGCGCCTCTACCAATTCAATCTGAACGGACGACGACACCGAGATTATCCCGCCCGTGTAGGCAGAAATATAAGGCGCAAACTCTTCAACCGGCACCACCTCACGAGTGCCGCAAGTGCTCAAAGTTAGCGAAACAACGGTCGCAAACAGGCAATTCAAAAATATTCTTTTCATACTTTCAAAATTATTAAGTTTTTTTTGGCGACAAAGGTACAAAAAATATGCGGAATACCAACACTTGTTTATTCAAAAAATTGTTGTAACTTTGCATCCAAATCATTTTCTAAAAAAGTCATGAAAAAAATAATTTATGCTGTGTGCGCAGCGGTATTGCTGACCGCTTGCTCAAGTGAAGCCCAACGGCTGACTGTAACAAATCCCTGCGATTTCGACCGCCTGACCGATTTGGTCGAAATCCCTTTGGCGGACATCCAGTCGAAAAGAACCCTGAAAAAGGGGCAAGTGTATGAAGTGCGGAACAGTCGGCACGAGATTATTCCCTCGCAGGTGACCTCCGATGCCAAGTTGCTTTTTCAAGCAGGGCTGAAAGCACGCGAAACGGCGACTTTCACCATCGGGGCAGGTCGCCCGCAGACTTTTGAGCCGAAGACCACCGGCTGGCTGGTGAAGGAACGTTTCGACGACTTCGCCTGGGAAAACGACCGCGTGGCATATCGCATCTATGGGCAGGCGTTAATCGCGAAGGATGGTCCCAGCAATGGTATCGACATCTGGTATAAACGCACCCCCGAACTGTTTATGAATCAACGCTATGAAGACGAACTCAATGGTGTCGCGTCTTACCACAACGACAATGGTCAGGGCTTGGACAATTTTGACGTGAAGCGCACGCTGGGTGCCGGTGCGATGGCTCCCTACGTCGGAGGCGACCTCTGGCTGAACGAAAATTTTGTCTCTTCGGAGGTCTTCGACAATGGACCATTGCGCACCACTTTCCGGCTCATTTACAAGGACATAGAGGTGGAAGGCAAGCATTTTTCCGAAAGCCGCACAATATCTATTGATGCCGGCTCCCAACTGTCAAAAGTGATTCAGGAATATGGCTTTACGGAGCCGACGACTGTTGCCGCCGGCATCGTTATGCGTACTGCCGACGATGTTTTGTTCGTGGATACGAACAAGTATTTCATCGAAAAGGTTGAGCCAAAAACAACTAAGGTCGATGGCATCTACATCGGGCTGGTCTTCCCGCAGGGAATAGAGAGCGTCGAGACAGCCTGTGGGCACGCATTGGCGACGACAACCAGCCAGCCGGGTCAGCCCGTGGTGTATTACACCGGATATGGCTGGTCGCAGTTTGGGTTTGCCGATGCCACCGCTTTTCAAACCTATCTTGGAAATTTTGTTGAAAGTTTGAAGCATCCTTTAATTATCAGCTATTAAGTATTGCCTGTTTAAAAAATTATTACTACCTTTGCAAATTGTTAGTATTATGTTTATGTTATGAAGGCATTTATTGAAAGTAAATTTGGCAAATTGTTGGGGAAAGAAACGCTTTACGACGAGATGATGACAGACGATTATCGGGCGAAAATTGGGCAATATTCCTTGAATGAGGAGCGCAGCACCCTCGCGTTTGCAGACAAAAATCCGCGGACGCTCTCTCCCCGTGAGTGTCAGGTGCTTGGCATCCTTTGCCGGCACACGGAAAAGTTGGTGAACAGAGAGTTGTTGCTAAGTAACTGCTGGCAAAGCAGTTCGGTGTATGCGTCGCGCAGTTTGGACATTTTTATCTGCCGCCTGCGCAAGCGGCTCATTGCCGACCCCCGGGTGAAAATCCTCACGATTCGTGGCAAGGGTTTTATTTTGACTGCCAACTATCGGCAGGATGATTAGTGCGGTGATAAACCCCGCAGCCGATACCCAAGTGATTGGCTGAATTTTTATTCATCCACCACAACTATCACCGCGCGGCGGTTTCTTCGCCGGTTTTCTTCGTTGGTGTTGGGGAAGAGGGGCTCTGTGCTTGATTTGCCGACTATTTCGGTAACCACTGTGGCGGGGATGCCTTTTTCGAGCATATATTCTGCGACGATTTCGGCGCGCTCGTTTCCCAATTCCATATTGCGCTCATCTGTGCCAATGTCGCACGTGTGTCCTTCTATTCGGACTTGCAGTTCGGGGTATTTTTTTAATATGCGCGCTTTTTCGTCCAATCGCCTTTTGAGGTAGAGGACTTCTGCGTCCACTGCGGCTCGGCTTTCGTCGCGCAGGTCGCTTTTGTTGAGTTCAAAATTTATTGGCTGTTGCAGCCGCTTCACATCTTCAATTTTTTCTTCACTCCACCCTTGTTTGGTGGTGGCGGTGTCGATGGGGGCGGCGGCGATTATCGGTGGCGGGGTGTCTTCGGGTGGGGGTGGCGGGGTGGTGGCGGGTGGTGGGGTGTCTGGATTGGGTTTGCGATGAATTTTCCCGAATGCCAGCGTTATTCTTATGCCCACAGACATTGGCGACAGCACCATTTTATCAACAAATGATTTGTTGTCGTTCGCTGTTTTTGCAAAAAAACTGCCGGCAGGTTGGTAGTTAGCATCTTTATCAGGGTAGTGGGCGTTGTAATCAATGAATTTGTCTTTCTCATTGACTTTCGCATTTTCTATTGCAACATCTATCTTATTTAGCCCATAATCAATGTAAGCACCCGTGTAGAGCGACCAATTCTGCGTCAGTTTCCATTTCCTGCCTGCTTCGGCGGAGGCAAAAAACACGGGTTTCGATTGCGTGAGGCTCCCCGTGTTGCTAAGTCCCTGAAATGTGCCAAACCCCATAAATTTAGGTGCCTCTATTGGGGAGCCGTAGCCATCAATCTTGCCCGATGCTTGCAGTTTGTCTAAGCGACCGTTGTAGGTGATGGAGCCGAGCGGAAATCCGGCTTTACCTCCGAGTTCGGCATAAAACTTGCCTACTTCAAAGTGTAGCATAAGCGGGATAGTGAGAAAGGTGGCTCGTTGCTTTTCGGTGTAACCGGTGGCGGTGTAGTTATATTTAAAATTGTCGGCTATTCCGTCTACTCCATCGGAGGTTCGATATTCTTCTCCGAATGTTGGCAGGGCGTATTTGCTGTTAAAGAAGGCGGCGCTTGCACCGGTAGAAATGCCCCAGTGAGGGTTAAAGAAAAAGGTGTAGCCCACACCAAAATCGAAACCGAAGCCGAATTTATAGCTGCCCACGTTGGGCGACGAACTCCACAACGAAGAAAATCCGCCTCCGGCGTGGATAGAAAATTGATGCCGGACAAACGGCACTGTATCTGCCTCTGCCTCTGCCTCTGATTGAGCGGTGGCGTTACCTGCGCCGACCAATACAAAAAACAATATACCCAAAAATCCACCTCTATTCATTCCACCACCACTTTTAGTGTTTTTTCCCCAACCTTTATTAGATATATTCCCTCTGTGGCAGGCATTGGTATCGTTTCTGAGGCATTACGCAGCACAGTAGGGTCGTGGCGCGCCGCCACCCTACCGGCGATGTCGTAGATTATTATGCTTCCCACCTCTTTTGGGATGCCTTCGATGGTGATTAAACTGCCTTTTTTCACCGGATTGGGGAAGGCTTGCAGTGGAGATGAAAAATTTGTTGAACGTAGTGGCATTTGTCGGGGACAAGTGTGCAAGAAACGTCCGTCGGAAGTAGTGATTTCGACACGGTATTCGGCATTTTCATTCAATTCATCATCATGCCTGTCGCCTGCTGAATAATACCATTCGGTGCCAATCACTTCGTCATCTCTGAACCATTTAATATCCTCAATTGTTTCAAGGTCGATGTTTATCATCAACACATTGTTATACCTCACATCCCCGATTTGCTCGAAAGAAATGCAATTGGGGTCAATAACAAAATGCGCCACTAACTCAACTTGTGCCTTGTTTATTGTAAATGATGAATCCGTAATTGCGTCATCACTATCTTTATACGTCCATTTATCAAAGATATAACCGAGCTCATGGGTAGCAATAAAATAGTCTTTAATCAGATGAGTACCATTTTCTAATTCTTGTAAGGACGGGGAAACTGTCCCCATTGTCTCATCGTTACTTGCTGCGTTAACAGTAAAAAGGTTAGGTACAAAATGCGCCACTAACTCAACCAGTTCCTTGTTTATTGTAAATTCCGTAATTGCGTCATCACTACCCTTATGCGTCCATTTATCTAAGATATAACCGGGTTCATGGATAGCAGTAAAAATTTCAATCGGATAAGTCCCGCTTTCTAATTCTCGTGAGGACGGGAAAACTGTCCCCATTGTCGCATCGTTACTTGTTGCATTAACAGGAAAAAGAGTATTAGGGTTATCCTCTGCAAAATGCGCCACCAACTCAACCGGTGCCTTGTTGTCTATTATAAAATCCTTAATTGCGACATCACTATCCTTATACGTCCATTTAACAGGGATATAACCGAAATTAGCGGTAGCAGTAAAAAAGTCTTTAATCGGATAAGTACCATTTTTTAATTCTTGTGAGGAGGGCAGGGAAACTGTCCCCATTGCCACATCGTTACTTGTTGCAGTAACAATAAAAAGTTGAACAAAATGCGCCACTAACACAACCGATGCCTTGTCTATTGTAAATTCCTCAATTGTTTCATCACTACCCTCATACGTCCATTTAACAAAGGTATAACCGGGCTTATGGTCAGCAGTAAAAAAGTCTTTAATCGGATAAGTCCCATTTTCTAATTCGGGTAAGGAGGACAGGGAAGAAACTGTCCCCATTGCCTCATCGCTACTTATTGCAGTAACAGTAAAAAGTGGCAAAAAATGAGCTGTCAAAGTCAAGTCCTTTGTCAGTTTCGTAGAATAGGTTTCTCTTGTGGTCACAAATAACTCATCATAGTCGGCGTCCCTCCATCCTATGAATTTATATCCCTGAGATGCCTCTGCATTGACAGTTATTACAGTTCCGGCGGGATAGTTCTCACCACTTGGAGTGCTGCTTTCGTCAATAATTCTTCCACCGGTCTTTGCCTCCCTTGAGAAAGAATACGTTGTTTGAGCCAACGCCGTGCCGCTGCAGAACAGCAAGGCTGCAAAGGCGAAAAATCTAATTGAAAATGGCTTCCCACATATTCTGTTACACACTTTCACTAAAAATAATTTCTTTTTCATCTTTTTATATTTTTAATTATTACACCTCATTTGGGGACACAAAAAAAGCGTGATACTTAAAATATCCGCTTACTTAAGGTGTTTGACGTTACCTGAACATTGCAAATAAGTCAAGTTCACGCCACAACACGTGAACATCAGACTTATCTCTCAATATTCTTAATAATCGTCAAACTTTTAAGTAAGAAAGATATGCACTAATGCTTTTTTTTTCAATATGTCCTTCCAAACTTGCGCTTGAAATTGCTGCAAAGGTAGTAACTATTTTTTTATTGACAAAATATTTGGTGGAATTTTTTAGGGGTTGCTCAATTGGCAAACCGGAAGTGCATAATGTCGCCGTCTTGCACGAGATATTCTTTGCCTTCGACCGCCATTTTGCCCGCCTCTTTGACGGCGTTTTCGGAGCCGTAGTGCACATAATCGGCGTATTTGATGACTTCGGCGCGGATAAAACCTTTCTCAAAATCGGTGTGAATCACGCCTGCGCATTGCGGGGCTTTGCTGCCTTTGAGGTAGGTCCAGGCGTGCACTTCCAGCGGTCCGGCGGTGAGGAATGTTTCCAGGTTTAACAGTTTATAAGCGGCTTTGATTAAGCGATTTACGCCGGATTCTTTCAAGCCTAATTCGGCGAGAAACATCTCGCGCTCTTCATAGGTTTCAAACTCGGCGATTTCGGATTCGATTTTTGCGGCGACCACCAGCAGGTCGGCACCCTCCTCCCTGATGGCTTCACGCACCTGCTCCACATATTTATTGCCTTTCACGGCAGCGGCTTCATCCACGTTGCAGACATACAGGACGGGCTTGACGGTCAATAAAAACAGTTCTTTGGAGGCTTTTTCTTCGTCCTTGTTCAGCAATTGCACGGTGCGCGCGGCTTTGCCCTGCTCCAACGCCTCTTTGTAGCGCAAGAGCAAGTCGCACAGCACTTTAGCCTGCTTGTCGCCCGTTGCCGCCTGCTTTTGAACGCGCGTCAGGCGCGCATCAACCGTTTCCAAATCCTTGATTTGCAACTCGTAGTCGATGATTTCTTTGTCGCGAATCGGATTGACGGAGCCGTCTACGTGCGTCACATTTTCGTCGTCGAAGCACCGGAGGACGTGCAAAATAGCGTCCGTCTCGCGGATGTTCGCCAAAAATTTATTGCCCAGCCCTTCGCCTTTGCTCGCTCCTTTGACCAGACCGGCGATGTCCACTATTTCGACCGTCGTCGGCACAATTTTCTGCGTGTGCACCAATTCGCCCAGCACGGTGAGCCGCTCGTCGGGCACCACAATCACGCCCACATTAGGCTCAATCGTGCAAAAAGGAAAATTCGCCGCCTGCGCCTTCGCATTCGACAAACAGTTAAAAAGGGTCGATTTCCCAACATTCGGAAGCCCCACGATACCACATTGTAATGACATTTTGCTATTTTTTTGACCGCAAAGGTACGAAATAAAAATCAATCCCGCGACCGAATGCCCTCATAATATTTGATAAACGAGCGAACCACCGTGCGCGTGCCGCCGGGCGTGGGGTAGTTGCCGGAGAAATACCAGTCGCCCTTGTGGTTGGGGCAGGCTTCGTGCAGCCCTTCGAGCGATTGATAAACGATTTCTACATTGGATTTTATGCTCTCCGGCGTGAGGATTTGGGCTGTTTTGGCGGCTATTTCTTCGGGGGTGAAGGGCTTGTAGATGTCTTTCACGTGGTTTACGAACTTCTCCTTGGGCAGTTTTTCCTGCGCCTTGCATTTTTTGTATGTTTCGTCGATAATGTGCTGCAAACCACGCTCTTGCAGCAGGGCGATGGTGGCGCGGAAGGCTACGAACTCGTCCATACAATTCATATCAATGCCGTAGCAGTCGGGGTAGCGAATTTGCGGTGCCGACGACACGATGACGATTTTTTTCGGCTCCAAGCGGTCTAATATCTTGATGATGCTCTGCTGGAGCGTTGTGCCGCGCACGATGCTGTCGTCAATCACCACCAGATTGTCCTGTCCGGCGCGAATGGAGCCGTAGGTGATGTCGTAAACGTGCGAGGCGAGTTCGTCGCGGCTGGCTCCCTCGGCGATAAACGTCCGCAGTTTGATGTCTTTCAACGCCACTTTTTCCTGCCGCACCTTCATCGACAGGATGCGATTAAGGTCTTCATCGGTCAATTTTCTGTTTTGCTTAATGCTTGCGATTTTTTGCTCATTGAGGTACTTTTCAAAGCCCTCCATCATACCGTAGAAAGCCACCTCCGCCGTGTTGGGGATGAACGAGAAGACGGTATTTTCCAAATCATTGTCGATGGCTTTCAAAATGGGGTTGAGGAGCAAGCGACCGAGCATTTTCCGCTCCTGATAGATGTCTTGGTCGGAGCCGCGCGAGAAATAGATGCGCTCAAATGAGCACGGCAGCACGTTGCGAGGTGCCTGAATTTGCGTCAGCGAAACCGTGTTGTCTTGCTTCACGATGAAAGCCTGACCGGGTTGCAGTTCGTGCACCTGCTCAATTTTAAGATTCATAACCGTCTGTATAACAGGTCGTTCCGAAGCCACCACCGCAATTTCGTCGTCGTAATAATAAAAAGCCGGGCGGATGCCTTGCGGGTCGCGAAAGGCAAACATATCCGCGTTGCCCGTTGCGCCGCAGATGACGAAACCGCCGTCCCAAGTCTTCGTGGAGCGTTTCAAAACGGCTGCCAAATCGACCGTTTCGGCAATCATCCGATTGAGTTCTTCGCCGCTGCGGGCTTTGTCGTGATGCTTTTCAAACTGAAATTGCACCTCGCGGTCGAGGTGGTTGCCCATCATTTCGAGCATCATCAGCGTGTCGGAATAGAGGCGCGGATGCTGTCCCTCGTCGAGCAGTTGCTTGAAAATCTCGTCCACATTGGTGAGGTTGAAATTGCCAAAAAGTAGCAGACTGCGCGACCGCCAATTGTTGCGCCGCAAAAACGGTTGCACGTATGACATCCCCGACCGCCCCGTGGTGCTGTAGCGCAAATGCCCCACGTAGGCTTCGCCGCAAAAAGGCATCTCATTCAGCGGCGTTTCCGGGTGCATCCGGTTGATTTCGTGGTGCGCTTTCTCAAAAATTTCCTGGATGGCACCGCTGCCCAAGGCGCGTTCGCGGGAAATATAATCGGTGCCCGGGCGGGCGTTGAGGCTCACACAACCGATTCCGGCACCTTCCTGCCCGCGATTGTGCTGCTTTTCCATCAAAAGATACAATTTACTCAGCCCATACTGCCACGTACCGTACTTTTCGACATAGTATTCGATGGGTTTCAAAAGGCGCACCATCGCAATACCACACTCATGTTTCAAGTTTTCCATAATTTTTGCCGCTCTTAGCGACCACAAAGATACAAAAAAAAACACCATTCATAGTTTGTAATTCACAAATTTTTATTACCTTTGCACCGTCTTAGAAAAAAACGGTCCTATAGCTCAGTTGGTTAGAGCACCCGACTCATAATCGGTAGGTCCTTGGTTCAAGCCCAAGTGGGACCACAACAAAATCGTCAAGCCACCAATCCGGCGTAACAGCAGCTCATGTAGGGGGCATATAATCCCCGCTCTTCGGAAATCGCCGCGTCGTATTTATTATTTATTCGCCCCAGATTGCTCTCACGGCATTTTCCTTATATTTGTTAGTGTTGCACTGTTAACAGCCCCGACCTTTTTGCAAACCGAAACTACATCGCCCGCTACAAGTGCCCATGCTTCATCCTCCTCCGGGGTATCCCACAGTGCCGAGAGTGCACTCTCTTGAGCATTCATCATTACGTCACTTTGCCGTTTGACCCCAAGCACCGATTCCGGCACCTTATCCAACACCTCTATAACGTCTGTTTTACTCATATCGCTTCTATTTTTTTGCAAAGGTACGAATTTATTTTACAGACGCAAGCAAAATTGTAGAATATCGCTGATTAAGAAGCGTTTGCCCTACCTTTGTACCATCAAACGAAGAAGGTTGAGTGAAAAAAGCATCAATTTTTCACTTTGTTTCAAAAAAACTTGCACAATTCAAAAATAACTCTTATCTTTGCCGTGAAAACAAAAGAGGCGAGAAAAGTGGAATTTGAGTTTGACAATGATAAAAGTGAAAGCAATCGGGCAAAGCATGGTATAGATTTTGTTACGGCACAAAGACTATGGGCGAGTGATGTTCTTGAGCAATTAACACAATATCCGGACGAAAAAAGGTATTTGAATATAGGTAGTATTGATGGACAGTTTTGGACTGCAATCGTAACTTACAGAGAGAGTGTAACAAGAATAATTTCGGTGCGAAGAGCAAGAAAACAGGAGGTATTAGATTATGTCGAAAGTAACATCTGAGAAATTTATGGAACTGTTTGAGAGCGGTTCTGATGAGATTGATGCGTATATCAATAAAGATTTTGTAACGATAATTCACCCCAACGGTCAGCGAGACATTGTGGTGAAAACGGTTTTGCAGGACGATGTCGCAAAAAGCGTTGAAGAATGCGCAAAGAATGACGGCATTTCCCCCGCAGTGTTTATTTCAAGGTTTCTGGCAAAAAATTTGCCGAAAACGGCTGTGGCGGTAGCGGGGTATCGCTGATTAAGATGCATTTGCCCTATTTTGCAACTCCTCCCTGATGATTGCTCTAACCACTTCAATATCAATAGTATTGTTCGTTTGACTGTTGATATATCCGCTCTGATTAGCGGCGGCATTAAAAATAAATTGAAAATTATTTGTCGTACTAAGCAGTGTGGACAAATCTACCTCCAAAATTTCCGCTATGCGTTGCAATCTGTCAATTTTTGGAACCACAATGCCGCTTTCAATGCGGGCATACGAGGCTTGCGACACACCCAACTCGTGTGCGATGTGTTCCTGTGAGAGATTTTTTAACTCTCTGATTTGTTTAATGTTCGTCCCAATATCCATTTTTCATCCTTTTTGGGTGCAAAGGTAATAAATAATAGTATGAATAAAAAGTATCTTACCTTTGTATCAAATTTTAATTCACCCCGTATGGGGTCGAACATATAGGTTGCACATCTACGGCGCGCCGGAGGGGGAGGAGAGAGCACTCTACCCCGCACTGCGCTTCGCTTGCACAGGGTTATCAAAATTTAACGCCTTCCGGCGTAACAGACGCAAGCAAAATGGTAGAATATCGCTGATTAAGATGCGTTTGCCCTATTTTGCAACTCTTCCCTGATGATTGCTCTAATCACTTCAATATCAATAGTATTGTTCGTGTGATTGTTGATGTAGCCGCTCTGATTAACAGCCGCGTGGTAAACAAAATTATTTGTCGTACTAAGCAGTGTGGACAAATCTACCTCCAAAATTTCCGCGATGCGTTGCAATCTGTCAATTTTTGGAATGATAGTGCCGCTTTCAATGCGGGCATACGATGCCTGCGACACACCTAATTTGTGGGCGATGTGTTCTTGTGAGAGATTTTTTAACTCTCTAATTTGTTTAATGTTTGTGCCGATATTCATTTTTTGTCATTTTTAGGCACAAAGGTAATAAATTATTCATAAAATGAATAATAATGTGAAAAAAAACATACTACCTTTGTACCGTCAAACGAAAAGTTTGAGTGCACGCGGATTTTTCGAGAGATGTGCAGACAAAAGTTGTTTGCAGAAAATTGTTAATTTAATATTTATAAAAAAATGAAAAATTTAAATTTGAACGCCTATGGCGTGAGTGAAATGAGCGAAGCTCAAATGCGAGAAGTGGAAGGCGGTAGCTGGTGGAAAATTTTAATTGAGGTTGCTACGGTAGTTGTGTCAGTTGTGAAAGCTGTGGCTGACTTACTCAAAAAGCCTGAACCTTCACCTTCTAAAACAACTTGTTGTTGTTAACAGTGAGTTGGAACTATGAAATAATTCGTATCTTTGTGCAAAATTTGAACATTGTAAAAAGGTGCGAATTATTTGTTGTTTAATATCATATAAATATTTACTTATGAAACAGATTTTTTTGACATTGTTTTTCTTAGTGAGTGTAAGCGAAATTTTCGCGCAAGATTCGATTCCTTTTCAAGAGCCGGTGGTGGAGAAGGAATATCCTTTTATTATACAGGATTCGCCGGCGGCATTATTTACGATGCGGCAATCTAATGAGGATTTTCTCAGTCTTTATCGGTTGGGAATGAATGAAGTAAACAAAGCATTCTCCTCCAAAGTGAGTTATATCACGCAAGCTTTATTCCAAATGATATTTTTCCAGCCGCTTACACATGAGGAGGGGCATCGTTCTATCTTGACGGACGCAGGGATAGGGTCAATTTCAAGACCATTTTTCAATGAATATGGGGCGGCATACGTCACCGGCGTTTCCGACCAGATGCTTAAACATTTGAGACAAACCAATTTACCGATATTCACTCGGATGTATATTGGCGGCGTAGAATCTGACTATACCTTTCAACTTCGCGAAGCCTCGCTATTGAACTTTGGAGATGAAAGTTTCCAAGTATTATGGATGGAATACTTGCTAAGAAAAATTGGCGTAGTCGGTTATTATACAATGGGATTGCTCAAAAGTGATGCAGTGGTAGAAGAGGAGCCAAACGAATTAGACCGCGACATTGCAGGGATGGATATATATGGTGCTGTTCGCGCACTGCACAATCCCACGATGGAATTTAAACGCTACGTTAATTATGCTGATTTGCAGCCGGAAGAAATAGAATTTGTGAAGCGTGTCGGTTGGCGGTCGCTTTTGAATTTGGTTGACCCCACTTTGTTTTTCCATAAAGGGTTCAACATCAAGGATAAATTTCACGCGAACTTTAGTTTAGGTTATTCCATGGCACCGTTCGGCGATTTTATTGACGAGCATTTTTGGTTACGCACTCGGTCGCTAAAAACGCATTTTTATTTTCGCCAATATGAAAATAAGGATACATGGTTTCCTGCTTTTGGCGTTGATTTTTCCGACATCCCAATAGCCAATCGTTGGTCTTCTACGGTTGCTCTGCATGGTTGGTCGCAGCCAGAAGATTTGTCTTTTACACAAACAAAGGGCAAACTCGGCGGCGGCATCGACCTGCTGTTCAAATATCGCTTCCCAATCCGTTCCAAAGGCAACTGCACCGGCATTTCAATCAATGTGGGAATTATCGCCAAAACGCAAGGCTTTTTGCCGGAAGAACTTGCAATGGAGAGTCACTCCGGAATCCGCTTAGGCACAAGTTTTTGGTTTAAATAATCTCAAGATGCCTCTCTTTCCTCCCGAAATAATCGACGACACCACTGAAGCCCTGTTTGTCAAACGCAGCATACGCAGCAATGCAATATACCTCGTTGTAGTATTCGCAGTGGCGGCAACACTCGCCGCCCTGCCATTCATCTATGTGCAGGTCAGCACCCAAGCCCGCGGCACTATTCGCACACCCAACGAAAATAATCCACTGCAAACGTCTGTCTATGGCGAAGTTACGGATATTCGCATTGCTGAAAATGCGGAAGTCTTGCGCGGCGATACGCTGCTGGTGCTTAATTCGGCAAGTGTGCAGGTGCAGGCGGCAATTGCGGCTGAAAAAGTACGCGAAAATTTGACTTTTGTGCGCGACATTCAGTCGCTGCTTACCGGCAATTTTTCTGCACTCAAAACACCCAAATATCTGAATGAAAGTAATTTATATAATACCTCGCTGGATGAACTGCAAACAAAAATTGAATATCTGAAAAACGAACTGGACATGACGGAAAAGTTGTACACCAAAAATGTGAACAGCAAAAGTGAGTATCTACAATACAAAAACAATTACGATGCGGCTGTGCGCCAACATGCCAATCAGCGCGAGCAGTTTTTCAACCGCTGGCAGTCGGAAAAAACCAACTACGAACTGGAAATCAGGAGTTTGCAGGCAGACGTTCAGCGACTTGACGACGAGCAGACCAAATATGTGCTCAAAGCACCGGCTTCGGGTGCCGTGATTCAGTTTTCAGGCATCCGGAAAGGCAATTTTATTGCGCCCGGACAAACGCTCGGCTATATTTCCGATGCCGGCGATTTGCTGGTGGAGTGCTACGTGTCGCCGACGGATATTGGCTATATCAGTGAAAATCAGCCGGTTGCCTTTCAGCTGGATGCCTTCAACTACAACCAATGGGGTTTGGCGCACGGCAAGATACGGGAAATATCGAAAGACATCATCCTGATGAACGAGCAACCGGTTTTCCGCGTACGCTGCTCGCTCGACACGCCCTATCTGCAACTGAAAAACGGCTACAAAGGCAACCTCAAAAAGGGCATGACGCTCACCGGGCGTTTTTATCTGACAGACAGGAGTTTATGGCAACTGCTATTTGATAAAGTAGATAATTGGGTAAATCCAAAAATTGTCTGAATAATGAGCATAAAAATAAAGCAAAGAGACATAACAGACTGCGGGGCAGCCTGTTTGGCATCGGTGGGGGAACACTACAACCTGAAACTGCCTGTGGCACGCATCCGGCAGATTGCGGGCACGGACAAGCGCGGCACCAATGTGCTCGGCATGGTGAGAGCTGCGGAGCAACTCGGCTTTGAGGCAAAGGGCGTGAACGGCATTGCGGAGTCGCTGCCAAAAATCCCGCTCCCTGCCATTGCGCACATTGTCAGAAAAAATCTGCTGCACTATCTTGTGATTTATTCCGTTCATAAAGAGGTGGTTACATATATGGACCCGATTGATGGCGAGATGCACAAGGAGACAACGGCGGAATTTATGAAAACTTGGTCGGGCGCACTGATTTTGCTGGTGCCGGGCGAAGACTTTAAGATAGGCGACACGAAAGTGTCTATCTACAAGCGGTTTTGGTTTTTGATGCAGTCGCACCGGAGCGTGGTTTTGCAGTCGCTTTTCGGCGCGGTCGTTTACACCGTATTAGGCTTGTCCACATCCATTTACATCCAAAAAATCACCGACAATGTGTTTGTGAGCGGCAACAAAAATCTGCTGAATTTGCTGAGCATCGCCATGATTGTGATTCTGCTCATCCAAATGTTTGTTGGCGTGAGCAAAAGCGTGTTTATGCTCAACACGGGGCAGAAAATTGACGCGCGGCTGATTTTGGGCTACTACAAACACCTGCTCAAACTGCCGCAACGCTTTTTCGACACCATGCGCGTGGGCGAAATAATTTCGCGTATCAATGATGCGGTCAACATTCGTGTTTTCATCAACGATGTGGCTATTGCATTGGTAGTCAATATCTTCATCGTTGTGTTTTCGTTTGCCTTGATGTTTGTTTACAGTTGGAAATTGGCACTCATCCTCTTGATTTCCATTCCGCTCTATGCACTTATCTATTTTATTACCAACAAATTGAATAAGAAGCGCGAGCGAAAATTGATGGAGGACAGTGCCGAACTCGAAAGCCAATTGGTGGAGTCGCTCAATTCGGTAAAAACCATCAAACAGTTTGGCATTGAGGACTTTGCAAATATCAAAACGGAAAATCGGTTTATTCGCTTGCTGGATTCGGTGTATAAATCGGCGATAAACTCATTTATTTCCGACAATTCATCGGAATTTGTCAGCCGCATTTTCACGATAATTATCCTGTGGCTCGGCTCTTACTTGGTGATTGACAGCACCATCACGCCGGGCGAACTGCTGAGTTTCTACGCCCTCATCGGCTACCTCACCGGTCCGATTTCGAGCCTGATTGGGATGAACAAAACCATCCAAAACGCACTGATAGCCGCCGACCGCCTGTTTGAAATAATGGATTTGGAGCGCGAAAACGATGAAAACAAAATCGAACTGCAACCGGATTTGCTCGGCGATATACGCTTTGAACAAGTGTCGTTCAGCTACGGCACCCGCGTGGATGTGTTCGAAAATTTCGATTTGCACCTCAAACACGGCGAATTGACGGCAATAATCGGCGAAAGCGGCTCGGGAAAAACCACGATTGCCGCCCTGCTGCAAAAACTCTACCCGCTGAAATCGGGAAAAATCAGTATCGGCGACCTGAACATCGAATACATTGAAAATCAAAGTCTTAGGAAAGTGGTGAGTGCCGTGCCGCAACAACTCAACCTCTTTGCAGGCAATGTGATTGAAAACATCGCGCTGGGCGAGTATGAGCCTGACTTGCAACGGATTGTGAGCATCTGCACAATGCTGGGGATGATGCCTTTCGTCGAAAAACTCCCCGCCGGCTTCAACACCTACCTCGGCGAAAACGGCGCATCGCTGTCAGGCGGGCAAAAACAGCGTCTGGCAATAGCCCGCGCCCTATACAAGGAACCGGAAATCCTGATATTAGACGAGGCGACGTCGTCGCTCGACTCCGAATCGGAGCAATTTGTGCAACAAACCATTCAGCAGCTAAAAGAACAGGGAAAAACCATCATCATCATCGCCCACCGCCTGAGCACGGTGGTGAATGCCGACAAAATCGTGGTGCTCGAAAGCGGCAAAGTGGTGGAGCAAGGCTCGCACCGCGACTTGTACGCCGCCAAAGGGCGATATTTCCAAATGTGGGAGAAGCAGATACCGCATTTTTAGCCGATTTTTTTTCACTATCGGGGTTCAGGCTATCATCACTAAATCCAAAAAAAGTTGTACTTTTGTAGCGAAAAATTGATAAATTATGCAAACAATCGACCAAATACAGGACGAAATCATCGCCGAATTTGCGGCGTTTGACGACTGGATGGACAAATATTCGCTGCTGATTGAGATGGGCAATGAGTTGCCGCCGTTGAATGCCGCCTGCAAGACGCCGAGCAACCTGATTGAGGGCTGTCAGAGCCGTGTGTGGCTGCAAGCCGACTATGTGGACGGCAAAGTGCTCTTTCAGGGCGAAAGCGATGCCGTGATTGTCAAGGGCATCGTGTCGCTGCTCATTCGCGTGCTTTCGGGGCACACGCCCGACGAAATTCTCAACGCCGACCTCCGGTTTGTTGAGGCAATCGGACTGAAAGAGCACCTTTCGCCCACCCGTTCCAACGGCTTGGTGTCGATGCTCAAACAGTTGAAACTCTATGCGTTAGCCCTCAAAAGTAAATCCTGAATTGACGTTATGCGCAAACTGAAAATCACCGAACTCAATCGCCTCAGCACGGAAGCCTTCAAGCAGGCAGAAAAAATCCCGCTGGTGGTGGTGCTCGACAATGTCCGCAGCCTCCACAACGTGGGGTCGGTTTTTCGCACCGCCGACGCTTTTCGGGTGGAGGCAGTCTATCTGTGCGGCATCACAGCCACGCCTCCGCAGGCAGAAATCCACAAAACGGCTCTCGGCGCAGAGGATTCCGTCGATTGGCACTATTTCGAGGACACGTTGGAGGCGGTGCGCGCACTCAAAGCCGCCGGCTATCGCGTGGCAGCGATTGAGCAGGCAGAAAACAGCATCCCCCTTGAACATTTCAATTGTCATTGCGGGCTTGACCCGCAATCCCCCGTTGAAGGCGCGAAATATGCGATTATTCTCGGAAATGAGGTGCACGGCGTGGCGCAGGAAGCGATGGATGCCTGCGATTTCTGTATCGAAATTCCGCAGTTCGGCACCAAGCATTCGCTGAATGTATCCGTTGCTGCCGGCATTGTTATTTGGGCGATGTTTACAAATTTTTCCGCGCCAAAAGTTCAATAGTCCGGATTTTATCCTTATAAAAATTGTGTGTATTCAACTTGTTGATGTCTAACGAGGCATCGGAATTGTCCTCCCAGCGGCGGCAGAGGTAGAGCGGGGTATAGATGCGCCCGATTTGGTAGTTGCGCGAAATAGCCAAGCCCACGGCGTAGTCCTCGCCATAACTCGTGTTGGGCACTTTGATGTCGCGCAACACCGGTGTATAGAAAGCGCGGGGTGCCCCTAAACCGTTGATTCGCAGGGCGTTGTTTCTGCCGTTTTCGGGTGTCCATTCTTTGTGGTCGATGATGCCGGGGGGGATTTCTTCCAATTTCACGTTCACCATTTTGTAGGTGCCCACCACCATCGCGCAGTTTTGTTCGTAAAACGCGCTTACAACCGTTTTGAGCACGTTTTTGTCGATATATAAATCATCGCTATCCAATTGGACGGCAAATTTGCCGCATTGCGGGTGCATCACAGCTTCGTTCCAGCAGCCGCCGATACCCAGGTCGTTGCGTTGGGGGACGACGAGGATGAGTCGCTTGTCGGTGGCGGCGATTTCTTTCAAAATGGCGGTGGTGCGGTCTGTCGAGTGGTTGTCCACCACAATCAGGTTGAACGGGAAGTCGGCTTCCTGCATCAGCACCGAGCGCACGGCTTCTTCGATGGTGCGTTCACGGTTGCGCACCGGAATGACCACGCTGGCTTCCACCGGAAAAGTGTCTTTGGAAAATTCCACCGGGGAAAACTCCGGCTTCAGCCACGCACGGATGTCTTTCAGGTATTGCGTGCAGGCTTGTTCCATTTCGATTTGCGACTGCCGATTTTTCGGGTCAACGTAGTCAAACAGTTTTTCGCCCGACCGGCGATTGTCCGTTTCCAACTCCGTGTAGAGGAGTTCCTGCAAGTGAAACAGCCGCGCTTTTTTGGACACTTTCAGGCGCAAGTCGTATAGCCCCGCCGCCTGATAGTCCGCGCTCATCTCTGCCACAGCCGCCTTGAAGGCATCCGAGCGGTACAACAGCAGCGAGCCGAAATCGAAATCGTCGCGCAGACTACCCTCCTGATAGTCAATCACCGGATGGGCTTCCTGCTTGCCGTCCTTGATTTTGTAACTGTCGGCATACAGCATTCCGGCATCGGTGTCGCCGATGACTTTCAGCATTCGCTCGATGGCATACGCGCCCAATTGCAGTTGCAACGACTGCGTATATAGCAGCGTATAGGGCGTTGCGATTTGCGCTGCGATGGTCTTCAACGTGCGCGTCTTTTGCAGATTGTCTTTAAGAACGACGACCTCGCCGATTTCGGCACACGCTTTTAACGCTTTCAGCGTGCCCTCAATGTTTTCCGCTGTGCTGTCGGGAACAAAACAGGTTATTTTTTTCATTTCTGTGTAAATTTTATTTGTTGATGACCCGTTTTCCGTTTTCAAACGTAACGATAAACGCGCCGTTAAAATCTTTTTTGATTGACTGACTGATTTTTGCAATCTCGTTCATATCGGTGCTTTCCCCGCAGGTGTATTTGTATATGCCGGTCTCCAGATAAAAATCCACCTTGTGACCTTTAAATTGGGGGGCGTTGGGGGGTAATTCTTTGTCGGATGTGAAAATTTGCACTTTGTATGTGCGCACGTTTTCCGTCTCGGGGCGTTGCCTCGTGGAGGTGTCTATCGGGCTTTGAGCCTTTTCCGGCTTTTCGACCGGGGTGATGATGCGGGACTTTTTATTGTTTTTGCGGTCGTATTCGACTTTGTATTGGGTAAATGCTTCGCCGATGGCTTTGGCGTAATTTTGGCGACCGGCTTCGCTCATCAGGATTTTTTCTGCCTCCGGATTAGAGATGAAGTCCAACTCGATGAGTACGCGGGGCATAGCGGACTTGCGGAGTACCAGAAATTGGGCTTGTTTCACGCCGCGTTCGCGCCACGGCACGCAGGATTTGAGTTTGTCTTGAATTTGCGTGGCAAAATGGATGCTTTGCTCCACAAATTTGTTCTGCATAAATTCAAAAATGATGTAGGACTCGGCGGAGTTGGGGTCAAAACCGTCGTATCGCTCCTTATAATTGTCCTCCAACTGTATGACGGCATTTTCACGCTTCGTAACCTCAAGGCTTTCAGCCGTTCGGGCAACGCCAAACGAGAACACTTCCGACCCGCGCGCAGCCGGTGCTTTCGCCGAATTGGTGTGAATGGAGATAAACAGGTCGGCTTTGTTGCGGTTGGCGATATTGGCGCGCTCGTCCAATTCGACAAACACATCCGTGTCGCGGGTATAAACCACCTTGACGTCCGGATGCCGCTCTTTAATGTAATTGCCCACTTTGAGCGTTACCGCCAGCGTGATATCCTTTTCTTTGCCTCCTCGCCCGCTTTTTGTTCTGCGCCCCACCGCGCCGGAGTCGTGCCCCCCGTGTCCGGGGTCAATCACCACCACAAAAGGGTTGTCCGCCAACTGTGCAAACGCCTCCGCCCGCACCAGCAAGGTGCTCACTACGATTAAAAAAATTGCCCTTTTCATTCCGTCTGCAAAGGTACAATTTTTTTTCTTAAAAGAGCAGCGAGAACATCCGATTCAGCACAGACGGCTTGGCAGGCGGCAACTTGAACTCCACCACGTGGTCAGGCTTGATGCGGTCGATAATGTCGTAAGCAGCTTCAAAACCGCTTTTTATTACCCCCACGTTCAGTGTTCCCTCATAGTAACCATCAATGTGCAGGACGCGGTAAGCGGCGTGCAACTCTTTGAGCAACTTGCCGTCCAATCTGGCGACGTTGTCAACGTAAAACTCAATGGATTTGTGCTTCTTCTTTGAAGGCATCTCTACCCCCTTGAGTGTAAGATAGGTTTCCAAAGCAAGCAACACACCGTTGTAGGCAGTACCGCAAGCGGTGCGCACATACTTTTTGTCGGCATAATACTTGTCCTCCTTGCGTGCTTTCTGCAAGGTCTCCTTAGCGTTGCTCATGTAGCGCATGGCTTCGGCGTAGGAACGCTGTTTAATCTCTTCTTGTTGTTCGATTAGCATAATTGTTATATTTAAAATTGTTTATATTTGCGTTTGTGGTTGATTTACGCCGCAAAGGTAAGCATTATTTTTTTATTTGCAAAATGTTTTGGAAAAAAGTTTTAATTTTTTGGAGGTCTCCGATTTTATTGTCCTCCGGATATTCCACCGCCATCAAAAACAATCCGTGAGCGGGGGCGGACGTGCCGGCTGCGCTTCGGTCTTTGCCTTCAATCACGGTTCTGAACTCGTCAGGTGTCATCTTGCCGCGCCCCACATCAATCAGCGTACCCACAATGGCGCGTACCATACTGCGCAAAAAACGGTTGGCTTGAATGGTAAATACCCACACATCGCCCTCCTGTTCCCAGCGGGCGTGCATAATCCGACAATTGTTGGTCTTCACCTCCGTGTGCAACTTGCTGAAACTTGTGAAATCAATGTAATCAAATAAAATCTGCGCCGCTTCATTCATCCTGTCATAATCCAAAGGATAGGGCAGATAATACGCCTCGCCGTGTCGGAAGGGGTCTTTCTTGTGGGTGATAAAATATTGATAGGTGCGCGACACGGCATAAAAACGGGCGTGCGCGCCGTCCGCGACAGGCACAATATCATAGATGGCAATGTCTTTGGGCAGCAAGCGGTTTAGTTTGCCGATAAAATCAGGCAAATCCAACTCCAAGTCGCAGTCAAAATGCGCAACCATCTGCCGAGCGTGCACCCCGGAATCCGTCCGTCCGGCACCCACAACCGTCATCGGCAGTCGCAGCACCGTACTCATCGCGCGCTCAAGTTCTCCCTGCACCGTATAGGCATTATTCTGAATTTGCCAGCCGCAATAGCGTTGCCCATTATAGGCAAGATAAATAAAATAGCGTTTCATGCTGCAAATGTACGAAAAAAATAGATGATTATCCGCAATCGTGCCACTAAATTTTATTTTTTTCTGCAAAAAAGTTTTGCCAATTCAAAAAGAAGTTTTACCTTTGCAGCCGATATTTACAAAAGAGATAAGTAAATACGAGTGATAACATTTTAAACAATAGGAGATTATGATGACATAGGTGCGATAATACGCACATTTTAAGATAGAAAAAAGCGTTATAGCTGATATTCTTGCCTTTTCGAAACTTCAACAATTTCAAGGCTGTCATGAATATAGAGTGAGGACGTTCACGCCGTTTGGCGTGGGCACGATTCGTTTTTATTTGACAGCATGGTAGTTGAAGACCTCGAAAAGGCAGATAAGACATTAGAGTTTTGTCCGCGCTTTTTTTATGTGCGTATGGTGATGAAAGGCAATAGGTTGACCAACAACTGACATAATATTGGGGCAAGCCCTACGAAGCCTTTTAGAGTAGGAATTAGTTTATTATTTAAATGTCCGTATAAGGAACGGACGTAAAACAAAAAAATGACAAAGTTTAAAAATGTGTTTTTGCTGGCAGCGATGGCTGTTTCAGCGGTGTGTGTTACTTCTTGCAGTGATGATGATGATAAACCCGCAGGCGGTGATGGTAGTCTTAGCATTACGGCGGTCGTTGAAAACGGGAATGAATACAACGACCTGATTGATGAAGTGAGGGTGGTTGTTGGTGATGTGACTGTTACTGGGAAGTATGCAAAAGGTGGATTTACTCTCGTTTTACCTGCGTCAGTGCCTGATGAATATTTAGAGGTTCGGGGCGGTATAAAAATTCTGTTCATTAGCGGTGGCAATTTTCGTCCATATGACAAAAATGGGGAAGAGGTAGGCCGCTTTGAGTATGCGGCGAGCTTTATGTATAGTGAAATAGCTGCTGCCAGAGATAATCTATCTGTGAAAAAAGGATGGAACATAGTGTATTTCACCAACGACGGCAACATGACTTCCACACCACCATCAGGCTTCACCGATAAGTGGAGTTTTTCCTCTTATGGTAATTGACCCCGATTATAATACATGATGTAATCAGGAGTTTGCAAAAAGGATTGGTTGGGGCGCATGAACCCAACCCATCCTTTGTTATTTAGTGGTGGCTTTGTGGATAATCATAAACAAAAATGGTGTGATTGCAGATAATCAATAAAAAAGACTTGTTTTGTGTCAAAAAAAAAGGTACTTTTGCGCCCAAAAACAAATAAAAATTTCATAACGATGGCAAATGAATTGAAAGAACTGACTTCGCGGGCAGAAAATTACTCGCAGTGGTATAACGATTTGGTAATCAAGGCTGATTTGGCTGAAAACTCCGCCGTGCGCGGCTGTATGGTCATCAAGCCCTATGGCTATGCCATTTGGGAAAAAATCCAACGGCAGTTGGACGATATGTTTAAGGAAACGGGGCACGTGAACGCCTATTTTCCGCTCTTTATCCCCAAATCTTTTTTCAGCAAAGAGGCTTCGCACGTGGAGGGGTTTGCGAAAGAATGTGCCGTTGTAACACACTACCGCCTGAAAAACGACCCCAACGGCAAGGGCGTGGTCGTTGACCCCGAAGCCAAACTGGAAGAGGAGTTGATTGTGCGCCCAACCTCCGAAACCATCATCTGGAACACCTACAAGGGGTGGATACAGAGTTATCGCGACCTGCCGATTTTGTGCAACCAATGGGCGAATGTGGTGCGCTGGGAGATGCGGACGCGCCTGTTTTTGCGCACGGCTGAATTTCTTTGGCAGGAGGGTCACACCGCCCACGCCACGAAGGAGGAAGCCGAAGCAGAAACGCGCAAGATGCTGAACGTGTATGCCGATTTTGCCGAAAACTTCCTTGCATTGCCGGTCATCAAGGGCGTGAAAACAGCCTCCGAACGCTTCGCAGGGGCATTAGAGACCTGCTGCATCGAGGCATTGATGCAGGACGGGAAGGCGTTGCAGGCGGGCACCTCCCACTTTTTGGGACAGAACTTCGCCAAAGCCTTCGACGTGCAATTTTTAGACCAGGAGGGCAAGCGCGACTACGTTTGGGCAACCTCCTGGGGCGTTTCCACCCGCCTGATGGGTGCGCTGATTATGGCACATTCCGACGACAACGGGCTGGTGTTGCCCCCGAAACTCGCGCCATTCCAAGTCGTGATTGTACCTATATATAAGGATGCCACCGGTTTGGCGGCTATCAACGCGAAGGTGGAGGCGATTGTCAAGGAATTGAAAAACCTGGGCGTGAGCGTGAAATACGACAATTCGGAAAACAAAAAGCCGGGCTGGAAATTCGCCGAATACGAACTGAAAGGCGTGCCGGTGCGCTTGGCGATGGGCGCGCGCGATTTGGAAAACGGCACAATTGAGATGGCTCGCCGCGACACATTGACCAAAGAAACGCTGCCTGTGGCGAATATCGCCGCCCACGTCAAAAATCTGCTGGACGAAATTCAAAAAAATATCTACCAAAAAGCATTGGATTTCCGCACCAAAAGCATCATCAAAGTGGATACTTACGCCGACTTCAAGCAAAAAATCGAAGAGGGCGGCTTCCTGCTGGCACCCTGGGACGGCACCCCCGAAACAGAAGCCCAAATCAAGGAAGAAACCAAAGCCACCATCCGCTGCATCCCCTTAGACAACCCGCAAGAAGCCGGTGTGGATATGCTCAGCGGCAAGCCATCAACGCAACGAGTTGTGTTTGCGCGGTCGTATTAAAACGGCTGGTAAAAAAATAACTATGAATCGAAGCCCAATATGCCAAGAAAAAAATAAAAATCAGTATCTTTGCAAAATTGCCGCAAAGAATCTGACGGATTGGTATAGAAACAATTTGCCCAAAATTCAGCGGGGGAAAGACACTCAAAAGCGGTTTGAAACATTCAATCCGCACATTTTGCACCCGATTGTTGTGAATAGAAAGTTTTATGATGAAATTATCAGTAAGCACAAAAACGATTTGTTGTATTTCACTAAACTTGAAATAGCCAAACAGGCACATGAGTTGATTGAAAAGGCAATATTTGCACGAGTTGAAAAGTCTATCCACCATCCGAAAGCAGAATTTTTAGTTTTCAAATGTGACTATCAGGAATTTGACATAGAGTTTAAAGTAAAGAAAAACAGCGATGGCTATTTTCTGCATTATATGCGGATTACTGTAAAAAAATAGCAGCCTTTCCATCGTCCCCTGTGTGTGCTTTCGCTGCAGATAATTAGAAAGACCGCTAATTCGTAGTGCAAAGGTACAACAATTTTTTGAATAAACAAACTTTTTTGCAAAAAAATAAAATTTAGCGATGCGATTGTGGCTCGTCATTGATTTTTTTCGTACCTTTGCAGGCTTGAAACAACAAATTATGGCAGACAAGACAAAATACATTTTTGTGACCGGAGGTGTCGTTTCCTCGTTGGGGAAGGGCATTGTGGCTGCCTCCTTGGGCAAATTGCTTCAGGCGAGAGGGTTCCGCGTTACTATTCAGAAGTTTGACCCCTACATCAACATCGACCCCGGTACGCTCAATCCCTACGAGCACGGCGAATGCTATGTGACGGAGGACGGGCGCGAAACAGACCTGGACTTGGGGCATTACGAGCGGTTTCTGAACATCCCGACCTCGAAGGCAAACAACATCACGACGGGTCGCATCTATCAAAATGTTATCAACAAGGAGCGCAAAGGCGACTTTTTGGGCAAAACGGTGCAGGTGGTGCCGCATATCACCGACGAAATCAAACGCAATATTATGATGCTCGGCAAGACGGGCAAATATGATTTTGTGATTACGGAAATCGGCGGCACGGTGGGCGACATCGAGTCGTTGCCGTTCATCGAAAGCGTCCGCCAGCTGCGCTGGGAACTCGGCAAAAACTGCCTCTGCGTGCATCTGACGTATGTGCCTTACATCGCCGCGGCAAAAGAGGTGAAGACGAAGCCGACGCAACATTCGGTGAAGGCACTGCAAGAGCAGGGCATTCAGCCCAACATTCTGGTGCTGCGCACCGAGCAGGAACTGAACAAAAATATATGCAAAAAAGTAGCCCTTTTCTGCAATGTGGACGAGGATGCGGTGATTCAATCCTACGACGTGCCCAGCATCTACGAGGTGCCGGTGGTGCTCACGCGCATATTTCAGTGCCGCCAATTTGCCTTCGATGCCACGCGAGCCAAAGCCCGGAGCCACCAGAATGCCGTCTAACGCGGAGAGTTGCTCGGCGGCATTGAGGTCCGTCAATTTTTCGGAGTGAATGAAGCGCAAATCCAGTCGGCGATTGTGATAGGTTGCCGC
>BNTT01000027.1 GCA_025996815.1 Bacteroidia bacterium
AGAATGAATATCCGCTATTAGAACAGTTCCCGTCCAATAAAGGAGCGAACATGAAAGAACTTCATATTCACATTATGAACATACAAGGCTGGCTAAGAGGAATTCATCATCATTGTTCCAAAGAAAGGTTGCAGGGGTATCTTGATGAATACCATTATCGGTACAATAGAAGGGCTTTTATGGGGTCAATCTTTGATTTGACCATTAAAAGAATGGTCTTTCATGAGCCTATAAGATTGAAATATAATGCATTAACAAGGGCGACCTAAGCGCCTATACCAAATCCTTTTTTAATATAGCGCAAATAGTTATATATGTAAAGCAGGGAGCAAAAGAGATACGTCATCTCATACCGCCCATTTCTATACGACCATGAGAAAAGCCCTGTTCCCCAAAACAGGAATACGAAGATAATAAGGGGCAACCACTTTTTCAAATATCCCATATTCCGTAACCCTTTGAAAATGAGAATGGAACAGCCGGCTGCCATCAAAACATTGAATGAGCGAACAGTGAACAGTGAAAATCCACATATCCATATCCAAATGGCTAAGAGATATTGATATAGCGGTGGATATAAGTTGGTAGGTGTTTCTCCGCCGTAAGCCCCCTGAGTGTTTGTTGTCCATACACCATCCAAGGCAGCATTTACAGCGGTATCAACAAACCAAACTTCATCAAACCAAGGGAGAGGGCTCCAATCTATCGTTAATAGATTGAGGATAACAAATAAGATTGTTAGAACTCCAAAACCTGATGTAATGTTTTTTGTTAATGTACTTTTTTCGAGCATGTCATTTTAATTTTTTTATGTTTTTTTGATTTCACACACAACCAATACCAATGCAAATAATTGGGCAGCCACGCCCACAGTTTGAAATTTGATTCGCCATCGGTGCGGTCGCGCCAAGTAGTGGGCACTTCCGTGATTTTATAGCCTGCAAGATAGGCTTTGACCGTGATTTCCATGCCGATTTCAAAGCCGCCCTTGCTTTCGATGGCGATGGTGTCGAGCATGGCTTTTCGGTACATCTTAAAACTATTGGAAATATCGTGCGTAGGGATACGTGTGAGCCAATGCAGCGACACGCCGGCTACGCGCGAAAACAAACCTTTCAAAAAGGGACCTCCAATTTGTTTGCCGCCTTTCATATAACGGGAGCCGCACACCAAGTCCGATTTTTCCGTTTGGGCTTGTCGAAGCATCGCATTCATCACTTCCGGCGGGTCAGACAAATCCGCCATCGTTACAATAACAAATTCGGTCTTCGCGGCTTCCAATCCGGTTTTGATGGCATTCAGAACGCCTCGCCCGTATTTGTTTTTTACCAAAGAGATGGAATTTTTGTAATTGCCGGCGATTTTGCGAACAACAGGGACGGTTGTGTCCTCGTCCATATCATACACGATGAAAACTTCGTGCGGCACTGTTACTTCCGCCTCAATCCTGTTGATGGCAGTCGTGATATTGCCTGCCTCGTTATATACCGGAATTACTATCGTCAGTTCATTCATCCTTTTCTTCTAAAAATCAAGCGACAAAGGTACACATTTTTTATGAAATTTAAAGCATAAAAATTTTAAAAAGTGGCGTTCGGAGGATGCAAAAAATATTTTTCTAACAATCAATGGGTTGGCGTTAAAAAAAACCAGGGCAACCGCATCAAAATTTCCCTAAAAAGGCTTACCTTTGCACCTCCATGGAACATAGCATAGATTATTACATGGCGGGGGTAGAAGACCCTCGCGTGCAGGGACGTTGCTTGCACTTGTTGTCGGACATTTTGGTGACTGCAGTGTGCACCTATTTGACCGGCGGCGTTGATTATCAGGACATGCATCTGTTTGCCAAAGAGCGGGGGCATTTGTTGCCGGAGATATTACGACTGCCCCATGGCGCACCATCTCCGGATACTTTTGAACGGGTTTTTAGGCTCATCAAGCCCACTGCAATGCAAACTTGTTTGGAAACTTACGGTAAAGAAATCTTAGGTGTGCTGACCGAAAAACAAATCGTATTGGATGGTAAAAAGCTGAAAGGAGTTTCGCCCACCGGCAAAGGAAACAGCGGTTTGTATATTCTCAACGCATGGGTAGGGGAAAATCGCATTTGTCCATAGATGCCATCGGGACTCAAACGAAGATAGCAGAAAAAATAGTAGCCCAAGATTTTCTGTTGGAAGAAAATTTATCGGCATGGCAAGATGTTTTTACATTAGTCAAAATAGATGCAAGTCGAGAAATAAAGGGCGAATTACATCAAGAAACGCACTATTATATCAGTGACGAAAAGACAGCAACCCTTCGTATTACAATTCTTTAGCAAGAGGACATTGGGGCATTGAGAATCACTTACACTGGCATTTGGATGTAACTTTCAAGGAAGATGCCTGTCGGGCAAGAACGGGATATGCGCCCCAGAACCTATCTACCGTGCGTAAATTCGCCTTGCAGATACTCTCTGACATCGAAGACAGGCATAGTTTGAAAAAAAGACAGGATAAGGCTGCCTTGGATATTGGCTATTTGAAAAAAATCCTTAAAATTTGATGCGGTTGCCCTGAAAAAAAACAGAAAAGAGGGGGATAATTGAAAAATAATTAGTAATTTTGCCCCGTCAAACTTTTAGCAATATGTTATGATAGAAAAATATATTCCCCAACTGACCTTCAAAGACCAGGAGGACTTTAAGGCGAATTACAAGGTGCTGGTGCCCGACAATTTTAACTTCGCCTACGATGTGGTCGATGATTGGGCGGCAACCCACCCCGACAAGAATGCCATCTGCTGGGTCAATGACTTGGGTGAGCATATCGACTTCACGTTTAAGGAGGTGAAGGCGCAGAGCGATGCTGCCGCGTCTTATTTCCTCTCGCTGGGCATTGGCAAGGGCGATATGGTGATGCTCATCCTCAAACGCCGCTATTGGTATTGGTTTGCCGTTTTGGGCTTGCACAAAATCGGCGCGGTGGCTATTCCGGCGACCCATTTGCTGACGGAAAAAGACATCGTCTATCGCTGTAATGCCGCCGACATCAAAGCCGTTGTGGGCGTAGGTGATGCGCTGATTACCAAGCATATAGACGATGCGCTGCCCGAATGCCCGACGCTCATTCACCGCATCTCTGTCGGTCCGGATGTGCCTGCAGGCTGGCTGGATTTCCAAAAGGGATTGAAAACGGCGAAACCTTTCGTGAGACCGCCTCACGTGAACAACAACGACGACGCGATGTTGCTCTATTTCACTTCCGGCACCACGGGCAACGCCAAAATGGTGACGCAAAGTTTCATCTACCCGCTCGGACATATCGCCACGGCGCGCTATTGGCAAAACCTCCACGACGATAGCCTCTTCTTCACTTTAGCCGACACCGGCTGGGCAAAAGCCGCCTGGGGGAAAATCTACGGGCAATGGATAGCCGGAGCGTGCCTTTTCGTCTATGACCACGAAAAATTTACGCCCGCCGACCTTTTGAAGGTGGTGCAGGACTATAAAGTGACCTCTTTCTGCGCCCCGCCCACCGTGTTCCGCTTTATTATTCGGGAAGACATCGCCAAATACGACCTCTCGGCGTTGAAATACTGCGAAATAGCGGGCGAGCCGCTCAACCCGTCGGTGTTCGAAACATTCCGCGAAATCACAGGCTTGAAACTTATGGAAGGCTTCGGACAGACCGAAACGACCGTGATAATCGCCAACTTCGCGTGGATTACACCCAAACCCGGCTCTATGGGTATGCCAAACCCCGCCTACGACATCGACTTAGTAACCCCCGACGGGCGCAGTTGCGAAGTGGGCGAACACGGCGAGATAGTCATCCGCATCGACCGGTGGCGACCGGTGGGTCTGTTTTTGGAATACTATCGCGATAAAGAACTGAACGACAGCGTGTTCTACAACGGTGCCTACCACACGGGCGACATCGCGTGGCGCGACGAAGACGGCTACTATTGGTTTGTGGGTCGAAACGACGATGTAATCAAAAGTTCCGGCTACCGTATCGGACCGTTTGAAGTGGAAAGCGCGGTGCTCACCCATCCCGCCGTGATAGAATGCGCCATCACCGGCGTGCCCGACGAAGTGCGCGGACAAATCATAAAAGCCAGCATCATCTTAGCCCCCGAATACAAATCGCGCGCCAATGCCGAACTGGTGAAAGAGATTCAAGACCATGTGAAGCGCGTGACCGCGCCCTACAAATATCCGCGCATCGTTGAATTTGTGGAAGAATTGCCAAAAACGATTAGCGGGAAGATTCGGCGGGGGCAGATTCGGAGTGAATCTGCGCGGGGATAATTAGCCTTTCAATACGCATCCGCAATCGCCGCCGCGATGCTTTTAAACTCATCAGGAGTGAACGACTTGCGTGCCGCTCTGAAATCCATATCGCTCTCCTCGGTAAGTGGAATCAGGTGGATGTGGGCGTGGGCAACTTCCAAGCCCATGACGCTCATCCCAATTTTCTTGCACGTGAGCACCTTTTTCATCGCTTTCGCCACTTTTTTTGAGAACACAAACATATCTGTCAGCAGTTTGTTGTCCATGTCGAAGATATAATCGACTTCCTTTTTCGGCACCACCAGCACATGCCCCCGAACAATCGGATTGATGTCTAAGAAGGCATAAAAATACTTGTCCTCCACTATCTTGTAGGAGGGCACCTCGCCTGCAATAATTTTACTGAAAATGCTCATAATGAGATATTTATAATTTCAAACGTCATCACGCCCGAAGGCACTTTTATCTCTGCGATGTCGCCCACTTTTTTGCCCATCAGTCCCTGTGCAATGGGCGTGCCGGCGGCAATTTTGCCCGATTTCAAATCCGCTTCGTTTTCGGAAACAAGCGTGTAAACCATCTGTTGATTGGTTTTCGTGTTCCGAATCGTTACCTTGTTCAATATCTGAACCGTATCCGTCGTGATTTTGCTTTCGTCAATCACGCGGGCGTTGGAAAACATTTTTTTCAACTGTGAAATCTTCGCTTCCAGCATCCCCTGTGCCTCTTTGGCGGCATCGTATTCTGCGTTTTCCGACAAGTCGCCCTTGTCGCGCGCTTCTGCTATCTGCTTCGTGATTGCCGGGCGAGCCTCGGATTCCAATTGATTGATTTCTGCCTGCAGCTTGTTGTAACCCTCTTTGGTCATGTAAATTAGTGCCATCTTTCTTCTATTTTAAATTCAATTTTTTCTTCAAATCCTGCGGCAGAGCGTCTTTATGCACCACGATGGTAATCGTTTTGTACTGCACAAAAGGCACCGAGGCATACCAACTGCCCTGATAGCCGGACGTTTCCGCCCACGAATTTTTCACCTTATAGTAGCGCGTGCCGTTTTGGTCTTGGGCGGTGCCGTAGATGAGCATCCCGTGGTCATCGGTCGTTTCGAAGCGGTCGAATCCCTCCTGACGCATCGCCTGTGTGATTGTTTTTTCAGGCAACGGACCCGTCAACGCCTTTACCAGCGAGTCGCGTTCCGCCTGCGAAATGCCCAGCCAGTGTGCCTGGTCGGAGCCGACGCCTTGTGTTGCCTTGGCATCCGGCACCACCGCCACGCCCTTGCGGGTGAAGCCTTTTTCGCTCACATCGGTCGCCCATGCCACCGTGTAGCCTTTGTCGAGCGCACCGTCGATGATGCCCATAAACTCGTTCAGCGGCACATTGTAGGAATTTGACCACCGCCAATTGTCGGGAACTTCCACCGGAAAAGCCGTATAAAACGGGTGGTGTGTAAACGAGGTGATGCTCACATAGTCATCGGCATTGATACCCAACGACTTAGCATAACTTTGCGGCGTATATTCCTTGCCCTTATAGGTAAATTTTTCGGGAAGTTTGCCCAGATAGGCATCCAAAATGCCCTCAAAACCCTGCATCCAAGCAGTTGAGAGGCGTTTATTGGGATTTTTCACCACCACATCCAGATAGGCAATCAGCGCAGCGTCCAATTCGCCGTGCTTGTGCCCCTCTTCGCCATAATTCAGCCCTTCCAAGACCTCATTAGGCACAATGCCATAGTCCTTGATGCAGTCGAGCACGTCCTGAAACGAGCCTCCCGCCGCAAAATTCAGCGACCCGTGCATACGCACATACTTTTGTGCCTTATCAACATAATTGTGATACACCACAAACATCTCAGACAAGTCCTGAGTGCCTTTCCCTTGCCGCAACAATTCGGATTCGAGCAATCCCAAACCCGAAAAACTCCAGCAAGTGCCCGAACTCGCCTGATTTTTCACCGACGTAATCGGCAATTCCTTCACCGTTTGAAACGCAAACGTGTCTGCTTCCGCCGCCTTTTTTGCACCCGCCAAAGCCGGAAAACAAAGGCAGAGGGCTACTACGGCAATAAATAACTGTTTCATAACATTAATATTAAAAGTTTATCGTCCCGCAAAGGTAATTATTTTTTATTTAATAATGAAAATTTTGCCCTGTTTTGCTGATTTTTTTATTGCCAAATCAAAAAAAAGTGCTACCTTTGCCGCAATTTTATAAAAAAATGAAAATGAAAACAGAAGTAAGCGAGCAATCATGGTGGAAATGGGTATTTATAGCCATTGCCGCAGTTATATTCGTGGCGATGCCACTGATGAGCCTTGATGCGGGAAATTCGCGCGATGAGGAGGGTTATCAATTTCCGCAGGGGTTGCGACTCTACGACTACTACACTTCATTTGGGGAGAATACCGACTGTCTTAATCAAGAGGGTTTATCATATTCCGGCTACGCTTTTGATACGCTTACTGCGTTTGTTGTCAAAATGTTCAACATCGACGACTATATGACGGCTCGCCACGTTTGCTTTGCCCTCGCAGGTGCTTTCTTGATGTTGTTTGTGGGGCGGCTCGCCAAGTTGCTCGGCGGCTGGCGAGCGGGAAGTTTGGCTTTGCTGCTGATTTTTTTCTCCCCGTACATCGTTGGGCATTCGTTTAATAATTCAAAAGATATACCCTTTGCTGCCTTTGCAATCGCTGCTATCTACTACATTGCCCGGTTTATAAAGGAATATCCCAAGCCAACGCTCAAGACAAGCCTGAAAATGGGCGTGATGATGGGGGCGGCGATTGGCATACGCCCCGGTGGATTTTTGTTCTTTGCATACTTCGGGCTGTTTGTGCTGGTTTACTATTTGATGGTCAATAAGCCCAAGCAGTATTTTTCCAAGGAAAACAGAATTGTCCTGAAAAAAATCTTTGTGCAGGCGACAGTTGTGTTGGGCACAATGCTGGTGGTGATGTTCATTCTGTGGCCCTTTGCTTTGCACGACCCGCTACACAACATTGTTGCTTCCTTCAAACTCGCCTCCAATTTTAATCTGGGTTCTTTTTCTCAGGTTTTTGAGGGGAAGTTGATTTTTTCGCAAGATTTGCCCTGGTATTACAGCATCAAAAGCATCTGCATTACTACCCCGATAGTAGTCTTGATGGGGGGAGGGATACAGTTATTCGCGGCGCGGCGACAATCGCAAGGCTACTTTTGGACATTCGTGCTGCTGTTTTGTTTTGCTTTTCCCCTTCTTTGGATTGCGTACACCAAAGCCATCGTTTACGGCGGTCAGCGGCATGTGACGTTTGTTTACCCCATGCTGGTGGTGGCAGCGGCATTGGGCTTTAATACTTTGGTAAATTGGGCAAAAAACAAAAAGGTGAAAATTGCTCTCACCCTTTTGCCGGTTGTTTTGCTGTTGGACCCGATTCTTTTTACAATAAGAAATCATCCCTACGAAGTTGGCTATTTCAATCAATTTGTGGGTGGCGTGAAGGGTGCTTACGGCAACTATGACTTGCACGATTTAGACGGTTCCAAGCGCGAGGCGGCGGAGTGGATATTGGCGGATGTGGCAAAGAATGGTGCGCCCGACAAAACGCGCAAAACGCTGGTTGCAACATGGCATACGTCAGACTACTACTTCCGAAAAGACACCGATAACTTTTCTCTCAACTATGTGCGTTGGGAGAGGCGCAATACCACCGATTGGGACTATGCGCTCTATTTTGTTGCCGGTTCACATCATTTGAGGCGGAGCAAAGAGTCGTATCCACCCAAAAACACGGTGCATCAGGTTATGGTCGATGGCGTGCCGGTAGCACTTGTGCTGAAGCGCGAAGACCGCTCATCCTACTACGGGCATCAAGCACTTGAGCAGGGCAATTTAGATGAGGCACAGACACAACTCCTAAAAGCATTGGAATACGATGCTTATGATGAATCAGCATTTGGCAATTTAGTTGACCTTTATACACGCACCGGACACTACGAACCCGCCATGAGCCTCGTAGAGCAGTGGCAAAGTTTCGCAAAGGACGACTTGAATGCACTCGACTGTCTGGGGATTCTGTACTATTACAAGGAGGATTTTGCAAATGCACTGCAGACGGCAAACACCCTCACCAAACTTTACCCTCACCACATAAATGGTCTATGGCTTGCTGCCAACGTCTATGCACAACAAGATAATTTCGGAGAAGCGTGGCGTATTCTGAATGAAATAATCACGAGGCAGAATCACAAGCCGGCATACGAACTTATGTTGAAAATTGCCATCCAAATAGGTGATGAGAACGCCGCGCAGCAAATAAATGAGAGGCTGAAGCATCTCGAATAACATCTATTGCCTATCTCAAAAAATATTTATAGCTTTGCGCCTTAATTTACACAGTCAAAAATTATGATTTACACGATAGGCGCGCCCCGCGTGATTGAGACCACCGTCTGTTTGCCGGCTTCCAAGAGCATTAGCAATCGGGTGTTGATGCTTAATGCGCTGGTTTCCAATGCTGGTGCGGGCTTGCCCCGCCATTCCCTCACCAATTTGTCTGACAGCGACGACACGCGGGTGTTGCAACGGGCTTTGCAGTCGTCCGATGCCGATTTCGACATCGGCGCAGCGGGTACTTCCATGCGCTTTTTGACGGCTTATCTGGCACAGCAGACCGGGCGTTGGACGATTACGGGCACCGAGCGTATGAAAAATCGTCCGATTGCACTGCTGGTGGATGCCCTCCGCACGCTCGGTGCCGACATTCGCTACCTCGAAAAAGACGGTTTCCCTCCGTTGCTCATTAACGGAAAAAACCTGCGTGGCGGGCAAATAACGATGAATGGCGGCGTGAGTTCGCAGTATATTTCCGCCCTGATGATGATTGCGCCGCTTCTGGACGAGGGCTTGGAACTGCATTTGGAGGGCAATCTGATTTCGCTGCCCTACCTGCGAATGACGACCCGCCTGATGGAACAATTCGGTGCCGTGGTGGAGTGGAGCGGTCAGACGCTGAAAATCGCGCCGCAGACATACCGCTCCGTGCCGTTCACGGTCGAAAGCGACTGGTCGGCAGCCTCCTATTGGTACGAGATTGCGGCTCTGGCACGCGGCAAGGCGCAAATCAAACTCTTGGGATTGAGTGAAAACAGCGTGCAAGGCGATGCCAAGGGGCGGCTGTTGTTTGAAAAATTAGGCGTTTCCACTTGTCCTTGCGGGCATGACCCGCAATCCCCCAACGGGATGAGCGCAACAATCAGTGGAGGGCAGGTCAAGCCCTCCGTGACAAGCCCCCTGCGGTATGATTTCGTCAATGAGCCGGATTTGGCGCAAACGTTTGTAGTAACCTGCTGCCTCCTGGGCGTGCCGTTCCAATTCACGGGCTTGCAAAGCCTGCGAATCAAGGAAACCGACCGCATCGCCGCGTTGCAGACGGAACTGCGCAAACTCGGTTATGAAGTGGGCACATCGGACAGCACGATGAACTGGTCGGGCGAACGCTGCCCTCCGGTTGCCAACCCCGTCATCGCCACGTATGAAGACCACCGCATGGCGATGGCATTTGCACCCGCCGGGCTGCTCCACCCAAACATTCGCATCGCCGACCCGCATGTGGTTACGAAATCGTATCCCAACTATTGGCAGGATTTGCAGCAAGCCGGCTTCACCATCGAGGTGCTTCATTCATAAACAACAAACCGCACCCGCGCCACGCTCATCGCCGTGAAAATCCCCAGCGCGTTGTCGATGAAACTCACCGGATTGGCTAAATCGGAGGAACTGACGCGCTCGTAGAGTTCGACGTACTCTTTATTCACCTTATAGACGTAGATGAAATAGTTGCCGGTGGACCTGAAATCCATCATCGACAGCGCGTGAGAGGACTCCTGCACGGGTTGCATCATCCTTCTTCTGAAATTGGTGTCAAACGCATTCGAGGACGTGTTGGAGGCATCCACATAGATTTGGTAGAACCCATTGTCGGGATTGTCCCACGAGAGGGTGATTTGCGTGGTGTCTGCATCCCAAAAGTAGTCGGAGGAGGTGCGTACGACATATTCCGGCTCTATTTTCAGTCCGGTCACGGGCTGGGGAATGGCGGTGGATGCCTTCACCGTTTTGCCGCGGTATTCAAATTGCAGGGTGTAGTCCTGTCCGGCGCGGAGCGTGTCTTCGCCCAATGTCAGGGAATAGGTGCCGGCGGCGGATTCCGTCAGTTCCCGCTCATTGATTCTCAAATTCAAGCCGCCGACGGGCTTGGAAAGGATGTAATCGTCGCCCAAATACACCTCCATACTATACAGTTTGACACTCACACCGTTTGTCCCCTCCGTCAAATAACCCTCCACGATAGGCATATCCGTGTCCACCTCCCGCAGCATCAAATCCTCCCCGCAACCACCAAGCAGAGCGCACACAAACAATAAAACAACATATTTTCTCATATCAGGCACAAAAGTACAAAACAATCTAAATCGGGGCAAAAGTTTGGGTAAATTGCAGAAACAAATTGGTTTTCGGAGAAGGCACTGTTGAAAGATGCTATTGTGCAACTGCATCAAGTCCCTGTCGCACAATCTTTTGCAGCGGCATTTTGGACGTGTCCACAAATTCGCACAGGGCGAAATCTTCGGGAGCCACCTCGTAGATGCCCAAGTCTTCCATCTTTTCGATGTCGCCCGCGATAATCGCGCGGAGCAAAAATTCGGGCAGGATGTCCATCGGGAACACCCTGTCCCACTCTTCCGAGAGAATCATCGCCCGCCGTCCGCCTTTGATGCGGGCATCCGTCACCCGGGCGGGAATCGGTCGCGCCCAGCCCAAGAGGTCGAAACACTCGTCGCCTTCGGGGATTATTGTGATTTGCGGGTCGCCCACGCGCAAGTAGCCGTCGGCAGTTATTTGCTTGCCTGTCAATGGATTGCCGCTGATGAAACGCAAGCCAAGAGCGTGCGTCACGCTGTTTTTCACAATCGGCTCGATGCTTTGCCCCAGCCGCAGGTTGTAGTAGCCCAACGCGCCTGCATCCACCGCAGAGCCGCATAGAGCCGCCAATCGCGTCATATCGACGATGCCTCTGTTGAAAAATCGCCCTATGACGAGCACGTCCTCTGGACGCACCGTCCACACGACTTCACCCTTGTTAATCGGCTTGATGTGATTGATTTGCACGCCCACGTTGCCGGCAGGATGCGGTCCGCTGACGTGCGCACGGGTGGTATGATAAACCTTGCCCGCGGTCAATTTAGCCAGCGCATCCAAACCCGTCTGAAAATCAGCCTCTTGCCCTTGCAACACATAGTCAAAATCGGGATGCAACGGCGCAGAATAGAAGCCGGACACAAAAATATCGCGCGGCGTGTCCGCAGGGTTCACGATGCGGTCGTAGGGTCGCTGCCGCAGCAGCACAAGAATGCCGGCATCCGCCAGAGCCGTCTTGACCGCCTCGCCCGACAGCGCGCGCACATCCTTTTTGCCAAAATCAACAAACGAATCCGCGCCGTCCGCCTCAATAGAGATATGCTTCAAAACACGCTTCTCGCCCCTCTCCACGCTCAAAACGGTGCCGCTAACGGGCGACACCACTTTCAATGCCGGAAAATTCTTGTCGTACAGCAAAACCGTCCCCGCCTGCACCTGAGCACCCTCCTTCGCCTCCACTTTGGGCACGAAACCGGGGTAATCGCTTGGGAAAACCGCATAATGGGCAGAAGCCGCCGCCTGCTTGCGTATAGCGACAGGCGCGCCCTCCAACTTGATGTCTAATCCTCGTTTAATTTTAATCGGTTGCTTCATAATTTAGCGTGAGAATTTACTGCAAAGGTACACATTTTTTGGTAAGTTAGTTAATTTTCGTTCAAGCGATAGCGGAGAATTTTTCAGTGCCCTCAATGGTGTCATTGCGGGTTTCCCCAATTCAAAAATTTGCCTTACCTTTGCAGAAAAAATCACATATATGCTCCTGCTCCACGCTTGCTGCGCCCCCTGCTCTGCCGCCATTCTCGAATGGTTGCACGCCAATTGCGTGCCTGTAACGCTGTTTTTTTTCAATCCCAACATTGCGCCGCCGGAAGAATATGAGCGGCGCAAAGGGGAGTTGAAACGCTATGCACATGCCTTGGGCATTGATTTTATTGATGGCGATTACGACCACGAGCGGTGGCTGGATGCCGTCCGTGGTTTGGAAAATCAACCCGAGCGCGGCAGTCGCTGTTTGGAATGCTTCAAACTGCGGCTACGCACCACTGCTCAATTGGCTGATACACATGGATTTACGCAAATCGCTACCACCCTCGCCTCTTCGCGCTGGAAGAGTTTGGAGCAGATTGCCGCTGCCGGACAGTGGGCTGTGGAGCCGTTCCCAAACGTGCGGTTTTGGGCAAAAAATTGGCGCAAAGACGGGCTTAGCGAACGGCGGCGCATCCTCTTGCAGGAAAACAATTTCTACAATCAGACCTACTGCGGCTGCGAATTTAGTCAAAATTTATAACTGATGCCGCCCATCACATTGAACGGATTGGCAGGATAGCCATACCACATTTCGTTTTTCTGAAACAGCAAATTGTTGGCGGCAACAAACACCGAAAAATATTTGGAAAGCGAATAAGTGCCTTTCAGCGACATATCGTGAACGTCGTCCAACTCAGCCATTAGGTAACTCGGATCAAGGTAGAGGGACTTGCGACCCAGCTCAAAGTGGTATGCCAAATCAATACGCAACGGCTCGGCGGGCTTGAAACCAATTTTCAAATCCGCTACCAATTGCGGCTTGTTAATAGCCTCATCCGTGATTTTCCGCTGATTCCCAAAAACATTCCAGTCGTTGGTCACGTCCCATTTGTTGTAATCTACAGCCAGCACAATGTCCACCACATCCCGCTTGGCATAGTGTATAGCCCCGCCTGCATTGAATACTTTGGCATCGGCGTAAAGCGGAACATTTTCTCTATAAACCATATCATTCACCCAAAACCATTCGTCTTTGATGATGCGATAGCCCGTGTGCAAATCAACATTCAGATTGGAAAGGGTAAAATCAGTCCCCAATTTCGCATTCAGAAGTGTCCGGGAATCCTTCACACGTGCCGATGGGTCGAGGTAGCGGTTTTGATAAAACACTTCGTGACGACTATTGTCCGCGAAGCCGCCCTGCGCAGAGATGTAAAACAGCACCGGAGCGGACGGGCGCACGTGAAAGCGCACGTCCGGCGCAAGTAAAAAACGCATTTCATCGTCACCCTGTTTGTTGAGGCTACCGTTTACGCCCAAATGCGTTTCCCAATTTTCGCCCTCAAACACTATATACGGTGCCACAGATGCCGTCAAAAAAGCGGTGTTCTCATCATTGAGGCTGTTTGAATTGAAATTGGCGTAACCTCCCACTCCGATGCGCTTGTCGAAAGAGAGCGGCGCGTTGAGGTCTAAATCCAGCAACGCGCGATTTTCGAGGTTGTCCACTTGCGCTCGTGAACGTGGATTGTTGCTCGCTTGCTTGAATTGCGTGTATGTCGCATTGATTTTGAATGACAAATAGTCGAGATTGGTAGATGCCGTCCCTATATGCGCCGCAAAAAGGTTGTTTTTCCACGCGGGAATTTTTTCACTATCGGAAAAATCAGGCTCTTCGTCGACCTCTCCAATTGTCCCATTAGGGTAGAAACTCGGCTGCCCATAATTATTATATCGCGAATAGGTATATTGCGCATCGGCGAAAACTTTCCACGTTTTGAAATGGTGCAAGTAGTTGAATCCGAATACGTTATCGTTGATTGTTTTCTTCTTGTCGCTATACACTTCTTCCAGATGTTTCATCTTGTATTCGCCTGCGCGCACAGAGCCATAGAGGTTAAGGCGGTCGGCGGGGGTGCGCAGGATTTGGAAGCCTGCCTCTGCCAAAAAATCGGGCAATGTGCTGCCTCCCACGCTCACGTAGCCCAATTGGTCGTTGGCACCGAATGCCGAAGCGAGCGATTTCAGCGGATAAAGCGACGGCGGAACGTCCAATGCCGACATATAGTTCGCAAACCGGAGCGGCACTTTGGGGGCTGAGGGCGCGCTCACGTCCGGCACATTGTTGATTTTGTCCGCGTCTTTCACGCTTGGGACGTATTCCTTTTCCAGCGTCATCTCCCTGTTGAGGTTGGGGTCGGCGGTTTGAGCCTGTGCTGCGGTGCGCACGCTGCATATCAGCAGAAATACGAGAAGATTGCGGGTCAAGCCCGCAATGACGGGCAGTGTTATTTTCATATTCTTATTCTTTTAATTTTTCTAAGCGGTCGTCCACAAGTTGCAGGATGTCGTCGTCCGCGTTTGTATAGTTTGTTTGCAAACTTTCAAGATATTGACGCGCCTGCGTGAGGTCGCCTTCTGCCACATAAATATCCGACAGGAGGATGAAACTTTTTGCCAGCCAGTAGGTGCTGGGCGATTCCTGCTCGATAAACTGCTCAACGGTGGATTTTGCTTCGATATATTGCTGCTTGTTGAAATACAGCGTTGCCAGATAGTGGTAGGCTTCCGATTTGTGGAACCCGTCGGGGAAGGCTTGCAGGTAGTTTGCCAATGCCTCCTGTGCCTTTTCCGGCTTTTTTTCGGACACGAAACGCTCCGCCGCCAGATAGGTCAATTTGTCCTGCTCGGTGGCGTCAAACATTGCGCCCTTGCCCAGCGAACGGACATATTCGGCATACGCCGCCACGTCGTTGGCATCGAAATACACCGATTTGAGGTCTTGCAGTGCCACTTGGGCTTCGTCGCTGTCGGGATAGCCGGCAATCACCTGCTTGTATGCCGCCGCCGCGTGTTGGGTGTCGCCGTCATTGTAGTAGAGCAGCCCGATTTCCAGACCGGCTTTGCGGGCTTGGTCGGTGGTGGGATAGTCCTTCAAGAGGCTTTGATAGGTGGCGATAGCCGCCTTGCTGTTGTCGAGCATCACCTGTGCGCGCCCTTTTTCATACAGTGCGTTGGGCAAATAGGGCGACTGCGGCGAATTGCGCATCAGTTCGTCCATCAGGGCGATTTTCCCCTTGTAATTCTTCTGTAAACCAAGCACATAGCCCTTCTGAAACAGGGTGTAATCGGCGGCATCCGGCGCAAGCCTGCCCGCCTGACTGTATGCCGCCTCCGCCTCCGCAAGGCGGCGTTTGTCGAGATAGCAGTCGCCCAAACGCGCATAGGCATCCGCCAGCGTAATCCGGTCGGCACCCCCCTGCGCGATGTATGCCTTGAAATAGTTTTCGGCTTGCGTGTAGTCTTTCTGCTTAAACGAGCAATAGCCCAAGCCATAATTCGCCGCACTGACGGTGTTGACGATGGATAAAAAATCGCTCGCCGCCATCTTGAAATTGCCCTCACGGTAGTAGGATTCGCCCCGCCAAAAGATGGAGGCGGTTTTGTCGGCATATTCGCCCACCTCCACCGCCTGATTGAAATAGCCGATAGCGGCACTGTAGCGGTTGCTTATCAATTCTTCCGTGCCGAGATAGTAGAGCAACTGCTGCTTTGTGCCCAGGATTTTCGCGTTCGGCTGTTGTATTTTGTCGATGGACGCGAGCGCGGCGGGGTAGTTTTTGCTCGTCAGGTAGGCATCAATCAGTGCGTCATACACCTGGTCGGTGTATTCGGATTGCGGATAGGCATTCAGGAAATCCTCCAGCAACGCCATTGATTCGCTCAACGGCACTTTGGGACTTGCGTGTTTCAGCATCGCGTAGTTGAACATCGCCGCCTCTTTTGCCTTCCGGTCGAAATTCATCCGCGCCGCCCGTTCAAACGCGGGCAATGCCCCGTCCGGCTCGTTCAACTGCATATAAGACTGACCCATAGCGAGATACATATTCTGCTGAATGACAGACATCGGACTACTCGCAAGGGGCGAGCGGGGCAAGCCCGCAACGGCATTGGACAGGTATTTGACGGCTTCGCTGTAATTCTTTTCGTGATACAGCGCAAGCCCCAGCCGCGAAAAATCGGCGGACGACATCGATTTTGAACTCCTGTCCACCAGCGGCTTGAGGTGCTCCACCACGGCAGCATAATTGCCTTTGGCAAAGTCGATTTGCGTCATATAATACTCCACATCGCGATGAAAAATATATTCATTTTTCAGAGGCTCAAACAGGCGTTCGGCGGCTTTATAGTTCCCCGCTTCCATCTGCATAACGCCCTTATAGAAGGCGTGGTGCTGCCGGTCGGCACGCGACAGGGCATTGACATCGCACTTGTTGAGCCAAGCCCCGGCAGCCGCATCTTTTTTGGAAAACAGCACATCGGCGAGCATAAAATACAGTTCGTTGGTATGAATAGACTGCGGATGCGCCTTAATAAACGCCTCCAGCGGCTTCGCATTCGACAATTGACCCAGCCGAAAAGTGGAAGCCAGCAACAAAAACTCAATTTCGGGGTCGGCAGGCGCATCGGGCGCAGCCAAAGCCTCCAGCCGATTCAACATATCCACGCACCCCACATAGTTCCGGTCGGCATACATCCGTTGCCCCTCACGCAGAAGGTTATCCGGCGAAAGAGGCTCAAAATACTGCGCCACAACAAGTTGCGCACAAAACAAACAACAAATCATCCCAATTTTTCTCATGCGATATACTCGAATGTTTCGGCAAAGGTACGATAATTATTTTATACGGCAAAAAAACTGCCAACTAAAAATTCAACGCCAAGCCGATGCCATCACTTTTCTATCTGAATAAAATTTGCTTATAAAAATAAAAAGGCGTAACTTTGTGGCGAAATAAACAATTAATTTTAGTAAAAACGATGAGAACAGCAGTAATGGAAAGAGGTGTAGCGATTGAACAAACTGTTCGCGCTGATGTTTTGGCCGGCATAATAGATATTCCTGTGCAATTTTTGGGGCAAGATGTCATAATTTCTATCGCGCCCAAGCGTTCTCGCCGTCGTTTTTCGGATTTGCCACTCTACAAGGTTTCACGACCGGCTCTTGAAGTGTTGGAAGAATTACGGGAGGACAGGTTGTGAAAATATATCTGGATACATCCGCGTTGGTTCGCTTAATTTCCGATGAAGCAGGAAATATTGAAGTTCGCGCTTTCTTTGACCGCCTACAAGATGAAGGCTATACTTTTGTGACTACTGTGATTACCGAAGTTGAATTGCGCAGGACGGTACAAAAATTAGGAATACCGCAGTCTGCGGTGTCTGACGTGCTTGAAAATGTCCATCTTATCCCCGTGGATAGACCAATTATTTTACGTGCCGGACTTGTAGGCATTCCCAAAGGTCTTGAATATCTTCGTTCGCTTGATGCCATTCATGTTGCAACTGCCGAATATGTTCAGCCCGGTTTTGCTATCACTTACGACAAAAAACAAGCAAAAGCCTTTGAAGATGTGGGCATTTCTGTCAAATTGTCTGAACCTTGATTGTCATAAGATTAAGAAGATTACCAAGATGGTGTATTATCTTGATAATCTTCTTCGCCTGAGCTGTGATTTTCTCGGAACCACTAAAAATTCAACGTCAAGCCTATCCCATTGTTTTTCACATTGAAATTCAGGGAGGCTTTGGGCTTCGTGGAGCGACAATTCTTAATTATATATCTCAACAGAGGCTTTTTTATTAGAGCCCAATTGGTTAATATCCACCAACAAGCCATGCTTTCACCTTTGAATTTCTTTTTTTAACATGGCATAAATTTCTTGCCAAGATTTTTTTGATAAATCAGTGCTTTCGTCCAGAAAGGTTTCAAAAGTTTTTGAGTTATAAAACAAATCTGTGGCTTGCGTTTCGTCTATTTGATTATCAAGCATCAGTTGCTCTACAATTAAATCGTCTATTTGAATAATTTTTGAGTCGGTGTTTTTTTCAACAGACGAAAGCATTTGCAACGAGGCGGTTGTGCAAAAGCAAATTTGGTGCATTGGCTTTTTAAACTTCAGTTCTGTAAGAAAAACTTCTTTGGTAACATCGCCGTTCAAATAATCGTAAATCCGCGCAGCAATAGCATCATTAGCAACAGGACCTTCTACAATATCATAATCGTGCATCGGTTTTGAGGCAATGCTTGCGCGGTTTTTTACAATAAAATCAAGCCATTGTTCCGTATAGCCATCGAAACGCAAAACTTTGAAATCTCTGTCTTCAAAGGCATATTCATTGAAAATAAATTCAGTAACAACAGGCATCGTGTCGTGCCAAGAAGCCACTCTTGCGGCAATATCTTCGGCTTGTTTCAAAAATTTTGTCACATAAAATCCGTGTCCAAAGTCAGTGCCAATCCTGCATTTTGACAAGTCTATAGTCTCAATTTTCACATCGCTGCCGTGGTATACATTCATCTCAAACCTCCATTTCTGCGGCAAACAGTAAACATCTCACGTTCCACCCAAAATGGATTTTGAATGTGCAACGCCCACCAATGATTTCGCAAATAATCGAATCCACCATACCGACGCAAATAAATGTATGCCTCACGCTTGCTCATTTTGTAGGCTTTGGCAAACTGAGCAATCATAAAGGTAATAAATCGAACTTTGTTATGCGTTTCTTCGTTCATATATAGAAAATTGATGCCACAAAGTTACACTTTTTTCCCGAATTGACAAGTGAAAAAATAAAATGATGGGTATAATTGTCTGAACCTTGATTCTCGTAAGATTAAGAAGATTACCAAGATGGTGTATTATCTTGATAATCTTCTTCGCCTGAACTGTGATTTTCTCGGAACCACTAAAAATTCAACGCCAAGCCTATCCATTGTTTTTCACATTGAAATTCAAAGATACTTTGGGCGTAGTGGAGCGACAATTCCTATTGTATATCTCAACAGAGGCTTTCTTGTTGTTAGAGCCAATGATGAAAAGTGGAATACTGGTAATAGCTGAAGCGGCTCCAAGCACTACTACCATCCCATATAAGTCTGAGTTGTTGCTATACCCGTACTCGTCCACGTCTGTCAGTGAAAGAACACCACCTGCAACAACCAGACCAGCACCACCCCAGAGGAATCTTTTACCCCATTTTGCTTGATTTGCACCTTTTTGAAATCTGTCAAAGGCTTCCAAACAATTATTTTCCAAGTAATCCTGATACTCTTTTTGTGTCATTCGGTCTTTGCTGCCTTCAAAGTAGTATGCGCCGCCCGCTTGACGAATTCTGCCTTCACGCAAAAGAGATGCGGCACTCACCAATTCTGTTTCGGTCTGTTGTACTGTTGAAATTCCTTGGGTCCCCAACAATTGATTTACAACGGCTTCACATATTTTTTCCTCACCACCTGAAGAAAAAGTGAACGGCTTGGTACTGTTTTTCACCGTTGCCGTTTCCACATCTATCAAACGTGCTGATAGAAACTGCTTGTTGCCCATATTACCAACTTTGGCAATGCACACCAATTGCACGCCAAATTGTTTCCCCAATCGGGAAATCTGATTGTCGTCCACATTGCCGGATTGTTGATAACCCTGCTCCTTGTTTAACTCTTTCAAGAAGTCAGACGTGCGTTCTACGGCAGTGTAGCCGCTACTTCGCACAATGGCATCCACTAAGTATGCCCCAACAAACTCGTCGGTACCTTTGTCTGAACTGCCGGTTACATACACCGCCACCTTTTGCCGACTCTCTTGCCCCATCGCTGCGTTTATGCAGCACAAGGCGAACACTAAAAACACTGTCTTTTTCATCTTTTTTTATTTTTTTTAATTATTATTATTTACTCTATCCATAACAAAATCTTTTCGGCAACTACCGACACCGCATCTTCCAACGCTTTTCGCCCTGCTCGTTCATTGCTACTTGACCCGCCTTTTTGCGACAATTCATCATTGAACACGACTTTCTGCTTATGATTGTCGTATAATTCCAATTCCACATCAGCATAGCAAAACACCAAAGCATTTGAATTGCTGATTTCGCGGGTTGTGGCGACCATTTTGAGTTTTAGGTCTGCATTTTCTGCACTATCGGAGAAACTGCAACCCTTACTTGCCAAAATGGCTTTCACTTTATTGGTAAGCACATTGCTGGATTGCCCAAAATTGCTTTCTTTGCTTTCCACATACACATACAGCCCTTGCGCCAAACGCGCTAACATCTGCGTTGCCTTGCTGCGCAAATTTTCAGACTTTGTTTGCTGCAAACTTTCGCTGTCGCTGTCGGTGGCATCCATTGCTGTCAGCAAATCCTGTGCGTAGCGCACTTTGGCTAACAGAGACATTGCCTCCTCGCATTGCTTGCGGGCTTTCGCTTTTTCGCCGCCTTGTTCCAATTGCTCGGCGGTGGTCAAACTGCCCTCTGCCTGCTGCAAAAGCATCCCGATGTTGGCTTTGTAGTAACCGATGACTTCATATTTGTTGGCGTAGGCAAACGCATAAACGGTATTCGATGCTTTATCGTAATACGATTCTGTTTTTATGCCTACTATTTCGGCATCGGCAGACGTTTTTGCTTCGCTGGAGAAACCTTCGCGTTCGAGGTATTTGCCATTCGCGGTTTGCGTTGCGATGTTGCTTTGCGTTTTTGCTTCTATTTTCACACGAATTTTCTTCACAAGTTCGGTTTGCGCATCGGTTTTGGTGCGCTCCACAAAATCTTGCGGAGACTTTCCCTTCTCTATGATGTTGTAGGCAAAACCGGTGTAGAAAGTTTCGCTCGAATAGCGCGATGCTCGCACATTCTCATTGAGCCACGCAGGAGGTGTGTCTTGCCCCCAAAGGGCAAAAAACACCGACAAAAAGCATATTGTTGAAATCGTCTTTTTCATTGTTCTGCAAATCCTGCGCGCACAAATTCGGAAATCTTGTTGGCGTGTTCCTGCGCCAGTTGGGTTTCTTTCGCCGCAGTTTCCATTGCGCGCATACGGGCTTTGGAGGCACTGCTCTCATCGATGACATAGAACACTTTGTACTCCTTAGTGCCATCCTTTTGTTCTTTTACGAGTGAAAAACTTGGCTGAAGCACGCCTTTCACTTCTGTCCCCACCGCACGCTCGTAAGCCGCATAAAAATTGTCAAACTCACCATTGCCCGATGTCTGGTCCAGATTGGCATCGGAGGTAATTCGTCCTTTCACATACGAACTCGCATTGTTGGCATACTGTACAACGGCATTGTTGAACGCCGCCTGTTTGCACACATTGATTGATTGGCAAGCCGAAACCTCGCCCACAATCTCATAATTGCCTTCATTAGCATTGAGTTTCTGGTAATACTCCAGCAATGCAACATCAATCGTTTTTGCACTGCCCGTAAGTTTCCAGCCATCTTTGCTAAACTCTTTTTTCCGCTCTTTAAACTGCTTGTCGCGTGCTTTTTGCAGTTGTTTCTCTGCCTTCGTCTCCTTTGCAGACACCTCTTGCGGAACAGCTGTAAACATAGATACAGCAACCAATGCCATTACGGCAACTCTTAAATAACTCTTTTTCATAACTTTTTAATTTTTAAAAATTGTTTATAATAATTTTTTAAACTTCTATTTTTGCACACGAAAAGAGCGAACTTAATTGTCCGCTCTTGAGGTTGTAGGAAGTTAACCGTTAATGCAAATAAGTAAGCCCGCAAATTGCGAGCGTCAACTTATCCTTAGCTGTACCTATGAAAGTGTCGAATTTTCAGGAGCCAGAATATAGCAAAACGCTATCTTCTAATATGTCTTTACAGTGTGCTCAATCGCACATCATCCCTTTTTTATGTCTTCATTTTTTTTAATTTTTATGGTTACCGGATATGATACCTAAATTCATTTTTATAAGCCACCCCCGCCACTAAGAGGCGGTCAAACTGGCGTTCGCCAAAATATCGCCGATTGAATGTGTAACAAAACTCGTTCAAATAACTTTGCAAATACTCCGGCTTGACATCGTGAAACGTATTGAGTATCATTCTCTTAGCATTGCTAATGGCAATATGTACCCACGGTAGTATCTTACCAATATCCTCCTTGCGTATCACTTGCGGGCGGTGTTGCGCCTTTCTGCCATTACCAACACTTTGCTTTTCTTTTGGCTGCCGCGACCCCGTTTCAGTGGCTGTTGCTTCTCTTCTTCTTGCCTTTCTGTCTTCATCAAGTTCCAATACGCCGGATAAAGTGTATTGTGCATCGCGGGTGCCCATCGCCATACGCAATTTGTGCAACAATGCCCAAATCGCATCATAGTTTTTGTGCCCCAATTGGCGTTGTAACTCTTTGGCTGAAAAGCTTTTCTTGGTGGAAGTAAGCAAATGAAATGCCACGAACCAATACCGAAAAGGCAGTTTGGACAAGTGCATGATGGTGTTGCAGCGCAAGCTCTGGCGGTATTTGCACTTTTTGCACTCATAACATTCTTTGTCCGACTTCCAGTAATGTGTCGTACTGCCACAATGGGGGCATACTATGCCTGCCTTGTCGCGCATTTCTTTCCATTTGAGTTTGCAACTTTGCTCATCCGGAAAGGTCGTTGTAAAATTCAGTAAGTTCATCTTGCTTGTTATTTTTATTTCGCCTGCAAAGGTACTAATTTTTTTAGGTATCATATCCAGTATTCATATAATTTTATTAAAAATTGCGGCAAAGGTAAGCAAAATATTCCAAGTGGCAAGCAAAAAACGAGAAATTTCTCAAAAAACAAGGCTCCGCCTTGCTACAAGCCGAAAATAAACGAGCAGGGAGTGTTTAATTGGGAGGGGATGTTTCGCTGCGCTCCACATGCCGGCGTGGCGCGCGGGTCTTCGGCGAAAATGCCAAAGACGGCGGAGCCTGACCCCGACATGGCGGCGTAGAGTGCACCGTGGGCATACAGAAACTGCCGAATGGCGCGAATCTCAGGGAATTTCGCCCCAACGCTTTCTTCAAAATCATTGACCAACCGCCCTCTCCAAGCCTCCACAGGGGTTTTGATGATTTCTTGAATCCCCACCTCCGGACGATGCGGCTTCACCTCCGCGTAGGCATCGCGCGTGGACACATGAATATTTGGTTTAATCAACCACAGATAATAGCCTTTCAATGAAACAGTTACGGGCGAAAACACATCGCCAATCCCTTCCGCAAAAACGGGCTTGTTTTGAATAAAAAACGGGCAGTCGGCACCCAACAGCCGCGCATAATCCTCTAATTGCGAAGCGGTTAGTCCCAATTGTGCATAATCGTTCAGCAGTTTGAGCATAAAAGCGGCATCCGCCGAGCCGCCGCCCAATCCGGCTCCAAACGGGATGTTTTTTTGCAGATAAATGTCCAATTCGGGCAGGTCAAAGTCCGCTTTCAGCAGGTTGCAGGCACGCATCACCAGATTATTGGCGGGGTCGCCATCGACGAGGATGCCCGTTTGCGTGAACGTGGGGGCGGTGCGGGCGGGCACAATCTCCAGCGCATCGCACAGCGGGATGGGATAAAACACCGTTTCGATGTCGTGATAGCCGTCTGGACGCTTTGCAACGATGTTTAAACCGAGATTTATTTTTGCATTTGGGAATGTGAGCATATAAAATTCAAACTTTGGTGCAAAGATATATATTTTTTTTGTAACTTTGCGCCGTGATTATTGAGATTTTTTACAAAGGATTCATTATCGGCACACTGGTTTCCGCACCGATGGGACCGGTGGGGTTGCTCATCATCCAGCGTACTTTGAATAAAGACCGCTGGCATGGCTTTTTTTCGGGCATTGGAGCGGCTTTCTCCGACCTTTTTTACGCCTCGATTACGTGCATGGGGATGGGGATTGTGGTGTCGTTCATTGAAAATAATAGTAGCATTTTGGAAATTGGCGGGAGTATTTTGATATTTATTTATGGCGTTTACACCTTTCGCACCAATCCCGTAAAAAACCTTCACCAAGGCGGCGTGAAATCGCGAACATACTCTCAGGATGCTCTATCAGCGTTTTTCCTCACACTTTCTAACCCCTTGATACTCTTTATTTACATCGCTATGTTTGCGCAATTCAATTTTATTGTGACCAACAACACGGACTATTCCATGCTCATCGGGCTTCTGTCCATCTTTCTCGGCGCACTCACATGGTGGTTTTTGGTCACGTTTTTCGTCAATAAACTCCGTACGGTCATCAATATGCGCGGTCTGTGGATTATGAATCGCATCTTTGGCGTGATTATCATGATAATGGCACTCTCGGTGCTGCTAAGTGGGTTGTTTTAACCTTTCAGCGACTCCGCAATCTCCTCCATCAGCCACTTGGGGGTGGATGTTGCGCCGCAAATTCCGATGGAGAGGGGTGTTTGGAGCCATTGGGGGGCAATGTCCGACGAATTGGAAATAAGGTGTGTGTTGGGATTGGCTTTCAGGCATTCGCTCAGCAGGACTTTGCCGTTTGAACTTTTTTCGCCTGCCACAAAAAGCACCAAATCGTGTTTGGAGGCAAACTGCCGGATGCTTTGCATCCGATTGGCAACTTTCCGACAGATGGTGTCGGAGTAGTTGAAACTCACCGGCGGGCGGATGCGCGCCTGAATCTTGGCAACAATCGCCTCAAAATCGTCCACCGACATAGTCGTTTGCGCAAACAGATAAATATCTTTCGTAAAATCCAACTGCTCAATATCCGCCGTGTGCTCGATAACGATGGCTGTGCCATTGGTTTGCCCCACCAGCCCGTTGACTTCGGCGTGTCCGCTTTTGCCAAAAATCACGATTTGCGACTGCCGGGGGGCGGTGTCCCTGTATTTTTCGCGGATTTTTTTCTGTAATTGCAACACAACCGGACAAGTCGCGTCAATAATTTGAATACGGTTTTGCCGCGCCTGTTCGTAGGTCGAGGGCGGCTCGCCGTGGGCACGCAGCAGCACTTTTTTGCCGCGCATCGCCTGCAAATCGGCGTGATTGATGGTTTGCAAGCCCTTCTTTTTCAGCCGCGACACCTCCTGACTGTTGTGCACAATGTCGCCGAGGCAATACAGCGCACCGGTTGCAAGTTCCGACTCCGCCTTTTCGATAGCATTCACCACCCCAAAGCAGAAGCCCGAATTGGGGTCTATCTCCACGACTTTGTCCATCTGCACCCCCTTAATTGCGCGATTTGAGCAACAAATCTGCCGCCACCTCATCGGCTTTTGCCTGCCCCTGAAGGGCTGCCACCAGGGTCAATGCAAATTCCATCGTCAGTCCGGGACCGCGTCCGGTGATGATATTGCCATCGACCGCGACCGGTGTTTCCACACACTTTGCGCCGTCGAGATACTTCTCAAAACCGGGATACGCCGTCGCCGTCTTCCCTTTGAGCAAGCCCAAGCCGCCTAACACCATCGGTGCAGCACAAATCGCAGCCACCTTTTTCCCTGCTGTGGCATGTTGCGCAACAAGGGCTTTCAAGCCCTCGTGCTCGTTGATACGCACCGTCCCACCGGGCAAAACGAGCATCTCGGCTGCGGAAAAATCAGCCTCACCGAACATCAAATCGGCGAGCACAACCACCTTACGGCTACTCGTAACCTGCTTCGTGCCTTCCAGCGACACCGATTTTACGTCAACCCCACCACGACGCAAAATATCAATCGTGCCAATCGCCTCAATCTCCTCAAAGCCATCCACCAAAAATAAAAATGCTTTTTTCATCATCAAAAATTTTTTGGGTGTAAAGTTACAACTTTTTTTTGAATAAGCTGCACAAATTCAAGGGCGAGGGCAACACCAAAGAGGCTGCCCTTTTAAGACAGCCTCTTCCAAATGTTAGAGTACAGGGACAGGTGCGACTATCGCACTATCACTTTGTAAGATTGTTGTCCAACTTTCACGATATACACTCCTTGCGGCAAGGAGGTGGAGGCTGAGCCTTCTACCACTTGTGCAAATACTTGTACGCCTGCTACTGTATATACTTTCACTGCTTCTGCGGCTACTGTTTCTATATACAGTGTGCCTGCTTCTGAATACACTTTTGCATTGGCTTCTACTGTCGGGATGTTGCTGCCGGTGGCAGTTTCTGTTCCTGACAATGCAACTCTCAACTCTGTAGCATAGGGAACCGTCACAATCAGCTCATCTGTAAATAATCCTATATCAGCTATTGGGTTGAAAGAGATAGTCACGGTAGCCTTTGATTCTGTGTCTGAAGATTCAGAATCGATATCCACCGATTCCACTTTGTATATCTCAACACCATCATTTGTTTCATAGAGAGCAGCTTTTTCCAATTTGAAATTCGACTCTGCCAAAGGCTCATTGTAATCGGTTAATGTAACCACGACCGTTAACGATTTGGATGTCGTTTGTTGTACATTGCCAAATTCAAGAGCGGTTGGGTCAGCCGTAAGTACCGGAGCAACAGCCTTGCCTTTCAGCGGAACTTCCAATGTTGCTGCATTTGCAGATTTCACAACAAGATTTCCCGTATAAGACTGACCTGCCGTAGTTGGCTTGAAAACTACCTTTACCGTAGCTACAAGTTTTGCTGCATCGATGCTCACATCTGTCACCTCAAATATGTCTGATGAAGAAGTAAAGTTATCTTCTTCCAATATATCTTCAGACGAATAAACAGCGGTTAATGTAACCTTAATTTCCTCTTCGGCAGATGTTTCCCCTTTCTTTGTATCTGCAAACTCATACTCTGCCTTTTCAGCCTCAAGTGTTGATTGTTTTGCCGTACCTGTCAGCACAATACGCAAGTCTTCTGCAAATTGCGACTTAACAATAAGCTCATCGCTGTGTGCTCCGGTAGTCTTTGGGTGGTAGGTTACAGTTACATCCGCCGTGGTGGCACTTATAATTGCTACCGAAATCTCAAACGGAGCATCTGTGGAATTATTTTTCAAAGAAAAACCACCCGCTGTTAATTCCTCACCGGGATAAGTAGTGGTTAGTGTAACCGTGACAGACTCTGTCGCACTTTCCCCTTTCAGAATTTCAGCAAACTCAATAGCATTCTTATCTGAAGCAAGTGTTGAATAGCCGGAGAAAGCAGCGGCATCAATTTCAAACGGACCTCTGTCAATTACACCGGACACACGGACATTACCCAATATATCCTTCGGCTGAGGAGTAACACCGGCTTTCCCGTTGTCAAGCCCTGCAAATCCTGTTGCAACTGTTTTATAGTCTGTATCAAACAGCTTGGTGGCATCCGTTTCTGCAACATCATTAGCACCGGTTCCGTTGATGTTGTAGTCAGCATCCGATGCGTTGCCATTCGTGTCAATATTGTCAAGGTTGTCAACAGCATTGTTAACTACATCGTTTCCTTTGTTGTTATAGAAAATTGTGTTGTAAACGTTTACGGCGGATTTAGCATACACCACTCCACCTTCTTTTGCTGCAATGTTATTTGCAATGGTGGAATTGATGATGCTTGAAGGATACAGATTGTCTTCATTCTGTTTAACAGGCGCACCCTCAGAAACAGCCAAACCGGTTGCAGTCACATAAACTCCGCCGATGCTATCCGCTTTGTTGTCTGCGATAATCGTATTGATAATGGCGGTACGTGTTGTCCCAATCACAACGGCACCACCTTTTCCCGTAGCTTCGTTGCCGATTATCTTCGAGTTGCTGATGGTGTTAGCATTTCTTGCATACGAATAGATACCACCACCGGATACACCCTTGTTGTTTTGAATCAAACAGCCATCAATATTGAGGGTTGCCGACCTTCTACCAATTCGGGGGTCGCCTGCCGGAATTGTTTCGCCGTTGATAACGTAACCGGCTTCGATAGGATAGCCTTGCAGCACTTCCATACCTTCTTTGCCACCGAGTTGGATACCGCCGGCTTCAGAGTCGTTAGAACCGGAGCCACCGCCGGGGTTTGTTCCATTTTCAACAATGTTGTTTCTAAACGTAATTGTTGTTGAATGGAGGTTGCGAATAAAAATCACTGCGGCAGTACAATTACTTCCGTCAAACGTGAATCCATCGATGTCGGTAAACGACTTAGCATCGTTTTTGGCACCTCTCAAAATAGATTGATTCTCAGGCTGATTGGCAGCCAACTTAATCACAGTTGGGTTAGTAAATTCCCAAGGGTATGCACCCTTGGCACGTTGGTCAACCGAGGTTTCCGTACCGGCAAAACCACCATAAAGTTTTCCCTGCCAGCGACCGTCGTTGCCTTCGTTGAGTGACCACTGCGCAGAGAGTTCATGTGTGCCTGTTGCAACCCAGATTTCATCTTCCGGAGCCGATGCTTTAGTTTTGTCCGCCTTTCCGGCTTGCACTAAATCTTCAAGGGTTGAATAGTTAGTCTTTGTCGGACCCCAAACATCGCCCACATAAATCGTTTTGGCTTCCAAAGCCACCGGAGCCGCCAATGCAAACGCAAGGGCTGCTGCTCTAAAAAAAGTTTTTTTCTTATTCATAACATTTAACATTTAAATAATTAATATTTTTTACTCTAACATTTCACTTTTAATCTTTCAACGCTTTCGACAAAAAATACGATGTAGTTGATT
>BNTT01000028.1 GCA_025996815.1 Bacteroidia bacterium
TTCTTTATGTATTGTAAAATCGGGGATTATGTCGGTTGGTACAGGTTTAAATGTAGCTCCACGTTGGAGTGAGCCGGGTAATGACGAAAATATCTATTGCAAAAAAAAAGGTTAAAATTTATGAGGATTATACCATAAAAATTAACACAGAAGAAAGGAACAATGGACCTGTCTATAAATCTGTCAACTACTATCGTATCAGTGATGAAGGCAAGTTTTATGAACTAAAAATAGAAAACAATTAAAAATTATTCATTATGAAAACAAAAGTAATTTTAATTTTCTGTGTATTGGCAACATCTTTTTCTATGGCTAATAAGAAAAATGACAATTTGTATATTAATTCTTTAGAGTATGAAAAGGATACTATCAAATTTAATTCATTACCATTTGATTTGGTTAATTATAGTGTTTGGCGCTATGATTATGACACTTCTGTGACAAACGAAGTTAAGTATTATCACTATTATAATGAAAATCTTATGAGTATTTATGTGGAAAAATGGAATAATGACACTATTCCTTTTGATTATATTCCTATTATGGTAAAGCAACGCAAGTTTGATATTTTTGTCGTTGACTGTAATCTAAAAGAAGACGAAAATTCACTTTCAATTTATCGTATTATAACTGTAGGTCAAGGCAAGGTGATAGATGGATTTATTCCTATTTTATATACCCATACCGAAGGCGTTACACCTGATGCGGCTAAAGATAGTTTTGTATCAAGTTTTCAAATTTCAGAAAATTTGACGATAGAACTGTATCATGATTATTATAGTGACGAAGATGAGGATAAACCTGTAGCACGAACAGTCCTTGCCACATACCAAATACGAGATGATGGGAAAATTGTAGAAATAGAAAACAATTAAAATACTATCGTATCAGTGATGAAGGCGAGTTTTATGAACTACAAATAAATTAAAAATTATGTATAAAAAAATCAATGTTTTAATAGTGGCAGTGGTCTGCAGTTTGTTTTTAATCAACTGCAAGAGTGCAACAAAGGCTGCACAGAGTGAAAATGACGATATTTATGGTAAAATCTTTGAAGCCATAAAATCGAATGATGAATCGGAGTTTCAAAAATTAGTGGCAGAGGTAAACAATTTGGACACGCTAATTACTGTGAATGAGGATGAAGCATATTCAATCCTCGGTTATTGCTGCAAATATAAACGCTGCCTTTTTGCAGAAAAATTATTAGATATGGGTGCTAATACTAATCTTGTACAAACAGTTATGATGTACGCTTTTGATGCCCTTTCTGTTGCGCTTGGACGCGAACAGCAAGATTTATGTTTAGCAACACTTTTGTTGAAGAGAGGCTGCAATCCTAACGCCATCTATAGTGAGGACGGACTTACCCCCCTTGGAGTGTGTTGTGAATTGGGAAATTATGAGTTGTCGAAACTGCTGATAGATTTTGGTGCAAATGTAAATGGTAACGGATATACAGCAGGGACAGATTATGTGTTTTTCCCGATATTGCTTGCAATAGAGAGTTCTAATGTGAAATTAGTGGAATTGCTCATAGAAAAAGGTGCCAATTTAGATGTATGCGATACACAAGGCGAAACACCGTTAAGCGTGGCACGAAGGATAAATAATCAAAAAATTGAAAGTATTTTGTTAAGAAGTCTTGATTTGACAGATGGCGAAAAGGAAGAAATAATCATTAATTAAAAACAAAACAATATGTATGAATTTAGAAATTTGAAGGCTGAATACAGCATTGAAACGAAAATTGCGCGCCCCGATGGGCAGATTAGCAGTTACAGCAGCCGCATTGCCCTGAATGCGGAGTATCAACACAAAGAGAATCGTTTTCTGTTTGTGATGGAAGGCAAAACGGACACCCGATTGGATGGGGAGGTGCCTCAAAAGCCGATTGACACTTACAGGGAGCAGTTGGGGACGTGTCTGTATCCGATGAATTTGTGCGTGTCGCCGGACGGCGAAATAATCAATGTGCTGAATTTCAACGAGATACGCGAACGCTGGAAGCAAACAAGTATGAAACTGTTGCACGCTTACTATTCTGCCCCGCTGGAAGGCTACATCGACGCAGCGCGCAAGAATCTTCAAACTGAAAAGGACTTTGTAGAAGCCTTGCGGCGCGACACTTTTATCCGGCTGTATTTTCAATCCCAACAGGCGAACGAGGCGAGCGGTTTGACATATAGCTACTTTCCGGAGCAGGACATACAGTCGATTACGGGCATTTTTCAGGGCAAAGAGGTTGTTATTCAGGCAGTTAAGCGAGAGGCGAAAAAAGCGAACAGGACAATCAGTATGATAAGTTCTTTTTTAACAACCATGCTGTTGCTAATAGTCTGTATGACAGCAACTTGCACGAGTGACGACAAATTGCCCAAGGGGCTGAATGTTGAGGAAATCCAAAGGCAGATGGCTTTGCAGGAACTGGTTGAGACGATGAGTATCAAAGACCGGCGCAATCAGCCGTATTATTTTACGGCAGATGACCTCTCTTTGCAGTTGGAAATTGTTGCGAGCGGGCTTAAAAAGGAGCATTTTCTGGAAATTCCCGACAGGCAGTTTGAGGACAAACTTTACGGGATATTCAAAATAGAACCGGCAAAGAAAACGCAATGCTTTGAATTTCAGGAAGATGGCTCGTGTATCATCCTGTTTGAATCCAAATCGGAGGAGGACAAATATAGTCGGCGCAATCTGTTTGTCAGTCAAAAACATCATTTTGTGACCGACCTGCGGTTGCTGGACGAACTGATAACCATCAACGACGACAATTCGGGGAGAATCCACCTGCCTCCGGAACTGGTGCATCGCAATAAATATCTGTTCAACAACGATGAGGTGAGCCTGATATGGCTGTTAAACAATGACATACGTTTTTTGGAACGACTGCTGACAACTTTTGGCTACGATGCCGACCAAAAAGTGAATTACGCCGTTTTGCGGGCTATTTACCGCGATTACAGGAAATATCAGATTGAAAACGGCTACAATCACTATCCCCCGCTCCTCAACAATTTGTTTGCGAGCCGCGACTGTGACGGCGAACTTCAAATTCGCGCGGGGCTGCTGAAAACGGTGGCAAACAGTTTTGTGAACGACAAAACCAATTTTGAAATGACGGGCGACTATGCGGATAAAAGGGCGTTCTACACCCTTATGAGCGATTATTGCGAGGCTCTCGTCACCGACGAAAAACGCGGCGACGACTTCTCTTTTGAGGAGAAATGCCACGTCATCGCCGCCATTCTAAGCACCATGAAAGACTGTGGCGAGGGTGGTCTGCTGGCGGATTCGGAGGTGGAATATATCCATGAATACTATCCAAGGATTATCACAGCCATCACCAAGCATCGCTATTTTGGCTATTCCAATTTAAAAGCCTCTTTTGCCGACCTATGAAAAAATGTAACCACCAATTAGTCAACTGGTTGGAGGGGATGAACGTTGGCGACGAGCATTTCCGGCAGTTGGAAAACTATTTCATCGAGCGGCTGTGCGACACGGCGGCACTCCACATTACGAAGCACAACTACGGGCTGCTGCCCCCTGTGGACGGCGAGAACACCTCCTCCGAATTTGACATCAGCGAGCAGGTGTCGGGCAAAGTCGAAATCAAACTGCGCCGCTGCAACGCCATCACCGCCGGCGGCTGCCGCATCGCCTACAACCCGCCTCCGGAGGTCTGCCTCCTGCACACCCATTCGTTTGATGCAGGAGCGGGGGCACCCCCCGTCCAAAATGCCATCTGGGATGTGGTGCTGACCGTAAACCCCTTTGCGCGCATCCCCACAGGCACTCCCGCCGACGACGAACTGCCGCCACGACCGCCTCATGCGACGGAAGATTACCAACTGTCGGTGGTGCCACGAGGCGAAATTCACAGCGACCGGTTGGGATTGCACCACTTGGTCATCGGGCGCATCCGCCCCTACGGCGGACGCTATGAGGTTGATACCCAATACATTCCGCCGTGCACCCGTATGAGTAGCCACCCCGACCTGTTGGCGTATTACGAACGCTTCGGAACTTACCTCAACACGCTGGAGCGCAGTTCAAAACTCATCCTGAGCAAAAATCGCTCGCACCATTCGACCATTGCCGCGCACGTCGGCACCCTCAGCGAAGACCTGATGCACTACATCGCCACCATCTACTTCCCGTATCGCAATATGGGGCAGGAGGAGGCTCCGATACGGATTGTCAACTATTTTTCGACGCTCGCCCACGTCTGCTACGTCAGCCTCAACAAGCAAAGCCGGACGGAAACGGAAGAGTTGCTGAGCTATTTCCACGAATGGAGCGACGTTACGCCGGGGTCGTTTGAAGAACTGTTAGCCAACACCTTAGGCATCATCTACGACCACAACGCCCTGCGCGGCACAATGCTACAAATAGAAACCTTCCTGCACATTCTGTCCGATTTGTGGCTGAAACTGAGCGGATTAGAATACATCGGCAAGCACAAAGACAACATCGTCGTCTCCGAACGCTACCACCAGCAGGAGCAGCCGAAGGCGAATGGGACGAATTGGAGTATTTTGGATTAGCGGCTAAACTAATTCGCTTTCCGAAACTTTACTCCTGTTGCAATATTTGTTCCGGTCTTTCCTGATTCCTGCGTGGGTTTTCCGGTAATAATCCAACAAATTGTGCCTTCTCATATACGCGGTGATATTCGATGGGGTTACGACTACCCCTTTTTCGGAAAGGGCTTTCATCATATCCGTTTGGGTTTTTCCCTCATCAATCAGATTGATTATCAGTCTTTTGTGTGGCTTTATTTTTTCGTCGTTTTCCTTGCTTTTCAGGTGAATCGGGTTTTTCAGGTTCCAACTTGGTGTCTTTTTTTTGGGAATGTAGGTTAATCCTTTTTCCCGTATGAAGAGTAGAATTGTGGCGCGGTTCACCTTAAATCTGCGCTCCAAAGTACTCATTCTGGAGCCGGCATCTATATATTTTTGCAGAAGTTTTTCTTTGCCGTCCAATTTTCGGGGTCCGCTGCTTCCCACCGGTCTGCCGAAGATGACACCTTCCCTTTTTCTGCGTTCTATGCCCTCCAAAGTGCGTTTTACAATCATATCCCGTTCTATTTGGGCGGATATGCCGAACGCAAAAAGCAGGATTGTGCCCACCAAATCGCCCTTTTTATAGGTGTCGAACGAATCTTTTACACTATATACGGTGCACCCTACATCCATACAATGCTCCACAATGCGGAATAACATAAAAACACTGCGACCAAGTCGCGACAGTTCGGATATAATTAACACATCACCACTTTTTACCTTTTTCAATAAACGCCCCAATTTTCGCTTGCCCGGCTCCTTCACGCCCGAAACACCATCATCTGAAATCCACTCTTCTATCTCATACCCCAATTTGTGGGCTTTCTCGACAATTCCTATTTTCTGTCCTTCCGTATCTTGCTTGTCGGTACTCACCCGCACATACCCGTAAACCATAAGTGTATCTTTAATTTTTGAGCCTGCAAAGGTAGTGATTTTTTAATTGGTATTTTTTTAGTAACTTTGCGGGCGATATACAATATAAAAAAGGACAAAGATGAGAGTTACTAAAAATTATAATCTGCTGCTCGCAACGTTGGTGCTCCTGTTTTTGGCGGGGTATGTTCCTTGTCGGGCGGCGAATACGTCGGACGATGAGGAGTTTGCGTTGCCGACATTGACAACATTGACAACTACGGAGCGTTTGGCGGCGGTGCGGCAGGCTTCGCTATCGTTCCAAACACTGTCGGCAAATCTGATAATGAGCCTGAAGCAGGGCGAGAAGAGCGATTTTTCGACGGAGGCGCAGATGCGCATTATCAAAGACCAAGCCATCCAGTTGTCTGCTCGCGTGCCCTTTCTGGGCGAAGCCGTCAAAATAGTGATTACGCCGGAGAATGTACTGATTATCAATCGGTTAAATAAGACCTTTTTTTATGAAACGGTGCAAAATATCAAAGCGGAGAAAGAAATTGATTTCGACTATTACAGTTTGGAAGCATTGTTTACAAATCGGCTGTTTATTGCTGGAAAACAGACGGTTACGCCCGACGACGACACCTGTTTTGCCGTGAACGACTCGGAATTTGAGACAAATCTAATAAGCACGGATAATCAGCATATTCAGTACAGTTTTGTGACCGACCAGACCAACAATCACATCCAACTGTTGAAAATGAGCCACCCCGCGTTTCCGGTCAACGTGCAATGCGTGTATGAAGACTGGCGTTTGGTGTCCAATATGCAGGCGTTCCCGATGTCGCTGCAATTGACGGCAATCATTCCCGACAATGACTGCGGCATCGCGATGCGGTTTTCTTCCGTCCATCTCGACACAACGTTCACCATTGACGATGCGCCGCCAAACTCCGCCAAATACACACAATTGTCTTTCCGGCAAATGATTGAACTAACTATGAAAAGCCTGTGATGAAGACTCTACGCCCTGTCATTGCGGGCGTGACCCGCAATCCCCTGATATATCTGTTATTTGCCGTTGCAACCCTCGCCCTGACGGCGCAAACAAGAAAGCCGACGCCCGCCAAAGCACCGTCGCAGTCGCAACAAACGCTCGAACAGCAGCGTTCTGCCCTGCTGAACGAAATTGAACAAACCAGCGCGCTGCTGAACGAAAACAGCAAGTCTATTTCGGCGGTGCAGAGCCGCCTGACACTGGTGAGCAAGCAAATCACCGCCCGCAAGGAGGTGCTGTCTGTGTTGGAAAAAGAAATCAATCGCACGTCATCCGAAATTCGTAATAAGGAGCGGATAATCAACGAGTTATTGCAACAGTTGAATACCAAAAAAGAGCACTACGCCATCTCCATCAGAAAGATGTATAAACAGCGAAACAACAGCGAAGAACTGCTCTGGATTATGTCTGCCGACCATTTTTCGCAATCCTACCGCCGAATGCTCTACCTGCGAAGATATGCCGAATGGCGCAAAAATCAGGCAGAGGAAATCAAGGAGCAACAGACGCGAGTGGCCGCCGAAAAGCGAAAACTCGAAACGAAAATGCGCGAAAAAGAAAAATTGGCGCAAATAAAACACAAGGAAGAAGACAATTTGAAAAAAGAGGAAACCACCAAGCGAACGGAGGTAACCAATCTGACGAAAAATAAAAAACAGTTGGAGGCGCAACTCAAAACCAAGCAGCAACAGGCGGACGCCCTGAATCGCAAAATTGAGCAAATCATCACTGCCGAAGTGGAAGCCGCCCGAAAGTCGAAAACGGCTCGCAAGGCAGAAACCAAAGGCGGGTTTGCGATGACCAAGGAAGAACAGACCCTCTCGTCGGAGTTTGCCAACAACAAGGGACGGCTGCCATTCCCGCTCAAAGGCAACTACCAAATCACAGAACACTTTGGTATTCAGCGAGTTGCAGGACTAACCAACGTGCATCACAACAGCAACGGCATCAAGATTGAAACCTCCCGCGGCAACCGTGCCAGAGCGGTGTTCGACGGCGTTGTGTCCAGCATTTTTCTCGTGCCCGGCTACCAAACGTCCATCATCCTGCGCCACGGCAACTACCGAACGCTCTATGCCAACCTCGAACAGGTGTCGGTAAAAATAGACGACAAGGTGAAGACCGGCCAGGATTTGGGCAGCATCTACACCGACGAGGGCATAACCGCACTCTATTTTGAACTGTGGAAAGAACTGACGAAGCAAAATCCCGAGCCGTGGCTTAATAAGTAAAAATTATTTGTCGCGACCGTATCGTTTCAGCACCACCGCCGTGCGCGCCGGCAAATACAATTTCAGCCACTCCTTATTCTCCCCTGCATAGAGCGGGTCGAAAGCGGTGTGGTATGCAATTTCGGCATTTATCCGCCCGAAGCCGCCAAACGTGGGGGCGTCGCTGTCCAACACCATCTTGTACTGCCCCGGGGGCACTAAAAAGCCGTAATCGGTAAAGGATTTTTCCGGATTGAAATTGAAGGCGAAGACGTAATCGCCCCGTCGGAATGCCAAAATCTGGTCGCCGTCGTTGTCCCACACTTTTTGAATTTCCAGCGACTGGAAGCCCTTGATGCCGTTAAGCAGATTCACCATCGCGCTGTCGAAATCGCCCAGGTAGTGGTATTTCAGGTCGGGATTGTCCACCAGATGCCACTGTCGGCGGGCGTATTTATACGACCAGCCATTGTCCTGACGCGGAAAATCTACCCATTCGGGGTGCCCAAATTCGTTGCCCATAAAGTTGAGATAGCCGCCGTTGATGGTCGAGGCGGTTACTAAGCGAATCATTTTGTGGAGTGCGATGCCGCGGTCAACCATCAAATTGTTGTCGTTCACGTGCATGTGCCAATACATTTCCGCGTCGATGAGGCGGAAAATGATGGTTTTGTCGCCCACCAATGCCTGGTCGTGGCTTTCGGCATAACTGATTGTCTTCTCGTCTGCCCGCCGGTTGGTCGTTTCCCACCAGATGCCCGACGGGTGCCAATCCTGGTCTTTTTTCTCCTTGATAATTTTTATCCAGTAGTCGGGGATGTTCATCGCCATGCGGTAATCGAAGCCGTAGCCGCCCTGAGCGACTGCCACAGCCAATCCGGGCATCCCGCTCACCTCCTCCGCGATGGTCAGCGCGTGCGGATTGACCTCGTGAATCAACTTATTCGCCAGCGTGAGGTAGCAAATCGCCTCGCCGTCCTGATTGGCGTTGAAATAGTCGCCGTAACCGGAAAAAGCCTCGCCCAGACCGTGACTGTTGTAGAGCATACTCGTCACGCCATCGAAGCGGAAGCCGTCAAAACGGTATTCTTCCAGCCAAAATTTGCAGTTGGAGAGCAAGAAATGAATCACCTCGTTGCGCCGATAGTTGAAGCAGAGCGAGTCCCACGCGGGGTGTTCGCGCCGCGCATCGCTGTGAAAATACTGGTCGTAGGAGCCGTCAAACCGCCCCAGACCTTCGGTTTCATTTTTCACGGCGTGCGAATGCACCAAGTCCATAATCACGGCGATGCCCATCGCGTGAGCCGTGTCGATGAGTTCTTTCAACTCCTCCGGCGTGCCAAACCGCGACGATGCCGCAAAAAAACTCGACACGTGGTAGCCAAACGAGCCATAATAGGGGTGCTCCTGAATCGCCATAATCTGAATGGCATTGTAGCCGTCCTTTTGGATGCGCGGCAGAATGTTTTGCGTAAATTCGCGATACGTGCCCACGCGCTCGTCATTGGTAGCCATGCCGATGTGGCATTCGTAAATCAGTAGCGGCGCGGTGTTCGGCGCAAAATTTTTCACCTTATATATGTAGGGCGTGTCGGGGTTCCAGACTTGCGCGCTGAAAATGTGCGTAGTGTTGTCCTGCACCACGCGCTGCGCCCATGCGGGGATGCGCTCGCCGGAGCCGCCGTCCCAGTGCATCCGCAATTTATACAGTTCGCCGTGGTGCAATTTGTCGTGAGGCAGAGCAATTTCCCACGCACCATTGCCAATCGGATGCAACTGATAATCAGGCTGTTGCGCCCACCCGTTGAAATCGCCAACGAGATAAATCGCCGTCGCTCGCGGTGCCCATTCGCGAAACACCCAGCCCGCGTCGGTCTTGTGCAAGCCGAAATACAGATAGCCGTCGGCAAAATCGCTCAGCGGCACTTTGCCGTCCTGCGTCAACTCCCGTTCGCGCTGCAAAAAATAGGCATAACGCCCCTCAATCGCCGCCGTGTAAGGCTCCAGCCAAGGGTCGCCCTTGATTAGCCCCAATTTGCTTGTCGTTTCTTTTTTCTTAGCCATGTCGCAAAGATACAAATTTATTCTGAAACAAGCGGCATAACTTACGACAAATGATTTTAATCCAACTGATAGCCAAACGATTTGAGAAATTTGTCGCGGTTGCGCCAGTCTTTTTCGACTTTGACGAACATTTCCAAAAAAACTTTTTTGTCGAAAAATTTTTCGATGTCTTTGCGTGCCATTGAGCCTACTTTTTTGAGGGCTTTGCCCTGGTCGCCGATGATGATGCCTTTTTGCGATTCGCGTTCCACGATGATGAGGGCGCGAATGCGGATGATGTCCGCCGCCTCTTCAAACGTTTCAACGACCACTTCCACCGAATACGGGATTTCTTTTTGGTAATAGAGCAAGATTTTTTCGCGGATTATTTCCGTGACGAAAAACCTTGCCGGTCGGTCGGTCAGTTGGTCTTTTTCAAAATAGGGCGGCGATTCGGGGATTTGCTCCTCAATGCGCTTTTTCAGATAGTCGATATTGAATTTATTGGTGGCTGAGAGCGGGATAATCTCCGCCGCGGGCAACAGTTCGTGCCATTCTTCCACTTGTTTCTCCAACTCTTTTTGATTGGATAAGTCTATTTTGTTGATAATCAGCAAAACCGGTGATTCCACTTTCTGCACTTTGGCGAGAAAAAAGTCGTTTTTGTCAATTTTTTCCACCACATCCGTCACATACACCAGCACGTCTGCATCGCCCAGAGCCGATTCGGAAAAATTGAGCATACTCGCTTGGAGTTTGTAATTGGGCTGCAACACGCCCGGCGTATCCGAATAGACAATCTGCATCTCGTCGGTATTGACAATGCCCATGATGCGGTGCCGCGTGGTCTGCGACTTAGCCGTGATAATCGACACCTTCTCGCCCACAAGCATATTCATAAGTGTGGATTTCCCCACATTTGGATTGCCCACGATGTTTACAAAACCGGATTTGTGCATTTTTTTTTATTGTTTTTTATATCATTCCATCTGCCTCCGCAACTTTACAAATTTTATCTCCCAATGCTTTTAACTGTTGTTTAAATTCTGCTTGGAGTGGCTTAAAACTGTCGTTCAGGCGGTCGTTTGAGAATAGCATTTTGTGGATTTGGAGCCAGCCTGCGTCCCAAGCATTAAGATTGTATTTTGGCTGAATGTTGTTGTAGGTTTGCCGCAGAGAAAATGATTTTGACAACAATTCAGTGGCAAAATCCAATAACGCTTTCGCCTCGCTCGTAATTTTTAATTCGTAATTCGTGATTTTTTTATAAACAAACCGCTCCTCATCATTCTGCAAATCTATTTGTACTTCCATATTGTTGTGTTCTATGCCAAGCGCATTGATTTGCGCTTTTGAGAGCCAGAAAAACTCATTATTTACACGATAATTTTTGCCATTATATTCGTAATTTCTTAGCGAAGTTTGATTACTGCCGCTTGCAAAGAGCGAATAAACAACGCAATCGGCAACAAATTTATCCCAATTTTTTGATTTTTGCAACGTCTCGGAAGGTCGCCGAAAAACATCTTTATCGCGTACCCACAAAAGATTTTGCTCTCTAAAAACTTCTACAGCAGATTTTCTGACTGCAAATGTTACACATATTTTCTCAAAATTAGATTCGTCAATAATTGGACATTCGCCTGATTTATAAGGCATTGAAAGTAATTGAAGATATTTATCTGAACATTGAACGTTGTTGTTGTGATTAAATAAATTTCCGAGTGAGTGTTTGGTCGTATATTTCACTCTTGTTTTGGCTATTGAATTTTTAATCCCGTCAGAGGTTGTCGGAAAATCTGTTATTTTTTCTCCTTTTACTTTTATTTCATTAATCCAACTACTAATTGTGAATTTTTTATCAATCTTTTTCGCTACCCATCTGCATTTTTCTATAATTTCATTTTCTTCATTTTTCAAAACATCAAATTGAAATTCTGTTTGCGGATTATTATTGGGGTTGAGTTTCCAATGGCTAAAAATAATTCCCCAAGCCGAAGAAGTTCCGTGAAATTCACCGGCATTAAACAAAAATCCTGCTTCAAAAGTAAATTGACGGCACAGTTTTTCGGTAAAATTTCCGAAACTTGGACTTGTAAGAAAACCTTTATTGAAAAAGAAAAAATGCAAATCTTTGGTATAATTAAATGTTTTTGCCCAAAGTTGAACGCGATAAATAAACTGACAATAGAGTTCTTGCGCCGCCGAAGAACCAATATTTTCTGCTACCATTAAATCATTTATTTTTGTTTTTGCAATACCTTCCTTGTCTCTTTTCCCTGATTTATTGGCATTGTCACCATTGCTACCAAACGGCGGATTCATAAAAAAGACGATAGGCTGGTTTGCTTGCAGGGCTTTTATCAATTCCGCGGGCATTTTCAAGTTGTCGTAAAAACCGCGCTGTCCTGTATGTACCCAAATATCATCGTTGAGAAAATCGTATTGAAATGTGGTTGCTTCGGGGTTGTACATATCAGAAATTGCAATTTCTTCTTCGTGCAACGTGCTGCAAAACAACGCATTAAATTTGTAATCGCGGGTCAAATTCTTTGTGCCTGAAGCTGCGTCCCAAACAACATATTTTTCTTTCCAATCATTGCCCAATTGTTCGGAAATCAACTCGTGTGCGCGGTCAGTCCACAGTTTTGGTGTCCAAAAATCGCCTGTAAAACGGCGGCCAACTTCCTCAATTAGCGTATCGGCAATTTCGGTGAGTTCCTTGTAAATCCACAAATTGCTCTGAATATCAAACTGCGAAAAAAAGGCTTCAAACTGACTGGCATTAACGCGGTATTCAGTAAATTTTCTACCGGTGGTAATGACACAAACCGTATTTTTTTTCTCTGGATGCAAATAGACTTTTCCGTTATTCAAAAATTTATTAAATAAAATTTGCATCTTTATTTTGGAGTCAACAGCCATGCCGCCAAACACATTTTTGTTGAAATCTTCAAAAATTTTGAGCAACGACTGCTTACTAATTTCAATTTTGTTGAATGCACCGTCAAGATTAAGCAATTCGTCAATCAAGGTAAAAATATAGTTCAAGTCAAAATTGGTTGATTGCAGATTATGCACAAAAACATCCAGATTGGGGTCTTCGATTAATATATTGAAAAGTTCTGAATTGTGTTGATATGCTTCGGAAGGCGAGATTGTCCAATCGAAATTTTCGTCAAGATAGGAGTATAATTTAGGTCCGTATAGCACAAAAATTTCGTTTTTGTCGGCAGCCACAAGAATATTTGGTAGCGACTCGCCCGCCTCGCGAAAACGGTGCAGATAATAGATAATTTGCACAGCAACCATCGCACGAGCCTGTTTTTGTTCGGTAAACTGTTCTTCGTATTTGATTTCAGCAAGCAATTTGAGGTTGTAGAAGAGTCTGTCTACGCTTTCAACCAGAATATCGGTATTGTGATATTCCGTAATAATTTTCACCTCATCGCCGTAAAAAGTTTTGAACAGATTGCGGTAAGCAATACGCACATCACTCTCTTTTTGGGCGCGAGAAAGTTCTTTGACAAACTTCTCCTGCTGTGATTTTGTTATTTTAGACATATTTCTATATTTTCTTTCATCATTTTCGACGCTTTATCTGCGTGTCTATCTCTAATGCTTACGAAAAAAAGAGCTTAGAGTTTTAAATCATACTCTAAACTCTACACTATAATAACTCCACTCTATTTCGGGTCATAGCCCCATTTCAAGTAAGTTGCCCCCCACGTGAAACCCGCCCCAAAAGCGGTCAAAATGAGGTTATCACCTTTTTTCAGCTTAGATTCCCATTCCCACAAGCAGAGCGGGATGGTGCCTGCGCTGGTGTTGCCGTATTTTTCGATGTTTACCATCACTTTTTCCATTGGCGTATCCAGGTAGTTTGCCACTGCTTCTATGATGCGCATGTTGGCTTGGTGGGGCACTACCCAGTCGATTTGGTCTTTGGTGAGGTTGTTGCGTTTCACAAGTTGTTCGCAGGAGTCGACCATGCTGGATACGGCGCGTTTGAACACCACTTTGCCGTCTTGCCAGATGTAGTGCAGGCGTTGGTCGAGCGTTTCGTGCGTGCTGGGGTTTGCCGAGCCGCCGGCATACATGCGCAGGTTCTCGGGCGAACTGCCGTCGGACTGGTGAATGGAGTCGATAACGCCCAAATCTTCCTCGGTGGCTTCCACTAAGGCGCAACCACAGCCATCTGCAAAAATCGGGCAGGTGTTGCGGTCGGTGTAGTCGGTGACCACGGATAGCACATCGCCGGAAATGACCATGATTTTCTTATACCTTCCGGTGGCAATCAAGCCGTCAGCCACCTCCAGCGCATAGATAAACCCACTGCAAGCCGCTTCCATGTCGAAGCAAAACGCATTGGTCATCCCCGTTTGCGCTGCTGTGAGGGCGGCAGAATTGGGTAAAATGTAATCCGGCGTGGAGGTTGCAAACACCACCGCCTCAATCTCCGCAGGGTCAAAAGGATGCTTGCGCTGCAAATCTTCAACGGCTTTGACCGCCAAATACGAAATGCCGCGCCCTTCTTCAGGTTTCAAAATACGCCGCTCTTTAATGCCGATGCGCTTGAGAATCCATTCGTCAGACGTTTCAACCATGGTCGACAACTCGTCATTGGTCAAACGATACTGCGGAACAGCCCCCCCTACCCCTGTGATAACTGCATGAAACTTACTCATTGACTGCTGCTTTGTCGATAATTACTTTGCCTTTGTAAAACAATTTGCCCTCGTGCCAATGCGCGCGATGGTACAAATGATATTCGCCGGTCGTTTGGTCCAGCGCGATTTGCGGCAGCACAGCGTTGTCGTGTGTCCGTCGTTTGTCCCTTCTTGTTTTACCTACTCTTCGTTTGGGATGTGCCATTTTCTTTAATTTTATTTAAATGTTTATATTTTCAATCATCAATCATCTAATTCTTCATTGTCGATAATATCTTCATCATCGTTTTCTGTCGTCACAATGTGCTGTTTCAAATGCTCCACCATTGCGCGATTGCATTGCCCCGGAGCGTGCACGTGTTTGAGTGGGATTTCCAACGCCACAAACTCGTATAAAAACCATGCGATATTGATAAAGCCCTCTTTTTCGGGAACTGTTATCACATCGTCGGCACCCTCTGCGTATTCTTTGCCCAATTTGACGACCAATTTGGCAGTCGTTTCTATCGGAAAATCCATCTCGTCTAAACAGCGGTCGCACACGATGAGCACGTTTCCGTTCAACTTAAAATCGAATACAAACGTCCCGTTTACATCCGTCACCGTGAGCGAAACCTTGACTTTCCCTTTTTGCACATCTTCCGATTCGATGTCTGCAAAAAACTGATTATCAAGCAGATATTCAAACGTTTGAACCTCCTGCCTCCCACCTGTCAAGTCAATTCTATATGCACTAAACTTTCCCAAAACACTATCTTTTTCAAATGCCTGCGCAAAAAATTTCCGCAAAGGTAGGCATTTTTTTGATACAAACAAAACATTTTTAAAAAATCGGTTAAATCTTTTTTTTGAGTTCCTATGTTTGTAGTCTGTAAGCAAAGGAACGGAAAATTAACATGGCTCCAAATCTAAGCGGCATGATTGCGGATTTATTTCCGATTGAAGCACCCGAATAGTGCCATTATGAAACTCCGTGCCGGCAATTTCTTTTTCCAGCGGGAAAATGCCAATCAGCCGGTGAGCATCGTCCAACGCCACATAATGCTGATGGAAAACCTCGCCGGAGGGCGATATGATGCGGTGGGCGGCAATGTTTTTCATCTGCTCAGGCTGAATTGTTTGCTCACCGTCAGAGCCGCCCCGCGGGTGCTCGCGCCAAAAAATCGACCGGAGTCGGCTCCCATAGACAGTTGAATATCAATGCCTTGCAGTGTTTTGGAATGATAAATCAAATCCAGCCCGGAGGCAAACCCCGCGTGAACGTCCTTGAACGGGAGGTCGTATCGCCCCCAGTTTTGCCCGCCCGTCAGCAAGAGGCGGTATCTGAACTCGGGCAAAAAGTAGCCCTCGATGCCCAGATGATAGGCGATGAGGCGGTTGCCCTTGAAATTGACGCTGCCATCGGTGTTGTATTCGGGCGACAGGAGAAGCGGCGAGCCAAGCGTTTTGCCATAGTGAGAGGGTCCCTGGGCGTAGTCCGAATTGTTGTAATAATTGTCTTTCCCATTGCCCTTCGCAATTTGGTCGTGGTGCTCAGGGTGCTCCGCTTTCGGCGCGATGTCGAAATAAAAAATGACGGAACCGCTTTGATGCTTCGTATAAACAAATTCAGCCACAACACCCGAAAGCAACGATTTCGCGGACGACTGCCACTCCACAGCAAGCAAATTGTCGCGCCAATTATAGAAGGTCATCCCCGACCCATCGTCAAAAAAATGCTGTGCATGCACACTCAAACGACCGCCTTGACCCGCAATCCCCCCAAGCAAAACATCATATTTAAACAGCCACGCCCCCCACTGCGACCCCGCAACGTATGGTCTGTCGGTGGCACTCGCCCCCGCAGACCCCTCTTTGGCGAGCACCACGCGCAGAAAATCGCCAATGCCCCGCGGCTGTGGCTCCACCGCCCCATTTTCGCCGCCTCGGTGGAGGGTGCCGCCCCACTGCGCGGCGTGCACCAAACCAAACATAAACTGCTGACGGTGTTTGTGTTGTATATCGCCAAAGCGAAAATAAATGGATTTGTTGTGCGACAAAATGTCGGAGGCAAATTTTTTCTGCGAAGGAGCAAATTTGGTCTCCAAATATTCGCTATCTAAATATTTCCCCACAGCAAAATCGCCCTTGATGAAAAAATTGCTCCCCGCATAAGGGACTGCAACAAAGTTGTTTAGCCCCATTTTAATTTGCGGAACAGGACGGGCATTGTTGGAATTGACCATGTCGCCGGAACTCAAATGCGGGTTCAGAAAGGAGGTGTAATCTTCGCGCGCACCGATGTCTAAGCGGATTTTTTTCCAGTCGAGGCGACCGTATAACTGTTGGATGCGGGTGTTGTCCGCCGCCGAAAACCGCCCGCCAAGCCCGTCAAGCCCAGCCTCAAACGACCAGTCGGCATCTATTTTTTGCGCGTGAAAAACACCGGCACGCAGATACAAATTATTGTCATTCAGCGAATTAACTCCCCAATTGTGGTTGACCAACCAAAAGGGTGTCTGCTCGCTCGCCAAGGCGGTAAAAGCCGATGACTGCACGGTGGTTGTCATCTGCCCAAAAAGGGGCAAGCAGCACATACAAGCGGTGAGCAGGGCGATTTTTTGCTTCATCGGGCTAAAATTTTATGAAGTGGTACGTTACGCCCTCCCGCTCTAAAATCAGTTTGGAGGAGGTGTGCTGCACGATATGGAAAACGGCTTTTTGCTCTTCCCCACCCCACGGAGCCGCCTCATAACGGTAACTTTCGGCGAGCGAGATATGTATGGCGTTGTCTTTTGAGAAGCCGAAATAGCCATTCCACATACGCAGCATTTGCGTCATCTCGCCATCAAACTGCGTGCAGGAAAACAGCGAGCCACGGTGAAAATTGTAAAAAATGGTGTCCACCGGCTGAACACCGGTCTCTTGGCTCTCCATAGTGCGCAATTTCCACATCCCGTCCACATTCCTGTTGGGATAATCGTTGCCGGCACACGCCACCAACAAAAACGCAAGAGCAGCCACAGAAAAAAAATCTGCGGCGTGCCTTATCATCTGCGTCATCTGCGTGCTAATTTATTCTGCGGCAGGAGTTTCCTCAGCTGCAGGAGCTTCTGCGGCGGCAGTCTCTACAGCGGGTGCTTCTGCGGCAGGAGTTTCCTCGGCTACAGGAGCCTCTTCGGCTACAGTTTCTACAGCGGGAGCTTCTGCGGCAGGAGTTTCAGTAGCGGGAGCGGCTTCAGCGACTGCTTCTACGGCGGCGGCTTCTACAACCGCCTCGTCAGCACCTTTTCCTGCTGCCTCCGCAGCGGCAACCGCGGCTTCCGCCTTTTTAGCGGCTACTGCTTCTGCCTTTGCCTTGTTGGCGGCTTTTTCTGCCTCGAAAGCGGCTTTTTCGGCGGCTTTTTGAGCGTCGCTTGCCTTGCTCGCTTTGTCACTGACGGCTGATGTTTTCGCGTCGCGCCACGTTTGGAATTTCGTTTCGGCATCCGCTTCGCTGAAAGCACCTTTTGCCACACCACCCAACAGGTGTTTTTTCAGGAGAACCCCCTCGTCGGAGAGGATATTCTTCGCTGTATCAGTCGGTTGTGCACCCACTGTCAGCCAATACAAAGCCCGGTCAAATTTCAAATCTACTGTAGCCGGATCTGTGTTGGGATTATACGTCCCAATCCGTTCGATAAACTTTCCATCCCGTGGAGCTCTGCTATCTGCGATCACGATGTGGTAAAACGCGTACCCCTTGCGACCATGTCTCTGCAATCTAATTTTAGTTGCCATTTTTTGAAATAATTTTAATTGTTTGCATTAGCGGGTGCAAAGGTAATACTTTTTTTTGAATAAAAAAGAAAATTTGCACTTTTATGCAATTTTTTTGTACCTTTGCAGAAAATAATCTAAATATGAAAATGGAGAGTTTTGTTTCCATCGCGGATTGTTCAAAAGCCGATATTCTCCATTTGATGGAGGGAACCGCGCATTTTGAGCGTAATCCCAACCAAAATGTATTGGAAGGAAAGGTATGTGCGACGCTCTTTTTTGAGCCATCCACGCGCACCCGCCTGAGTTTTGAAACGGCTATCAACCGCCTTGGAGGGCGCGTGATTGGGTTTAGCGATGCCTCCACCACAAGTTCGGCGAAGGGTGAAACGCTGAAAGACACGATTAAGATGGTCAGCAACTACGCCGATGTGATTATTATGCGCCACCATTTGGAGGGTGCCGCGCGCTATGCCTCGGAGGTTACGGACATCCCGATTATCAATGCCGGCGACGGTGCCAATCAGCACCCCTCGCAGACGTTGTTGGACTTGTATTCGATTTACAAGACGCAACAGCGGCTCGACAACCTCGCCATCACGATGGTGGGCGATTTGAAATACGGTCGCACGGTGCATTCGCTGCTCAACGGGATGTCGCATTTCAAGCCGACGTTCCATTTTGTTGCGCCCGAAGAACTCCGATTGCCCGATATTTACAAGCAATTTCTTGACGCACAAGGCATTTCGTATTTCGAGCACACCGATTTTTCGCCCGAAGTCATCAACAAATCCGACATACTGTATATGACGCGCGTGCAACGCGAGCGATTCACCGACCTGATGGAATACGAAAAAGTGAAAAACATTTATGTGCTCACCAACGCGATGCTGGACGGCAGCAAACCCAATCTGCGCGTGCTGCACCCCCTCCCCCGCGTCAATGAGATTGCCCTCGACGTAGACGACAATCCAAAAGCCTACTATTTTGAGCAGGCAAAAAACGGCTTGTATGCCCGCCAAGCGATTATTTGTAATGTGTTAGAAATTAAATAAATGGAAAAGAAAAGAGAACTGCAAGTGGCGGCATTGGAAAACGGGACGGTCATCGACCATATCCCTAACGACCAATTGTTTAAGGTGGTGTCGCTCCTTGACATCCAAAAATCAGTCACGCCGGTAACGATTGGCTACGGTCTCGACAGCAAGCAAATGGGCAAAAAAGGCATCATCAAAATTGCCGACAAGTTTTTCAAAGCCGATGAAATAGACCGGATTGCGCTGATTGCGCCGAGCAGCCAACTGAATATCATCCGCGACTACGAGGTGGTGGAGAAAAAAAAGGTGGGCTTGCCCGACGAATTAGTCGGACTCGTCAAATGCACCAACCCGAAGTGCATCACCAACAACGAGCCGATGCGCACCCGCTTCCAAGTCATCGACAAAGACAATGTGACGCTCAAATGCCACTATTGCGAGATGAAAATCAAGAAAGAAGATGTGGTGATGAATTGAAAAAAACAGTACTTTTGCAAAAAAATCATAACGAACGATGAAACGTCTATATAGAATAATAGTGTGTGTGCTGGTTGTGTGCGGGCAAAGCGTGATTTGCCCTTGTGTTTTGACGGCGCAGGGTCAGGGTATGGTGCCGCCGGTCGACATCCCGCTGTTTCTCAGCGGCAATTTCGGCGAATTGCGCTCCAATCATTTTCACGCGGGGATAGATATTAAGACACAGGGCATTGGGGTGCCGGTCAAAGCCATCAAAGAGGGCTACATAGCGCGTATTGGCATCAGTCCCTATGGCTATGGCAACGTGCTTTACATTGCGCATCCCGACGGCACAACCTCCGTGTATGGGCATCTGGAGAAATTTGAGCCGCTGATTGAAGCATTTGTGCGCGAACGACAATACGAGAACGAAAGTTTCGTGATAGACCTGACGCTTTCGCCGCGCGACTTGCCCGTCAAAAAAGGCGAACGCATCGCGCTGAGCGGCAATTCGGGTGGCTCAGCCGGTCCACACCTCCATTTTGAACTGCGCAGTACGGAAACAGAAGAAACATTTGACCCCCTGCCCTTTTTCAAAAACCGCATTGCCGACACGCGCGCGCCGGAAATTCGGGGCATTCGCGTTTTCCCGCAACCCGGTGCAGGCATTGCCAACGGCAGCACAGGTCCCCAAACCATCGCTCTGAATACCGACAAAGCAGGCAAGCAGACCCTCAAAGCCATCACCGCGTGGGGCGACATCGGCATCGGCGTCAAGGCTTACGACTTTATGGATAAAACCCACAATACTTATGGCGTGAAAGACATCATCCTGAAAGTGGACGGCAGCGAGGTGTATCACGCGGTGATGGACAGATTCTCGTTCGACAATTCGCGCAGCCTCAACAGTTATGTCGATTGGAAAGAATGGGTGGATAACAAGCAGTTTTTTATGAAATCCTACGTTGAGCCGGGCAATTTTTTGGGCGTGAATTACGTGATTCGCAGCGGGATTATCAACATCAATCAGGAAAAAACCTATCATTTGGAATACTCGATGAAAGATGCCTACGAAAACACCACCCGATTTAAATTCACCATCGTGGGCAAACGAACCTCCATTCCACCATCGCCAAACAACCGCCTGAGGCAGTTTTTTGCCTACGACAAATACAATTATTACAGCGGCAACGGCATTTTTTTTAGCATTCCGGCGGGAAACCTCTACACCGACATCTATTTTACTGTGGATGAGGTGACTACCCCCCAGTTGTCGCCCTATTCGCCCGTTTATATATTGAATGAGCGTGTGCCGCTGCATTCCGCTTGTCCGCTGACACTGACGATTACGAACGACACCTTTCCCGACAAAACGAAATATGGTGTGGTGCAACTACTGCCCCGGGGCGGCAGACACTGGGTGGGCGGCAAATATAATTTCAGTGCTATCACGGCGAAAATCAGCGAGTTAGGTTCCTATACCGTGCAAACGGATGTTACGCCGCCCGTCATCAGACCGCTTGAACAGGAAAAATGGGTAGCCAATCGCCGCGTTTCGTTTCGGATTATGGATAATTTGAGCGGCATCAAGTTCTACCGCGGCACCATCGGCGGCGAGTGGGTGCTTTTTGAGTACGATGCCAAACGAAACCTCCTCTACTACAATCACGATAACGCGCGCTTTGCCGCCGGAAGGCTCAATAAAATCGTCCGCCAAAACCTTGTACTGGTCGTGACGGACGGTGCAGGGAATGAGTCGCAATTTACTTGCGAATACCCAATTCTTTGATAATCGTGCGGTAGCGTTCGATGTCGCGTTCTTTCAGATAGTCCAAAAGGCGACGACGTTTACCCACCAGCATCTTCAAAGAGCGGCTTGTGCTATAATCTTTCCGATTTAACTTGAGATGCTCAGTTAAATGCGAGATGCGGTAGGAAAACAAGGCAATCTGACCCTCTGAGGAGCCGGTATCCGTGTTAGACTTCCCGTACTTCGCGAAGATTTCTTTCTTTTTTTCTGCGTCTAAATACATAAAATAGAATTTGTTAATAAATAAATTTTTTACTTTCGCGGGTGCAAAGGTACAACATTATTTTGAATTACAAGCCAAAAAATCGAAAAAAACAGATAAAATACCTATTTTTTTCGATTTTTTTTCAGGCTTTACCTGAACGAATGCTCTACGATATAAACCGCGCAGCCGGCGAGATAGCCCAGCAGTGCCAGCCAAGACACTTTTTTGAAGTACCAGATGAAGTCTATTTTTTCCATGCCCATCACCGCCACACCGGCTGCCGAGCCGATAATCAGGATGCTGCCACCCGTGCCGGCGGCATACGCCAGAAATTCCCAGAAATAGTGGTCGACGGGGAAGCCATACATCCCAATCGCACCCGCCACCAGCGGCACGTTGTCGATAATGGACGAAAACACCCCGATAATCATCGTGATGATGTAGTATTTGCCCGGCTCTTCCAACGGAATGGTGTCTAAGGAAGTCGAAAGCGTAGCCAACTGTCCGCCCACTTTCAAGGCATTGACCGCCATCAGAATACCAAGGAAAAAGAGGATGCTCGACATATCGATGCGCCTTAAAATGCTGGTGATTTCATATTTCTGATTTTTGCTGCCACCCACACGTCGCTTGTGCACCAGCCCCACGAACATCCACAACACACCCAAACCGCCCAGCATACCCAAATAGGGAGGCAAATGCGTGATGGTCTTGAAAACCGGCACAAAAAGCAGCGCACTAATCCCCAGAGCGGTGATTGCCGCTTTGTTGCCCATCGAAATGTCGTCCGATTTACTGCTGTCGTTGAGTGGCGGACGGCTCACCGCGCCTTTCAGCGAAAACGAAAGCACCGCCAGCGGCACTAAAATAGACACCGCACTTGGCAAGAACGTGTTTTTAATAATCGTCACGGCACTGATTTTGCCGCCAATCCACAGCATAATCGTGGTAACATCGCCAATGGGCGACCACGCCCCTCCGGCATTCGCCGCGAGAATGACCATGCCCGCAAAAAACCAGCGGTCGTGCTTGTCGTCAATCAACTTGCGCAGCAACGCAATCATCACAATCGACGTCGTGAGGTTGTCGAGCACCGCCGACATAAAAAATGTCAGGAAGCTGATAATCCACAGCAACTTCACCTTGTTTGTTTCCTTGATTTTGTCGGTAATCAGCCCGAAACCGCCGTGAATATCGACGATTTCGACGATGGTCATCGCGCCCATCAGGAAAAAGAGAATTTCGGCAACTTCGCCCAAACTTTTCACCAAATCCTCCGCCAGCAACTCGTGGCTGGGAATAATTTGGGTCATACAAGTCCACAGCACCGTGCTGAGCAGCAACGCCGTAGCCGTTTTGTTGATGTGAATCGGGTGTTCCAACGCGATACACACATAGCCTATCACAAAGACTATAACCATTAATGTTGTAATTGTCATTTATCTCAAATATTAAAATTATGGCGCAAAGGTACAAATTTATTTTACACATTTGTGTGATTTGGATTTGGAGTATTGAAATTTTTTTCCTACCTTTGCAGTCGCTTGGCTCGAAGGGGTCGGGAGCAAAAAAGAATGCTAAAATTGGTGTTTAACATTTATTATTGTTTGTTTGTTTTTTTTTAGGTGTATTTTTGGTGGAGTGTATTAAAATAAAGGTTACCTTTGCACCCGATAATGAAAGTTATTAACACGTTTTTATTAAATGAGTGGTATCTTATCTACAATGAAAAGTAGTAAAAAGTTTCGGCTTCGGTCGCAAATTTTTGAAGAAATTATAGCTTACACGCCTTGTGGCTGGGTAGGGTTTAGTTTTTTCTGCTTTGGCTTGTTATCAATAATTTGCTTTTTTGTGGCTTGCTCCAGATATGAAATAGAAGGCGTGATTGGCTTCCAACCGGCGCCGAAAAAAGATGCCATTCAGCTTAATTTTGCATTTGAACAACCGCGACTGTTCTTTGATGAACCCTACACAAGAACTACGGGTTACCCTATTGATACGGGTTACAACCCTAGTTATGATGCTGATGCTCTACCCTTTCGCTACAAAACAAGATTTGTCAGCGGCGATGCCATTGGCATTTATGTGGTGCAACATGACTCGGGAGTACCGAATTTTTTGAGTTCCTATGTCTCCGAAAACTATGCAAACAATATTAGAGCCGTGTATGATAGTGTTGCCGATACGCCTGCAACGTGGACTTTGGAGGACTCCATTTATCACCCCGGAGATGGCTTCCAGTTGGATTTTTATGCCTACTATCCGTATCAGCCCAACACCCACTATGGGTATCCGACATGGGACTTCTACCCTCCCGACCCTAATGCTATTCCTTACAAGGCAAATATGAATCAGGATACCCCTGCCGGTTTTTATGGCAGCGATTTTTTGTTGGGGATAGCACGCAATGTACCCATGGGTATTCCTAAGACTAATGTATCCATGATACCCAAACACGCTATGGCGTTGGTGGAGGCTAAAGTATATCACAACACCGCAGGTGAGGCGGTTGACCCTAATTATAAGATGTCTCTAATAAATGTAAAATCCACCGCTTTGGTAAGTTTGTCTGATACCGCCAGAAAGGTTGATTATGCGCCGCCACCCCACTACACTCCAAGGATAGATAGTATTGTCATGTTTAACAGAGGCACACTCCCCGACCAACGTGGCATGTCTCTGGGTAGCGAGGTGGATACCCTCGTTTATTGGGCGGTAGTGCCGCCGCAATATATCGCGCTGAAGACCGGTTCGGGCTCCAGCCCCCCTCCTGAGACAGGTGCGGATGGTCTTACGAAAGGTACGGCTTTGTTTAATCGGAATGACTCCATTTTCGTTATTACAACTGCAGGCATCGCATCAGACCTGACCCTGAGAGCAGGCGAGGTAACTACTGTGAAAGTGGAATTAAGATAGAAATTAAATTAATAATATAAAAAATAAAAAAATGTACAATTTAAAAATTAAAAAGTTATGAAAACAAAAAAAATGTATGCGATGGCTCTTGCAGCCGTCTTGGTTGGTACTTCGTGTACCAGAGATGATCTGAACGACGGGTCGGGCGGAGGCGGAGGAGGTACTTCCGGCGGTGGAAATTCGAACCCTCCCATGGTATTCCTAAATGGTTCGGTCGGTGACTTGAGCGGGGACCTGCGTCTTATGAATGTCCCGAAAAGAGGCGGCACCGGTAGTGCGGTCGGTTCGGACAGTGCTGTGTTTGAAAGAGGTGACCGCATCGGTATCTACATGGTGGATACCATTTCGAACCGCGGGTTTCTTAACGTGCTTAGAGCAAATGTACCCTACATGAAAATGTACGGCGACACGTTCATGCTGGCAACAGGAACGGACTCTATTCGCCTGCCAACCTCGGGCAGGGTTAAATTCTTTGCTTACTATCCGTGGGATGCAAACACCGCATGGCCCGACATCTATTGGTCTGTGGCCGACCAGACCGACCAATCGAAATTGGACTTGATGGTAGCAAGTAACAACGGCATCAATGCGGCAGGGTTTGGCAAGATGTATATTGGTGATACACTGAACTTCCCTACTCGAAATGTCGACCTGAAATTTCGTCACATGTTGTCTAAAATCACTATACACATAAGAGCAGGTGATGGTGCTAACATTGACCAAAACTCAATTGCACAGGTAACGATGGGTGTAATACAAGGTACGCACACTACTACGCAACGTATTCAATCGGGGGATACAGTTCCTTTGGGAGCTACATTTCACATGATACAGCAACCCACTGACACTGCTTACGGAGGTATGGTAACCGAGAGTAATCCACTCGGGAGGGGGTATATGGACCCGGTGGATAAATATACTAAAATGGGGGTTATTTCTTTCTACCCTTCTACCAACCGCTCCAGATATACCGCTCTCGTGATACCGCATAACTATGCAAAGAAAAACATTGCAATAGAGTTGACAGAGAAAGGTCAGACTCCTGAAGGTTTCATGGCGCCGCTCCCCGATAATGCTTGGTTGAGAAAGGGTAATCAACACTACATCGTAACAGCCACTTTAGAAAAATATGCAGTTAGGTTTGATAACGTAACGATTCAAGATTGGGACGTCGTTGCCCCTGGTACTGATAATGAAATTATAGCAAAGTAAAAGTTCACTTCATACCAATGATTTTGTCGGGGCACGGTTTCGTGCTCCGATGATTTTTTATGGATTTAACCAAACAGACACTCCGCCAAACAAGGGCTTGGCAACTTTGGCAACTCTTGTCGGACTAACATAATCGAGGACCCATTCGTCGAAAAACCACTTCAGCCCGCTTGGCTCTGTAGATGAAATTTCTACAGAAATCGTGCTGCTTTTTATCGATTCAATTAGATACATTTTGTTCCATCCTTTTTTAAAAGAACAATTAAATATTATATCACCGTAAGGATTTGGAAATGAGCCGGTTACATTGACATCTCTATCAACGTATGTGAAGCTGGTTTCAATATGAGTATCACCACTTTCATAACCATACCGGAATTCACCAACGTTATCTTCACCGTTATATGCTGCAATCTCGGAAAATCCAAAACCTGTAGCTTTGGGGTTGCTTACCGTTATACCTTCCGGTGTTTCATCAAAAAGCGGTTCAAGATATTGGGCAGGTACAGGTGTCAGTAAATTAAGCGTAAAGCCACCGTTTTCGTACTTCCCTTTAGCTATGACAATCTCTTCTTTGCTGTCACCATCGTAGTCCCAAATTGATACCTTGACGGCATCAACAGTTATGCCTCCGGTAGATACCTTTGCCGTGATGTCCGACAATGCAGCTTTTCCCGCCGCTTGCGTAACAGTGATTGCCTTCAGCAACGACCCCAAAGTAACGGTTATAGTTGCCGAACGGTCGTTGATTGTATTATTTTCCGCCACATTCACTGTAATCGTTTTTTTGCCTATGCCCATAGCGGGGCTAATCGTGCACCATTCAGCCCCTGAACTTACCGTAGCCCTCCACATGCCCGTGCCATTGCTCGCTACGGCAATAGAATGAGTTGCCTCACCGGCAGTCGCCGAAATCGCCGTTGGGGACACCGACAAAGTGGGCTCTCCCGCCGTCGCCGCTTGCGTAACAGTGATTACTTGTTCCGGAAACGACCCCAAAATAACGGTTATGGTTGCTGAACGGGTGGTGATTGCACCATTTTTCGCCACATTCACCGTAATCGTACCATCGCCTGTGCCCGTAGCGGGGCTAATCGTGCACCATTCAGACTCTGAACTCACCGTAGCCTTCCACGAGCCATTGCTCGCTACGGCAATAGAATAAGCTGCCTCACCGGCAGTCGCCGGAATCGCCGTTGGGGACACCGACAAAGCGGCTTCTCCCGCCGCTTGCGTAACGGTTACCTGTTTGGAAAGTTTTCCCGAACTGATTGTTACAGTTGCCGAGCGTGTAGTGCCCTCCGTATTGGCAGCGACATTCACCGTTAATCCTTCCGTGCTAATAGCATCGAGGGTGCACCACTCACTGTCAGTACTAACCGTAGCCACCCACGTGTCGCTGCTCGCTACAGCAACAGGATAACTCGCCGCGGCGGCAGTCGCCTCAATAGTCGCTGGTGCCACCGAAAGAGTAGGCTGCGGGTCGTTATCGTCGCAAGCGGTAAACACTGCGCTTGCTGTGCCCATTGCGAGCAGCAAGCCGAAAAATGAATTGAATTTTTTTGTTTTCATATTAAATATTTTTTAGAATTATGGTTCACTGGGAATTGTGTGGAAAGAGCATTAAATCACCGTTAAAGAAGAGAATAGCCGTTCTGAAATTAGCGGTATTTCTGTAACCTCTTCCGATTGTTTTTAACTCTTGTATTGCCCCGTTTAATCGTTC
>BNTT01000029.1 GCA_025996815.1 Bacteroidia bacterium
CGGAAATAGTAGTGCCGGGAGCCGATGTAACGCTTACGGGTACAAATTTAGACCATGTAAAGACTGTGCGTTTTTTTCAGGATGCGCAGCAAGCAGATGTGGTCAAAGCGAATTTCAAAACTGTGTCCGCCACGCAAATTGTTGTGACCTTGCCGGCGAATGCACCTGTTAGCAAGGTGGCAGTGTTTGATGAGGCGAACAAGAGCATTGTCTGGTCGGGAACATTAACGGAATACGTCGAACCGAATGCCGTCGACGACAAACCCGAATATATGACGTTTAATCAGCCATCGGCAACACATCTGTCTGTCACAAAAACCGGCGACTATTCTTATACTATTGTAACGACCGCGGCAGACCCTTACATTTCTACCAACCCGCTAAAGAAAGCCATCAATAAAGACTCTATTGTGCTTGCGTTTGAATACAAGAGCACCAATGGGATACAGAATGTTCAGATTTTTTTCTGTCCCCCGACAACAGAGGCGCGTTCCGTAAATAATCTGGATATAGCGCCTTCGTCGAATTGGACAAACGGTTCGTTTAATCTGAGGAAGCCATTGACCGATTTCGGATGGGGAAAGGCTGGTGAAACCCTGCGTATAGATTTTGGTCCCGTTGCCGGAGCGGAAATTGAAATACGAAATATTCATTTTCGCGGAATAAACGACGAAGAACGGCAAAAGGAAGAAGCCGAACAAGAGGCAATTAAAACAGAACAGCAGGCGGCTGACGACATCAAGACGTATTTATCCGCAAACTATCCTGCTCATGTATCCGAAGTGCTTGCCGGACAAAATACAATCACTGTGCGCGGTACTTATTCCGGTGAGGGCGCTTACAGTCTGTGTGAAGTTACTCCATGGCAGGATGTAACACTGACAGAGGTGTTTGCATACAAAACACCACTCACCGGTTCACCGTTCAATTTGGATTTGGACCGGCTCGTCACCCATGAAGGCATTACTTACGACCGGACACTGTCTAAATGGCTGATTGTCAAAAATGAAGGAAACAAAGATGTAATCGCATCTCATGCCCGTTATGCCGACGACATTTATACATCGCAATCACTGACGCCCGGAGTGCTTGCAGGCAAAAAAGGACTTGGCGGATTCTTCAATCACGAATTGCAACGGCAAGACCTCGACGACCTGCAAATAAAAAGCGTTACCGTAAATATACCGTTCACGGGATACATGTATTCCACCGGTGGAAACAACAGGATAGCGCATGAGTACGGCGAAAAAACATGGTATTTCGACCGTGCACAGATAGAAAACTTGGACAATACGCTCAAGGAATGTGCCAATCGAAGTATTGTTGTTGCCGCTATCATCTTGGTACAAAAGGCATCGGATTGCCCCGACCAAACTATCGGCACAACACTCCGGCACCCCGATTATACCTCACGCGGCATCTATACCATGCCGAACATGACGACTCCCACAAGTGTAAATATGTATGCCGCAGCACTTGATTTTCTGGCTGCCCGCTATTGTCGCACAGACAATCAATATGGACGTATCCATCACTGGATAATGCACAACGAGGTGGATGCCGGCATAATATGGACGAACATGGGCACCAACCGTGCCCTGCCGGTGTATATGGACGCTTATGTCAAATCCATGCGAATGTGTTACAACATAGCCCGTCAGTATGATGCCAATGCGGAAGTTTTCGGCTCATTCTCTCACTCATGGGCTGTTGCGGAAACGCAGGAGCAATATGCAATACGAGATATGCTTGATGCGCTGAACAAATATTGTAATGCCGAGGGCGATTTCCGGTGGGGACTGGCTATCCATCCGTATCCGCAAAACCTGCTTGAACCCAAGACGTGGCTCGACACGGAGGCAACCTTTTCCGTGAACAGCCGGATGGTAACATTCAAAAATCTTGAAGTGCTCGACAAATGGGCGAAACAAAGTGAAAACAAGTACAAAGGAACCGTCAAACGCAGCGTATGGCTTTCGGAAAACGGTATAAATTCCAAATCGTACAGTGAAAATGATTTGAAAGAACAGGCTGCCGGATTTGCGTATGCATGGAAAAAAATCATCGCATTGGATGGTATCGACGGCATACAGTGGCACAACTGGTTCGACCATCCGGCAGAAGCCGCCGACGGATTGAGGATTGGACTGCGTACAGACCAACTCGCAGCTAAACCGGTCTGGTTCCTGTATCAGTCAGCCGGAACATCCGGCGAAGACGCTGCCTTCGAGCCGTACAAAGCGGTGATAGGCATCTCCGACTGGAATATTATTCAAAATATCTATTAACATCATTTTTTATTGTCGTATATTTGTTGCCGATAATAATATCATAAATATTTAAAATGTTTACTTATGAAACACAAGTTCAAAAAATGGCTCATTTGCGTTGATTTTAAGCAGCGTTCTCCTCGCGTGGGGGGGAGCAAAGTCGCCAAAAGCGGCGGAAATCGCATTAATATGAAGCGGTTTTTAGGATTGTCAATGGTTGCGCTTGTATGCGCAGTGTTCGCCTGCAAAGACGAAAGGAACGAGCCTCTGCCACCGGAGCCGCCCATAGAAGTACTTCCCCCGCCGGAGTTGTCTATAACAGTGGATGAGGCGGATAAAAGTCTGGTTTTCGCGAGTGAAGCCGGAGACAAAACTATATCCGTAAGCACTAATGGTGAAGTAGGGACAGCCGCCTCGAAAGCGTGGTGTATCCCAACAACAACTGTCAATGCCGATAAATCCGTAAGTGTTCGTATTGCGGTTAGCAAAAATGTAGCCCCCGTCAAGCGAACAGCCACCGTAACGCTTACTACCAAACGGACGGTAACGGACGATACAACCGTAACGGTTGATTCAATGTCCGTGGTGATAGCGGTGGAACAGGATGACAACTACGACCCCAATGTCTTAACATGGCTGATTAAAGACCGCAGTGAGGCTGAAAAAATCGGCACGATAATGCCTCTTACTTTGCCGAATATCAGCGGTTTATACATTTCCAACAGGACGGACGAATACATTAATTCGGTGGGTAAATTCCTAAATATGTATCATGCCCATATCGTGAAAACAGAGAATCCGGATTACCCCTATTTCATATATTTCTTCGGCTGGGCGGTTTCAGAATGTAACCCCGGTCATTCGGGCTGTGATGCTATATTTCTGGCGCGCGGTAAGAATTTGGACAGGTGGGAGTTTTACAGTGGCGACGAGTCCGGCACACCAACATGGACCGACCAAATGACGCCAAAATTATGGAAACCCATCATCACAGCCGACCTGTCGCAGGGGTATGACAACTGGCATAATGGCGACCCCTCGGTTGTTTACAAAGACGGTAAGTTCTTTATGGCTTATTCGGCATACGGCACGGATAACGATATGGTTCTCGGTGGCAATGACGGCGATCTTGCCTGTATCATGGGCGCAGAAAGCACAGATGGCATTCATTGGACAAAATCGGACTATCCCATCTTGATATGGGAGGCAGAAATAGGCAAGAATGAACCTTTGGCGGGGGACAACGCGGATTTCAATAGTAGCACACCTTACTACGGACTTTACCATCGCCCCTCTGTAATGTACGACACGGAGGCTCAGTGTTGGAAAATGTGGTTTGACTACTTATCCGGTGGTGCTTTGTGTATGGGGTATGCCGAAAACAGGGGCGACCCCATGGTATTTGCAGATTGGATGGTGATACAAGGGGACGATACTCCGGCACTCCGGCAATTTCCCAATCCCGAAGTGGTCAAAATCAAGGGGAAGTATTATGCTTACGGCGACCCGCCTGCGCAATGGTTTGGTGCCCAAAGTGAGCATTTTGGGTCGGCAGGCTGGCCCTCTCGCCAATTGGTGGAGGCGCAAAGCGACGATGGCATCAATTGGCGGGTAACGGGTTTTGTGGAGCCTGACGATGACACACAGGCAAATCATGTCCCCACCTTATACTACGAGGACGGCATATTGTATCTTCTCTATGCGACCCAAAAAGGCAATCGAGGATATTCAGGATTTAAATCGCAGGGCAATAAATACTACAACGAAGCAACTTACGATTTCCGTTATTTTGCGATTCGTTTCAAAGTCAGATTTTTGGATGAGCAAATTGCCAATGGTGTAATCTATTAATAGTTAAATTTCAATAATATGTTTAATTTAAATTTTTCTATCAAATCGACGTTAGCGAACCGTACGTTAGCCGGAGTTCGCACATCATTCGTAATGACAGCAGTTCTGCTACTGTTCTGCGCCGCGTCCTGCAAAGAAGACGAGAACGAACCGAAGAACGAACCGGAGGACAAGACCGTGCCCGTTACGGACGTAACGCTTAGCTCGGCAACAACCACCGTAGCAGGCACGCCGCTCACGCTTGCCGCCACCGTTGAGCCTGCCACTGCCACCAACAAAACCATTGTGTGGAGTGTGAAAGCCGCTAACGGCACCGGTGCCACCATCGCCGACAGTGTCCTCACTGTTTCCACCGCGGGCAATGTGGTGGTTGCCGCCACCATTGCCAAAGGTGTAGCCGCAGGTGAAGACTTCACCAAAGACTTTACCATCATTGTTACCCCTGCGCTACCTGTCGTTGTTGAAACGCCCATGCGTTATATTGAAAACGACCGTATCAAATTGGGGATAGACTTGAATCTTGGCGGCGCAGTCACCTTCTTGTCCGACAACGACAATGGCGGCAAAAATATGATTAACAGTTTCGACTGGGGACGTCAAATTCAAATGTCCTATTACAGCGGACCCTGGCCCTACATTGGACCGAATGGAGAAACACCGGCTGACAACTGGGCAGGCTTGGGTTGGAATCCGATTCAATCGGGTGATGCCGGCGGTCACCGCTCAACAGTGACAGCGTTTGAGATGCGTGGACAGAATGCCATGTTTGTGCGTTGCATTCCCATGCAGTGGCCGCATACGGCGGGAGTGCCCGGCGATTGCGAATTTGAATGTCTTTACACGCTGGAAGACAACGTTATTACGATGGAAGCAACCATTGTGAACAATCGGTCGGACAAGACGCAATACCGGGCTTGCAGTCAGGAAATGCCTGCCGTTTATACCAATGGTCCCTGGTATAATCTGGTAACTTATTTGGGTGACCAACCTTTCTCTGGTCAGCCGGTGACGAATATAGTAACCCGAAACGACGGTAAAGGTTGTCCATGGGTTCATTTTTATACGCCCGAAAACTGGGTGGCTTTGCTCGACGGCAACGGGAAGGGTATAGGCGTATTTCAGCCGGAAGTCATGACGTTTAACGGCGGATTTCACCCCGGCGATGCCTTGAAAGGTTTCGGTGGAGCAAAGGACGGACAAACCGGACACATTGCTCCTGTCGGAACTCAGATTCTGGATGCAAATATCCGATGGACGTATAAAACCGCCTTTATTCTGGGGACGCTGAATGATATCCGGAGTTATGCCCAAAAGCATTGGCAGGCAGTTACCCCTCCCGAATGGACATTCCAAAATTCGAGGCAAAACTGGTATTATCAGGGTGATGCGTCCGATACGGGTTTTCCGATAGAGGATATGCTCGACATCCGGTTCAAAAAGAATGCGTCGCTTGTCAGTCCCGTCACTTTCTGGAAAGCAGCCGATGCGCCGGTATTGGAAATAGAAGGTGCCTTTGAAACGGCGAGCAAACAAATCACGCTCGCCATAGAAATACAGCCGGTTGGAAAATCGGATTTTACCGACTGGCTAAACTGGAGCGAAGGAGACCAAAACGCAGAAACCGAACGTCAACAAAAGGCTATCCAATTTCCGGCGATGCCACCGCTCATCCTCAGTGAAACCATTCAGGCGGATGGCGTAAACCGTGTTTACAGCATAAATCCGGCTACTTCACCGGATTATAAGAATGTCAACAAAAGCCTGAAGTTTACTTTTTCGGAAGATGGGTCGGCAAAAATCAAACGAATTAAACTTTTATAAATTTTTATATACCTTTGCAGTATGAAAACAAAATCAAATATTTTTTTAGCAGCAATTATCTTCTGCGCCATGGGCGTGGGAATGAGTTGTAAAGACGATGATAAAAAAGTCGCCTTAACAAGCATTAGAGTAGAATCAACAGCAACTTTGCCGTTGAACTTAATCGCCGGACAGACAGCCACGTTGACTGCAAAGGCAGTTCCGGAAAATGCCGGCGACGTTAAATTTGAGTGGTCGTCGGACAACACGGCAGTTGCCACAGTCAGCGACGGCGTAGTGACCGCTGTAGCCCCGGGTGAAACCAATATCGTTGTGAAAAGCGGTACGGTTAACACCCAAACAGCGATAACAGTAGTAGCGGCGGAAGTGCCTCTGACGGCTATCACCCTCTCGCCGGATTTCCCGTATCCTTTTTTTAAGGGTATGACTCACCGGTTGGAAGCCACGCCCGTTCCGGCTGACGCTACCGGCGTAGAGTGGGTATGGGAATCGAGTGATGAGGCAACAGCCACCGTTGCAAATGGTTTGGTAACAGCTGTGGATGCAGGCTCAACCGTCATCAAGGTGAAATCAGGCTCAATTGATACAACCATTAACGTTACGGTAAACGCCGGTTCGGGAGAAACGCTCAATTTTACCGCTAATCTGGCAGCCACAGATGCCTTGGGACGTAAACTGCCCGATTACAATGAAGTCGGCAGTCCGAAATCCGACAAATATGTAGCCTTGTTCTATTGGACATGGCATACGGGGAATTTGCGCAATCCTTCGTATGATGTGAGCAAGATTTTGGCGGAACATCCCGATGCCATCAATGATTATAACGACCCGGCGTGGTTGCCCTATCTTGATGCAGGCAGTTTCTTTTGGGGTGAGCCTTTGTTCGGTTATTATATTGACACAGACAACTGGGTGTTGTGGCGACATGCCGAAATGCTGGCTCTTGCAGGTGTGGATGTACTTTTTTTCGATTGTACCAATCCCCCTTTCACATGGAAAGAATCCTATATGGAACTGTGTAAGGTGTTTACAGATGCTCGTGCCGCCGGATTAAAGACGCCGCAGATTGCATTTATGACTGCTTTCGGACCAGGCGATGGCAGCAAACAAACCATCGAGGCGATATATAACGACCTTTACAAGCCGGGCTTGTACAAGGATTTATGGTTTATATGGAAAGATAAACCCATCATCATGGGCTATCCTGAGTTGATGCTGTCCGCCGAGATTAGAAACTTTTTTACCTTTCGCCCCGGACAACCTTCGTATAGCGGAGGTCCTACAAGCAACCGATGGGGATGGTTGGAAATATCTCCTCAGCAGGGCTATATGCGAACCGGTTCCGGTTACGAACAGATGACCGTGGGTGTAGCCCAAAACTGGTCGAAAGCAAGAGGTTTGACCGCCATGAATGCTCCCAACACTTTCGGACGCAGTTATACCAGAGCTTCGGGCGAAATAACCACCCCCGGCGCTGTGAATTGGGGTTACAATTTTCAGGAACAATGGGACAGAGCCTTGGACAGAAGTCCGCAGGTCGTCTTTATTACCGGTTGGAACGAATGGATTGCCGGACGTTTTGAAGAATGGCAAGGACAAGTCAATGCTTTTCCCGACCAGTTCAGTCAGGAAAAAAGCCGCGACATAGAGCCTATGAAAGGCGGGCATGGCGACAATTACTATTACCAGATGGCACTAAATATACGCAAGTTCAAAGGAATTGAAGCCCCTGAACTGCCTACCAAAGAACTTACCATTGCCCTTGACGGCGAGTTTGACGAATGGCTTCCCGTAGGTCCTCATTTCGCCACGCCAAAGGGAAACACCATTCACAGGGCAAGTGCAGGAAAAATAGGCGAGTATTACACAAACAACACCGGTCGCAACGACATTACCGGCACCAAAGTAGCCCGCGATGCGGATAATATTTATTTTTACGTGGAAACGGCAGCAAATCTTACCCCATCCTCAGACCCTTCATGGATGAGGCTCTTTATTGATGCCGACAGAAACAAAACGACCGGCTGGGAAGGCTATGATTTTGTGCTGAATCGCGTGTCGCCCACCGGAAACAAGGCACTGCTGGAACGTCACAATGGCACCGGATGGCAATGGGAAAGTAGCGGGCAGGTGGATTTTGTCGTAAAAGACAAACAGATGGAAATCAAAATCCCGCGCAACCTGCTCAATATGACCGGAAAATTGAATTTTGAATTTAAATGGGCGGATAATTTACAGGACGATGGCGATGTCATGGATTTCTATCTGAACGGCGACGCTGCACCAATCGGAAGATTTAATTTCTTCTATCAGGAAAAATAATGAATGAAAATGAACGGATTGAAAATAACAATTAATTGATAATAAAAATCTCATGAACATCAAATTTCTTTTTTACTGTGTCTTACTTATCGCATTGTTCACGGCTTGTCAAAAAAATTCTACGGCACCGATGTTGCCGTCAAGCAAGGAACTTTATCGCCCTTTTGGGAAGGCGGATGAAAAAGCGTTTCAAACGCCTCCCAAAGTTTATCATCCGGAAACTTATTTCCATTTTATTGCCGGCAATGTCACCCGTCCGGGCATCACAAAGGATTTGGAAGCCTTAGCAAACGCCGGATTTTCGGGCATACAGGCTTTTCACGGCAGTGGCAGTCCCTGGCCCGGCATAGAACCGCAGATTGAATGTCTCAGCGACTCGTGGGAAGATGCCATGAAATTTATGGGCGAGGAATGTCGCCGGCTGGGCTTGCGCTTTACGATGCAGAACTGCCCCGGCTGGGCAATGGCAGGCGGTCCGTGGATTGAACCGTCCAATGCGATGCGTCATCTGGCTTGGAGCCGCACCGACGTGGAAATAAAAAACGCTGACGAGGCGCAGGACATTGCTTTACCTGTTCCACAATCCGGCACGGAGGAATGGCGCGACTATCAAGACATTGCCGTACTGGCTTTTCCTACGCCGCTCGACGACAGCACTCAGCCGCTCCTGCCCCAAAAGGTAAAAAGCAACAGTAAATACCCGTGGGAAGCCCTTCTTACCGGCACGCACAACGGAGAATATATAATCATAGACGCGGCACCGGAAGGTGAAACCCACCAATTGGAAATCAGCTTTCCCAAAGCCGTCGTCATTCGCACGGTGCAACTTCCCAGCGTCAATAATTTGAACCGCGGTTTTTGCTATGAACCCAATGTGGCGGTAAGCCTGCAAGCGGTATTGGAAGATGGACAGGGAAAAGAAATATTGAATATAAACCTGCCTCAAAGCAGTTTTCAAGACGACGAACCGGTGTCGCTTGCTTGCGACGAAACACCCGCCGGTGCGAAAACCTACCGAATGAGTATCTCCTTCCACCATAAAACGTGGATGCGAAACATTCGTTTCTTTACTGCCGCCCGCAAAAACAATTGGGAAGCGGAGGCAGGATGGACCTTGCGCGACTTTATACGCCCCGGTGAGAACCCGCAACAATCACCGGAAACCTTTGTCGACCCCGCGCAAATTCGCGATATCACCACCTTGTTGGATAGCGAAGGACATCTGAAAGGCAAAGCACTGGCAGGCAAATGGACTATTTTGCGCATCGGTCATGTAAATACCGGGAAAAAGAACGGGCCTGCACCTGCCGAAGGAACAGGTTGGGAGTGCGACAAACTCTCCGAAAACGGTACGAATGTGCATTTTAATAGTTATGTCGGACGCCTTTCCGGTAAAGGAGGTGCCTTGGAAGGCTTGCTGAATGGTATGTTGATGGACAGTTGGGAATGTGAAACGCAGACCTGGACACCGAATATGGAAGCCGCATTTAATAGCAAATCCGGCTATGAACTGCGTAAATGGCTGCCGGCAGTGTTGGGCTATGTTGTGGACGACCACGAAACGACTGCCCGTTTCCTGTTGGATTGGCGCAACAACATCGGCGAAATGTTTAGCAAAAACTTTTACGGACGGATGGCTCAATTGGCAAAGGACAACGATTTGAACATTACATACGAAACGGCAGCAGGAGATGTTTTCCCTGCCGATATTCTCGAATATTTCAAATATGCCGATGTGCCGCAATGCGAATTTTGGCAGCCGATAGAGCCGCAATGGGTGGGCGACCTCAATTTCAAGCCCATCCGACCTACCGTTTCCGCCGCGCGCATGTACGGCAAACCGCGTATCGCCGCCGAGGCATTCACCTCTTTTTATCTTACATGGGATGAACACCTGAGTATGCTGAGAGAAATAGCGAATCTCAATTGCGTGCAAGGCGTAACGCATTTGGTATTCCATACTTACACACACAATCCGCTCGCCGATGTCAAGCAACCGGGGACTTCTTTCGGTAGTGCCATCGGAACACCTTTCTTACGCGGACAAACCTGGTGGAAGTATATGCCGGAATTTACCGAATATATCGCGCGTTGCAACTATTTATTCGAGCGTGGTCTGCCCGTTTCCGACGTACTGTGGTACCTCGGCGATGAAATCAGCCACAAACCCAATCAGAAGATTGATTTTCCCGCAGGGTTCAAATATGATTACTGTAACCCCGATGTGCTCTTAAACAGGCTTGCCGTGCGCGACGGCAAAATTGTTACCCCGGAAGGCATCAGTTATCGCTATTTATGGCTGCCCGACACCAAGCGGATGTTGCCCGAAACCTTGGAAAAACTTATCACGTTTGTCAATGAAGGTGCTACCATTATTGGCGATGCACCGCAAGGATTGGCAACGCTTATCGGTGGCGAGGCAGCGCAACAGCGTTTTGATGCTGCGGTACGCCAACTTTGGGGCGAAAACCAGCAAAAAGGCATCCGTCCCTTAGGCAAAGGCACTATTGTTTCCGGTACAACGATTGACGAAGTGTTGAGCAAACAAACGCCCGATGTGATAGGCGACGGCGCGTTGTGGATGCACCGCGCGATAAAAAATGCCGACTGGTATTTCGTATGTGCACCCAAAGGAACCGGATTTTCCGGCACGCTTGATTTCCGCAACGGCAGCGCCTGTGCAGAAATTTGGGACCCCGTTACCGGCGAAACAGAACCGGCAGACGCCGTTTTCGTCAACGGTCGCAGCAAGGTGACGCTCAACTTGGCACAGGCTGGCTCTTGTTTTGTGGTATTCCGCCACGACAAATCGCCTTCACAGCCCAAACCGGCAAAAAACAATCGGACAGCCATAGCATTGTCCGAGCAGTGGACGCTGACCTACCCCGCAGGTTGGGATGCTCCGGCAAGTCTGCAAACAGCCGAGTTGAAAGCGTGGAAGGATTTGGATGTTTCCCCCGAAGCAAAGGCTTTTGCGGGTACCGTTACCTACACAACAAGTTTTGATGCAGGCGACGTAAAATCGGGTGCAAGTTATCTGCTTGACCTTGGAGCGGTAGAAGAAATTGCCGCCGTATCGCTCAACGGTAAACTGCTTCGCACCTTGTGGACGCCGCCATATAGCCTCGACCTGACAAGTGCCATCCAATCCGGCAAAAACACACTGTCCATTGATGTGACCAGCACATGGTTCAATCGCCTTGTGTATGACGCCGGATTGCCGGAAGACCAGCGCAAAACGTGGGTTATTGCCGGTCCCCAAAAAGAAGCCCCACTGAGAGAAAATGGACTGCTTGGTCCCGTTAATTTAGTAATAACACATTCCACACAACCATGAAAACAAATTTTAAAACAGTAATTGTATTGGCATCGAGTATCCTTGCCTTTTTCTCGTGTACAAACACATCCGACCAAGGGTTGGAATCGGGCTTTGTAACCCCCGACGTCGTTCAAACCTCCATTTACTGGTATTGGATATCAGACCAGATTTCGGAAGACGGGGTGGTGAAAGATTTGCAATCGATGAAAGCCGCCGGTATCAATCGCGCTTTCATCGGCAATATCGGCTTGGACGAAGGCATCGGCAATGTTAAATTCGGCTCCGACGAATGGTGGCGCATCCTGCACACCGCACTGAAAACTGCCACCGAATTGGGTATCGACATCGGCATGTTCAACTCCCCCGGATGGAGCCAGTCGGGCGGTCCGTGGGTGAAACCCGAACAGGCAATGCGCTATCTGGCGTCCACATCGACCCGCATTTCGGGCGGTCGTAAAACGGATATTCTGCTGGAAAAACCCGGAAAAGATTTTGAAGATGTAAAAGTGATTGCCTATCCGGCAATTGATGCCAAAGAAATCCGGCTTTCTTCTTCAAAAACCAAAACAGGTGAAAACGAAATCACCGTGGATTTTACAACAAACGAACCCTTCACCTTGCGGTCGCTGAAAATATACGCATCGCAGGGGATAAACAATTCGGCAAAAATTCAGGTGAAAGAAAACGGCGAATACAAAACCCTTGCCGAATTTCAAATCGACCGCTACAATGCGGCAATCAATGTAGGTTTTGACCCATACTCGCCGGTGGCTGTCTCTGTTCCGGCGGTTACAGCCCGGGATTTCAGATTGATTGTGTCCGGTAGAAAGGATGCCAACTGGCTGAAAGACGTGGTGCTGTCGTCTGCGCCGTTGGTTGAGCGGTATCCTGAAAAGACACTGGCAAAGATGTTTCAAACGCCGCTTCCCTACTGGCATGAATACCAGTGGAGAGTGCAACCGGCGGTGGATGCCCCGACTTTAGTGATTGACCCCGCCAAAGTACTCGACATTTCCGGGCTTTTGTCCGGCGACCGTCTGGTTTGGGATGCCCCCGAAGGCGATTGGGTGATTCTCCGTACGGGAATGCTGCCTACAGGCGTTACCAATGCGCCGGCAAGTCCGGAGGCAACCGGTTTGGAAACGGATAAAATGAGCAAAAAACACATCGAAGCGCATTTTAATGCTTATATGGGTGAAATCATCAAACGGATTCCTGCCGAAGACCGGAAATCATGGAAAGTCATCGTAGAAGACAGTTACGAAACGGGCGGACAAAATTTTACGGACGGTTTATTGGAAGAATTTAAAACCCGCTACGGGTACGACCCGCTGCCGTATCTTCCCGCCTTTTACGGAACGGTGGTGCAAAGCGAAGATATGTCCGACCGCTTTTTGTGGGATTTGCGAAGACTGATTGCCGACAAAGTCGCGTATGATTACGTTGGCGGATTACGGGACGTCAGCCATCAACACGGATTGACAACCTGGTTGGAAAACTATGGACATTGGGGATTTCCGGGAGAATTTCTCCAATACGGTGGTCAGTCGGACGAAATAGGAGGCGAATTTTGGGCGGTCGGCGATTTGGGCGACATCGAAAACAGGGCTGCCTCATCAAGCGCGCACATTTACGGAAAAACAAAAGTGTCCGCCGAATCGTTTACCTCCGGAGGACCGGAGTTCAGCCGTTATCCGGCGGTGCTGAAACAGCGTGGCGACCGTTTCTTCTCGGAAGGCATCAATAATTCCCTCCTTCATGTCTATATTTCACAACCTTATGAAGATAAAAACCCGGGTGTTAATACGTGGTTCGGAACCGAATTTAATCGAAAAAACACATGGTTCTCTCATCTGGATTTGTTTACAACCTACCTCAAACGGGTCAATTTCATGCTTCAACAGGGCTTGAATGTTGCGGATGTCGCCTATTTTATCGGAGAAGACGCACCCAAAATGACCGGTATTGCGAATCCTGCATTGCCGAAAGGCTATCAGTTCGACTATATCAATGCGGAAGTGATTGAAAAATACATGACGGTTAAAAACGGTCTGCTGACCTTACCTCATGGCACACAATACAGGATTTTGGTGTTGCCTGCACTGGAAACCATGCGTCCCGAACTGTTGCGTAAAATCAAACAGCTCATTGAGGACGGAGCGGTTGTATTGGGACCTTCGCCCAAACGGTCTCCAAGTTTAGAAAATTATCCGCAAGCAGATAAAGAAGTCCAAGAATTGGCAGCATCGCTTTGGTCGAATATCAACTCGGGAGAAAAACAGGCGAAAACAGGCAAAGGTTTGCTGATTGACGGAATGGATATGCAGGAAGCATTTAATACGATAAACTGTGCACCCGATTTAAAGGTTGCGCCCGAAGACCCGATTTTGTACGGGCACCGGAACAAAGGCAATACCGATATTTATTTTCTGACCAATCAGAGCGAAAAAGAAATCACGATTGAGCCGGAATTTAGAGTGAAAGGCAAGCAACCGGAATTGTGGAATCCCGTTTCGGGAGCAATCCGCAAACTGCCTGCGTTTACGCAAACCGCTACGGGCACGGTGGTGCCGATGCAGTTAGCACCCAACGAAAGTGCCTTTATCGTCTTCCGCAGTAATGCCGGGTCGGGCAAATCGGGAGGTGTGGCAATGAATTATCCACCTTTGCAAACAATCGTTGAATTGTCCAATCCCTGGACGGTGACTTTCGACAAAGAGAAAAGAGGTCCCGAAACGCCGATTACCATGAATCAATTGCAAGATTTATCTACCTCAGAAGATTTCAATATCAAACATTATTCGGGAACAGTTGTTTATGAAAACTCCTTTCACTTGAATGAAACTCCCAATGGCACCCTGTATCTTGCCTTGACCGATGTTTCCGCCATGGCAAAAATAAAAATCAACGGCGAGTATGCCGGTGGCTTGTGGACACCTCCCTATCGTTTGGACATCAGCAATTTTGCGAAGAAAGGCGACAACACGGTAAGCATCGAAGTAACAACAACTTGGGTGAATCGCTTGATTGGCGACAGTAAACTGCCTGAAGCAGAACGAAAAACGTGGTGCCCTGCCAATCCATATCGCCCCGATTCGCAATTGCAAAAATCAGGGTTGACAGGCACAGTGAGAATTACGAATTAAAAATTACGAATTAAAAATTAAATATTATGAACGTTAAATTTAGATTATACAGTTTATTAGCTATTGTTTTGTTTTCGGCTTGTCAGTCAGCGGGAGCTAATGTTGCAAATTTGGAATGGGGGTTTCTTAATCCGCCTGATTCTGCCCGTCCGGGAGTGTATTGGTATTTCATGGACGGCAATGTGTCGAAAGCATCCATCACGAAGGATTTGGAAGCGATGAAAGAAGCCGGTATCGGCTATGTGGTTTATCTCGAAGTCAATGTCGGCGTCCCGCGTGGGAAAGTTGATTTTCTCAGCGAGGAATGGCAGGATTTGTTCGGCTATGCCGTCAAGGAATGTGAACGGTTGGGCATATTCATCACGCTGGGTACCGGACCGGGGTGGTGCGGCAGCGGCGGTCCCTGGGTAGAGGGCGCACAATCCATGCAGCATTTGGTCTATTCGTCGGTCGATGTGTCGGGAGGCGGAACGCAAACCATTCAATTGCCCAAACCCACACCACGTATGCCTTTCTTTGGCGAAGGAACATTAACGCCCGAATTGAAAGAGCGGTGGGAAACGTTTTATGAAGATGTTGCCGTGCTGGCTTTTCCTTCGGGCAGTACTTTGCTTGGTACCGACCGGACGCCCGGACAGGCTTATAGCTACGTGAACATGAAAGGAATTGACGAAAAAGCCTTGTATTACCGTCGCCCGTACAGTTCGGCAGACAGTGTGCGACAATTTTTATCCATGTCTTACGACGCGCAATCCGACGATAAAGCCATAGAAAAGAGTCAAATCATTGACCTCACCGATAAATTGCAGGCGGATGGCTCGCTCACATGGGATGCGCCCCAAGGCAAATGGACGATTATGCGTTTCGGCAGTCGCAACAATGGCGCGATTACCCGTCCGGCTCCCTATCCCGGCTTGGGTTTTGAAGCCGACAAATTCGATACGGTCGCCATGAAAGCCCATTTAGACCAATTTACCGGAAAACTTTTTCAGCATATCGGTTTCACAAAATCCAATCCCAAAGGCGGTTTGCAGATGCTGCACATCGACAGTTGGGAGATGGGTGCGCAAAATTGGACTGCCCGTTTCCGTGAAGAATTTACCCAACGCAGGGGATACGACCCGTTGCCATATTATCCGCTCTATGCCGGTGTTATGGTGCAAAACAGGGAGGAAAGCGAACGTTTCCTTTGGGACTTGCGGCAAACGGCGCAGGAATTGGTAGTGGAAAATCATTCCGGCTATGTGATGAAATACGCGAAAAGCTACGGTTTAGGTGTTTCCGTCGAACCTTACGACATGACACCTTTGGCAGATATGGAATTGGCAGCCTCCTGCGATATGCCGATGTGCGAATTTTGGAGCCTCGGCGGTTACAACACCTCATTCGGCGTAGCCGAGGGCACTTCGGTATCGCATCTGCTGGGGCAACCCGTTGTGCCAGCCGAATCATTTACCGCTGTGGACAATTGGAAACAGCATCCCGGCTCAATGAAAAATCAGGGCGAATGGGCGTATGCAGCCGGTATCAATCGCTTCGTTTACCATACCTTCCAGCATCAGTCGCTGCCCGACAGCCTGCGTCCCGGCATGACGATGGGACCTTACGGCGTGCATTGGGACCGCAACCAAACATGGTGGTCAATGTCAGACGCCTATCATCGTTACGTGGCGCGCTGCCAATATATGCTGCAACAGGGGCGCACCGTAGCCGACGTGCTCTATCTCGCGCCGGAAGCATCTCCTTTTGTATTCCGCGCGCCCGAATCGGCTTATGAATACGAAAATCCCATGTTGCCGGATAGAAAGGGTTACAACTTCGACGCTTGTCCGCCCAGCATGTTGTATAAAGCCGAAGTGAAAGGCAACAAGATTGTTTTCCCGGGCGGTGCCACTTACCGCATACTCGCATTGCCATATTTCAAAATCATGACACCTGCGCTGTTGAAAAAGATAGCAGAACTTGTCCGCACCGGAGCCACAGTGATAGGACTTCCGCCTGAAAAATCGCCAAGCCTGAGCAATTATCCGGCTTGTGATGAGGAGTTGAAGGCTTTGGTTCAAGAATTATGGGGTAGGGGGGACGCTCCTGAAGTCTTGACTACCCGTAATTTTGGAAAAGGAAAAATCATCTGGGGGCAGGAATTGAAAAACAAGCCGGACAATTTCTATCCGCATTACGATATGGGTGCCAAAATACTTGCCGAAAGCGTTCCTGCCGATTTCGAGTCGCAAGGCGGCATTCGCTACACGCACCGCACATTGAAAGGTACTGACATCTATTTCGTTTCCAACCGCACTGAAAAGCCGACAGCCGAAACGTGCAAATTCCGCATCACCGGGAAAAAACCGGCTCTTTGGCATCCTGTAAGCGGTGAAATGCGTGCGCTGCCCGAATATACCGAAAAAAACGGACAAACCATTGTCCCATTGAAATTTGATGTGGACGAAGGTTATTTTATTGTATTCAGCAACAAGGCAGGAAAACCGGAAGGCAAAACCAATTTTTCCGAAAAGAATGTATTATTCACCTTGACCGCCCCGTGGACAGTTTCTTTTGACCCGAAATGGGGAGGTCCTGAATCAGTCGTATTCGAGCAACTAACAGATTGGTCGAAAAATGAAAATCCGGGTATCAAATATTATTCCGGAACCGCTTTTTACCGCACGAATTTCGACTGTTCGACCACCGGCAATACCTTGTATCTCGATTTGGGCACAGTAAAAAATATGGCGCGCGTGCGGCTCAACGGCAAAGATTTAGGGACTGTTTGGACGTTCCCCTGGCAAGTGGATATCACGAAAGCGGTAAAAAAAGGTGATAACGAACTGGAAATAGAAGTAGTCAATCTTTGGCCTAACCGCTTAATAGGCGACGAGTTCCTTCCTGACGATGAACCCGCCAATGGACAATGGCCGGAATGGTTGACAGATGGCAAACCCCGCACGAGTGGCAGATATACCTTCACCACATGGAAGCATTTCGACAAAAATTCACCGTTGCTTGAGTCGGGACTAATCGGACCGGTAAAGGTATTCAGGGCAACCACACCAAATTTACAGTGACCAGCTACCCCGTGTGGGGTACAATTTCGATAACCCACAAGCGAAGCGCAGGGTAGATGGCTCCCCCCACCTCGTTTCGCCCTGAAAGGGCAACACGTCCCAGCCCAACGCATCGCGTTACACGACTGGGCGAAGCCCTTAACCTGACAGCTATGCCCCTCCCCCCCCCCAAAAAAATCAATTTTTATAGGGAAAAAACATTTTTCACACTTTATATAATAAAAACATGTCGTACCTTTGCACAATCAAATAAATGTAAATGCGTGACTACCGATTTGGACGGCTCGTTCAAAATAGAAGTGCCTATAAAAAACAAGTAGATTTTAAATAACAGACTATGATACAAAAATATTTTATGCTTTGCTTTACGCTCCTTGTATGCGGAATCGTGCAAGCCCAAACGCAATCGTCCAAACTTTGCATTAGTGGCATCTATCCCCATTTGGCACAATATAACAACGAGGGCGAATGTGGCACCGGTGCCGTTGTTCCGTGGGCAGGCAATTTATGGACAATCACTTACGGACCTCATCTTCCGTTTGGCTCATCCGACAAACTGTATCAGATAACACCGGATTTAAAACAGATTATTCGCCAGGAAAGCATCGGCGGCACTCCTGCCAACCGGATGATTCATAACGAAAGCAATCAACTGTTTATCGGTGCGTATGCTATCGATGAAAAAGCCAACCTTCGCGTTATTCCCAATTCGCTCATGCCGGGTCGCCTTACAGGAAACGCCCGACACCTGACAAATCCGGCAGATAAAATTTATTACGCCACTATGGAGGAAGGATTTTACGAAGTAGATGTGAACACCTTGGAGGTAAATGAACTTTATAAAGACGGCAATCTTATTCCGAAGACCACCGGTCAAATGGCGCAATCCAATTCTTTACTTCCCGGAGTGCATGGCAAAGGATTGTATTCCGGTCAAGGTGTATTGGTTTTCAGCAACAACGGCGAAGATACGGAAGAAGCTTTGCGTAAATTTGATGTGGAGGCCGGTTCATTGTCCGAATGGGACGGCAAAAATTGGAAATTAGTGCGGCGTAATCAATTTACGGAAGTAACCGGTCCCGGAGGTATCTGCGGCAATAAAAATCCGGTAAGTGATCCGATATGGACAATTGGATGGGATTACAAATCCTTGTTACTTGGTGTTCGCGATGCAGAGAAAGGATGGATGTTTTTCCGTCTGCCCAAAGCAAGTTATTCGTATGACGGGGCGCACGGATGGAATACAGAATGGCCACGCATTCGTGATATAGGAACCGCTGAAAATCCCGATTACCTGATGACGATGCACGGGATGTTTTGGCATTTCCCCGAAACATTTACGGTGGCAAATACAGCGGGTATTCGTCCCTTGTCGGCATACCTGAAAGTAGTTGGTGATTTTGCCCGTTGGAATGACCGGTTGGTATTCGGCTGCGATGATTCCGCACAAAAAGAGTTTCTCAATACCCGCAAAACCAAAGGAAATATCGAAGGTGCGGGACAATCCAATTCCAATCTGTGGTTTACCGCCATTGAACAACCGGCAAATCTTGGTCCACGCAATGCCGGCGGATATGTATGGCTGAATGAAACCATTGCAGCCGGAACAACATCCGAGCCTTTCCTTTTTGCCGGATGGGACACGCGCAGCGCATGGCTCAAAAACGCAGGCAAGCAAACGGTTACGTTCAGTTTTGAAACAGACACCCAAGGAACAAATAAATGGAGTGCATTATCAAAGATTAAACTCGCACCCGGAGCATCGAAGTTCGTGGAGTTTAGCAATAGCGAACAAGGGGAATGGGTACGGGTGAAGATAGACAAAGCGACAACAACAAGCCTTGCTTTCGTATATGGTGCAAAAGAGAACCGCTCTACACAACCGGACGCCATTTTTAATGGCATAGCTACCGTTGAAGATGGTGCTTCTTTAGGCGGTTTACTCTACGGCTTAGGCAACAACCGCCGCGCACTCGGACTGTTGGCAAATACGGAGAAAGGTGAAACAGACTATTATGAAATAGACGACCAAATGAATTTTGTGTCCAAAAATGATTCCGAAACAGCAACATTCATCCGCGAAAAATTTGCCGTTCCGCAACAAGCCGTTGAAATAGAAAAAGGCTCGGTACTGATTGTGGACGATGCCGGACGCAGATGGCGGTTGCCCTTAGGCGATGAACGCTATACGGAAGCTACCAACAAAGGATGGTTGCGTATATGCAGAGAAGTATCAACCGAACGGGATTTATTTAATTGTCATGGCACGTTTTACGAATTACCTGCCGAAAATGCGGATGGTTATGCCAAAATTCGTCCGATAGCCTCGCACAATCTGCGAATCAACGATTATGCTTCCTATCGGGGATTATTGATTATTTCAGGCGTCAACCCCAACAAAACAGGCAACAATCCGCACATTTTTACTTCCGGCGACAGGAAAGCCGCTGTTTGGGCAGGTGCGATTGATGACATCTGGAAATTGGGAAAACCTGTAGGGCGTGGTGGACCTTGGGTAAACAGCCATGTATCGGCAAATGTTCCTTCCGACCCTTATCTGTTTGGTTTTTACGACCAACGCACCTTGAAACTATCACATCAATCAGCCGGAAATGTTACTTTTAGCATAGAAGTTGACCCGACCGGCGATGATGATTGGGTAAAATACAAACAATTTACCGTCAAACAAGATGAAAATTTCACATACCGCTTTCCTGAATCTTTGTTGGCACGGTGGATTAGAATTGTTGCCGATAAAAATTCAACAGCAACAGCATGGTTAGAATATAAATAATATAAATATCAAATATCAAGAAAATGAAGAAGTACCTTATTTATATTACTTTCCGGCATTCTTGCCGCATGTTCATCGGTCAAGGTATGTGAACGGATACCTGCTTCGCAATAAACGCAGTATCGGCGCAAAAACCGGCTTTCAACGCTATTGCCGGTAGCGCCGGAAAAAGGGCTTCCGAAAATCAGGAATACCTATTTTGAGAACGTGTCGGCAACCCATGCAGGAACGTGTATCTCGGTATCCGGTTTAAAGAACAGCACCATTGAGCATTTTAATTTCAAAAATGTCAAGCCGGAAAATCAAAAATAACCATTAATAATAAAACAGTAGAATGAAAACATATCATTTTCTCGCATTCGATTTGAACCTCCTACAAGTTAATCTCAATCACGTCTTTGCCTTTGGCGACTTTCTCCGTGAACACGCGGGTTTTCGTGCCTTGCGTAACGGTGATGCGGTAGTCGCCGCGGAATGCGCGGAGCTTCGCGGTGCCGGTTTTGTTGGTTTTCACCGTGGCGTTGGTTGTCCAGTCGTGCTTAATCAACTTTTGCAGCACCTCGTATGCCGGCTTGGGAGTCATATCCTTGCGCAGCAGACCGGCGGGTGCGTGCCGCCATGCGTTGAGGTCGCTGAAGTCCCACCACGTAATGGCGGCAGTGGCGGGGTGCGAGAACACCATCGTGTAGAACCGCTCCACCGCATCGCGTTGAAAAATCTCGCCCTCAGGCGTGTTCGGGATGTCTTCAGTTATTGAGCCCCACGATATACCCTTCTCTATGCTCGACACGATGGTGGTTTCCGTGAAGTGCAGCGGCTTGCCGAACTTGGCATATTTTTCGCAGATTGACCAGATTTTTTCGTTGCTCCACGGACCACCGTGCATGTGGCTCTGAATGCCGATGGCATCGTAAATCGGCAGCCCCTTTTCATCGGTGAGGCGGCTGAGCAAATCCGTGTAGCGGCGGTCGTCCTCGGTTATGTCGCTATACACCATCCAGTCATTAATCAGCAGAGTGGCATCGGGGTTTCCCTTGCGGGCAGCGGCAAAGACAGCCTTGCAAAAAGGCACTTTGCCCATATTATTCACCACCAGCGAGGTGAGGCGTGGTGCGGTGCTCCAGCATTGTTCGCGGTCCCAGCCCACCACCTCGTTTATCACGTCCCACACGGTGATGGTGCTTTTGAAGCGCGCTGCGCAGTCGGTGGTGCGCCCCAACTGCCGACGGAGAATTTCCTCGTCGGTCATATCCTTTATCCACGAGGGTTCGCCGGTGTTCCAAACCAGCGGGTGTCCTTTGCCGGTAATGCCGTTGGTGGCGCACCACTCAGCCACCGCTTGGGTGCCATCGTAGGCGGGCTTATCTTTCTCTGCCTCGTAGCCTGCCCAGTAGAAGCCCATCGTGGCGAAGTTCAGCAGTTCCGCAAAGTGGCGGTTGTAGTCCGTGTTGTCCACTCCCCACGCGAAAATATTGCTGCCGAAAAGGAACTCGTGGCGTGTCATCTCCACACGGACGGTGGCGCCATTCACGGGCTTGCCGTTTTGCGTGAGGCGTATGCTCACGTCCTCCTTGCGGTGCTTTTCGATGCGGGCGTTCGCCTCGGCACGCCAACTGTCGTTTTCCTGCACCTGCTTCGTGGTGCTGTAATCCTGCCCCGCAGCCGCGAGGCTTAGCAGCATCATAACTGCCGTCATTAGTGATAATTTTTTCATTACTTTTTTAACTTTGTTCAAAATCGGGGACAAAGTTAGGCAAAAATTCTATTCAAACCAAACTTTTTTTGCTGTTTTTTCCGAAGGGGTGGATTTTGCAAAAAATGTACTTTTATATGAATTTTTTATTGTACTTTTGCCGAAAATTTCAAATGAAAACAAACAATTTACAGATGAATAAATTAGTCGTATTTTTAGGTTTAGCACTCATTGTGGCAGGGTGTGGGGAAGACGATAACGAACCACTTGCACCCAAGCCTTTAACAGACATTGCTATTACAACCTTGCAGACAGCCTTAGTGGCAGGCGGAAGTTTAACCCTTGTCGCTACTCCTGTGCCGGCATCTGCCATGGATTATGTTCCTGTATGGTCGGTATCGGAAGGGGCGGAGTTTGTTACCGTATCGCAGACAGGTGAAGTAATCGCAATGGCTTCCGGTTTGGCAGCCGTGAAAGTGAAAAGCGGAAACATTGAAAAATCCATCGTCATAACGGTGCTGGGAGCGCGAGGCATTAAAAATCTTTCAACAAAAGGCGGCGGCTCTATTACCATTGAGTGGGATGCCGCCGATGCTGCCAACGGAGCGTTGTATTCGGAAGTGGCATATATCGGTTTGGATGGTACTGAAAAAACGGTTCAGACACCGGCATCGGCGCAATTCACCAACATTGCCGATTATCAATCGAATTTGAAACACCGGATGGCATATTTGCCCGAATCGGAACAATTAGTTACCAACTATCAAGAGGAAACAGGCTACTTCTTTTTTGAGAAAACGGGCTGGAAAATCCTTTCGTATTCTTCGGCATTGGCTGATTTACCGGCAACAAAGGCGATTAACGGGGATACGACCGGAGATTTTTCCGACCGCTGGCATACTGATGCTACCGAAGAAGAGGACGGCACTCCGTCTGTTACGATTGATTTGGGTGCCGAAGCCACCATTGTCCGATTTGCTGTTTGGCCCTCGTATGAGCCTCAGAAATTGCCGAATAATGTCCGCTTTGAAGTAAGTAAAGACAATATTACGTGGACAAATCTGGGTGAATACACATGCGACACCACTGCCGACGTAATGGGAGCGCGCTATTTTGATGTTACGCCCACTTCAGCACGGTATTTCCGATGGACAGGATGGGAAATCTATTGGATGGCAGTTGCCGAATTTGATGTATTTTGCAAATAAATAAGGATTAAAATGTAATCAACATGAAGAAAATAGCAGTATTTTTAAGTTTAAGCATTGTTGCTTTAGTGTTAGGCGTTTCGGGATGTGGAACAGATGACCCGGAACCGATAGATGTTCCTGTCCCCACCACAGCCTTGCATACTGTAACGTTTGATGTGGCAGGAGGCTTGCCTGCTCCGGCTCCGCAGCTAACCCGCAATGGCGGCAGAATCATAGAACCCGGAAATACTCCGGTAAAACAGGATTTCTTGTTTGCCGGATGGTACAGCGAAGCAGGCGAGAGAATAGATTTCAATACCTTAACCGTCGTTTCGGACATGACTCTTCATGCCAAATGGTGGACGGGTCCGGAACAGTTCATTTTTATCAGCGACACATATCAAGAATATTTCTACGAAAAAATCAACGCCACATTTGGTGAACAAATAGGGAAAAAAGTGGCTGTCGGACAACTCTTTATCCTGTATTGCTTTCAACATCCAAGAACAACCTTGCTCAACGGTCTGCGAAAACATTTATCCCTGTCTCAACAACACAACCTTCCGGTGTTGGTTCAGTTGGATGCAATCACCTTTCTGGATGCTCGCCCTGACCTGTGGAATTGGTGGGACAGTAACAAGGCAGGCTACAATCCGGCTAACAAAGAAAACGTAGAATGGACATCTTGGTCGTCCGACGATGCGGTTAAAATAGGATGGCTCAACTGGGACCGTCAAATGCGTATCACCCCGATGCCTAATCTGTTTAGTCCTGCATACCGCAATGCCGTAACCGAACAGATGAGCGAGTTTATAGAAATAGTGCTGGACTGGTATGAGGCGTTGCCTGCCAACCAAAAATGGTTGTTTGCCGGCATTCAGGTAACAGGCGAAGTGTCGTTTGGCGTAAATAATTGGTATTATCCCAATGGGAACAGTTATTTGTCTCAAGATGCTGCAAACGACCCTACAACAGGCATCAATATATATCTACCCGGCAGAGGGGTGCAACCCATCGGATACGCAGCACTTAAAACATCCGGCATAAAAACATCCGGTGAGATTACAGAAGACGATATGGCAGAAATAGCAAGACGACATACCGAAATAGTGAGCAAACTCTGTGCCGATTTTAATGTTCCGCGCGATAAGATTTATGCCTATGCGTATGGCACCGAAAAAGATATGGCTGCCTGTATTAACGATTATGCCTGTCCCGGATGGAGTTTTTATGATTACACACCCCTTAAAGAAGGAGGCGTTTCGCACAATGCCACCCATCCGAAAGGATTTGCTACCGCTTTAGATATTTTGAGTAAGTCGGATGCTCCTTATTTCGGCATTTCAGAATGGGCTATTCTTGGAAATTCTACGGACGTAACCCGATGGAGCTTGCCTATCATAGAAGGGCTTTCCATTCCCCGATGCCGATTTCTCAGCATATTTACCAATGTAGTCGGAAGCGGTGTGTATAATACCGCCCCTAACCCGACGGCTATCGCCGGAATAAAAGCGGCATTAGCCGTCGAAAATCAATAAACCGGTAATCATTAAAATTAAATAAAAATGAAAACAAAAATTTTAATAGCCCTGTTCGTCATGAGCGGGTTTTACGCCTCTTTCGCACAAAAGCAGGCAAGTTATCCTGTTGGTGGAGCGGACAATGCAACGCCGTCCAAGTCTATGTACTTTTCTTGGATAAACAATGCCTGGGAAGGGTCAACAGAGAAGCAGACATTACAGAATTACGAGTTCTTCAAATGGCTGTATGACGCTTATGGTATGACATTGGATATTTATTTGTTCGATTCGGGAAATATCGACGGTAGCCTGATTTCGTGGATGCCGCCGATAAAAGATGATGCAGAACAGGCTTATGAGGTCGGCACACTTCCGCTTTCCGACCGGGTTGATTTGCCTCGTCAAGTCTGGCTGAATAAAGCTTTTTATGCCGGAGCACCTCATTATAAGCACAAATTTCCCAACGGACTGACGGAAATTAAGGCTCTTTTCGGAAAAACAGGCACCCGCCTCGGCGTATGGTTAGGTCCTGATGGTTTTGGTACAACGCCTGCCGATGCTGATTATCGGCGCAATTTTCTGGTAGGTTTGGCGAAAGATTACAACTTGGCACTTTTCAAATTCGACAATTGCTGTTCGCCTTTGCGCACCGAAAAAAGAGGCGAATTTACCCGCATGATGCAAGAAGTGCGTCAGCATGTTCCTGATTTAATTGCCCTCAACCACCGGATTAACTTAGATGAAGAAGCCTTGAAACAGATGACCACTTTTCTGTGGGGAGGGCTGGAAACATACGTCGATATTCTCATCAACAACAACCGGACTGCCACCCATGCCCGTGTCAAAAATTTAGACCGCGGATTACCGCCTGATTTACAACGGCTCACCGAAGACCACGGCGTTTGCCTGTCTTCCTGTTTGGATTATTGGCAGGACGACCTTATTTTGCAGGCTTTCAATCGCAACCTCATCATGGCACCCGAAATATACGGAAATCCATGGTTGCTGCGAGATAGAGAGTTGGCAGAATTGGCACATATTTTCAATCTGCATCGCAAATACAACGACATATTGGTGAATGGAAAAGCGTTGCCGGAAGCACTCTATGGCAAATATGCCGTATCACGCGGAAACGACGACACCCGCTTGCTCACTTTCGTCAATTTGGGCTGGGAACGCGAAGAACATACGCTTACGGTCGGGGACGGTATCGGCATCAAAGGCAAAGGCACCTACGAAGTGCGCCAGTATCATCCGACAGAAAGGATATTGGGCTACGTGCAAGCCGAGGAATCCCTGCCTGTGACGGTGGAACCCTTTCGCTCGGCTTTGGTGCGCGTGACACCGGTTGATAAGAGCGGTGCCGGCATCAACGGTATTGATTATCAGGTATTAAAAGACAAGGAAGGCGAACCCGTAGAGATAGAACTCTTGGGCGCCCCCGGAAAAACATATCAGATTTCCCTGAAAGGCGGTTTGGACAATGTGATGATTGACGGGAAAAAGGTAAAACAAAACGATGGGAAATACACTGTTTCGTTCGCCGGCAGTAAACTGAAAAACGACCACCACCGCAAGTTAAACGCTTCCTTTACGAAAATACCTGTTCCTGCCGATGCCGAAAAACAGTTGGAAACACTCTTCTTTGGCTTAGACAACAATGCAATGGAAGTCCGCAGCCTGAAACGCTCAGGTGAAACGGCTATTCCGCAAGTGAAAGCGGCACGGGATGCCTTTTTTGAAAGTCCGCTTTTCGTTGAATTGGGAATATGGGACAAACAACTGTTTGATGGAAATCCCGAAACAGGTTTTTCGCATCATCGTAGCCGCTACGAAGCAATTCAGGAAATCGCATCAAAACCGGATTACAAATGGGGGATTTTTCGCTTGGACTTAGGCACTGTCACCGTTTTAGACAGTGTAGTGTTCAAAGGCGTATCACCAAACTACCAATGTCTTGAAGTAGAGGCATCTGCCAACCTTGATACATGGGAAAAATTGGCTTTTACCCTATCCGAAAGACAAGTCCGCATCCTTACACAAGGAAAG